>NZ_JAJJBY010000015.1:0-105695 GCF_022625245.1 Bacillus sp. TL12 | reverse complement strand
ATTTGGTCATAAAAAAACACCTCCAATTGTTAGTTAGTGTCCAACAATTGGGGTGCAGTTCAAATCCTCTTACGCCTTTTCAATGTGCAGTATTTGCTCTATTACTTCTATTAACAATTTCTTTGTTTCTTCAAAATTATGATTCTGCTTTTCTCCAGGTTGTACCGTATAAAACTCAGCAAACGAGCGCTCTTTATATCTTGGTACAACATGCATATGATAGTGTGTTAATTCGTTGAAGATTCCACCATTTTGACAAATTGTAATTCCGTCAGGTTTATATAATGACTTAATCGCTTTTGTAATAACCTTAGACGCATCCATAATTGATTTGGCTACAACATCATCTAATTCATCCACTTCTAAAACGTGCTGCTTTGGCACAATTAAAGTGTGCCCTGGATAAAAAGGTGCATGGTCTAAAAAACACATTACATAATCATCTTCATATACTTTATATATTTTTTCTTCTTCGTTTGCTAATTTACAACCTAAGCAGTCCATTACACTTTCCCCTCTTTCTAAAACATAAAAACGTGAGTGCCCTATTCTCACGTCTTTATGTTTCACTTTATTAATTCAATTGTTTCTGTAACCTTTATACTATCTTTTACAGATTGAACAATCGTACAATTCTTCACTGCAAGTTGCAGTGCCTTATCTAATTGCTCTTCTGTAATATTCTGCGCTTTAATTTTGTAATGTAAATGAACACTTTCAACCGGTCTTGATAAAGCTTCACTTCTTCCAATTTCAGTTTCAATTGTAAACGCCTCATATGTAATACGTTTCTTTTCTAAAATTGTTCGGAAGACAATTGCACTACATCCCGCGATAGAAGAAACGAGTAATTGTAACGGTGAATACCCGTTTTCTTTGCCAATCGCTAATTGACCATACGATAAATCTGCTTCAATATCATCATGCTTGATTGTTAGTTTCATACGTTGTTTCCATCTCCACTTTCGTAATTTGCTGCCGTTTCTTATTTATATAATAATACACATAGCAGAAAATGATAAATGGAATGCCGCAATATAGTGCCATACGCTGTTCTGGAATGAACGCTAAACTAATTACAACAATACTATTTGTAATTAACGCTGAAATTGGAACAATTGGATATAGTGGTGTTTTATATTTTAAATCTTCTAATTTCCCGCCACCCTTTATATACTGGCTTCTAAAGCGAAGTTGTGACAAGGCAATAATAATCCAACTTGAGACAGCTGATAAGCCCGCGATAGATAATAAGTACATATATACTGTATCTTCCGCTAAAAAGCTTGTTAGTAAAGATAATGCTGCTACTGCAATTGTAACTACTAATGCTGTAATCGGAATCCCACGCTTATTTACCTTTTTGAAAGAAGCCGGTGCCATTCCTTCATTTGCAAGTGACCATAGTATACGTGTCGCTGCATATAATCCTGAGTTCGCTACAGATAATAACGCAGTGATAATAACGAAATTCATAATATCTGCTGCATATGGAATACCGATTTTATCAAATACAACAACGAATGGACTTTCAATAACTCCTGCGTCTTTCCAAGAAATTAAACCTACTAAAATCGTCATTGTTAAAATAAAGAACAACATAATGCGCCATACTGTATTACGAATTGCACGTGGAATTGTTTTTTCCGGCTCTTGGCTCTCCCCCGCTGCAATCCCAATTAACTCTGTACCTTGGAACGAAAAGTTAACTGTAATCATTGTGAGAAGTACCGCAGCAAGTCCATTCGGGAACAAACCTCCATCGCTTACAAAATTAGAAAAAAGAGGTGCTGCTTCTTTTCCGTCATATGGTAAAAATCCTAATAACGCACTACCACCAAGAACAACAAATGCGATAATCGTAATAACTTTAATACTTGAGAACCAAAATTCTAATTCCGCATAACTCTTTGCTGAAATAGCATTTGACATATATAAAATAACTCCAAATACAAGACACCATACCCAAACATCGACATGTGGAAACCATCTTTTCATCATTAAACCGATAGATGTTAACTCTAAACCAACTGTAACTGCCCAGCCAAGCCAATACAGCCAGCCGATCATAAACCCTGTTCCAGGACCTATAAACTTCGTCGCATATTTTTGGAAAGAACCAGAAACTGGCATCGCTACTGTTAGTTCACCAAGGCAAAGCATTGTTAAATACATAATAAATCCGCCCACTAAATAAGAAAGAATCGCTCCCCCTGGTCCCGCTTGGTTAATGGTATATCCTGATCCTAGAAAAAATCCTGTTCCGATTACACCTCCAAGTGCAATCATAAATAAATGTCTACTCTTCATCGTACGATGTAATTTCTCGTTCGTTGTTTGCTGCATCGTAATCCTCCCCTATAAAAACCCTCTATCTCTTTTTAAAATTTTCTGATAATAAAAATATACACGAAAGCGGTTACAATTTCTATATAAAATTAAAACTTTTCTGATAAAATATCATATTCTTTTATCCATCTTACAATTACACTACTAAAAAACAAATATCTACCAAACTAAATTTTCCATACTATGTAAACATAAAAAAACTCTTACATCTTATTCTATGTAAGAGTTAACGGCTCTCCAATTTTCTAGACACAAGCGATAAACTGTAGTTAACAACAAAATACATACAAGCAACAAGTAATAACGTAGGGATCATATAGTTTACGTTTTGTCCATTAATAATTTGGGCGTTATGCATGAGTTCTGGCAAAGAGATAACAACCGCTAGTGACGTATCTTTTAATAAAGAGATAAATTGACTAACAAGTGGTGGTACCATGCGTCTCAATGCTTGTGGCAAAATAATATGCCACAGTGTTTGTACATATGATAGTCCAGAGGCACGTGCTGCTTCAATTTGTCCTTTTTCAATCGATAATAAGCCACTTCGCACAATTTCTGATATCATCGCTGCTTCAAATATCGTTAAAGCAACAATAGCTGCTGTTGTAATCTCTAATTTCAGTCCAGCTTCTGGAAGTGCAAAATACGTAAAGAAAATAATTAAAAGCAGCGGTAAATTTCGAATGATTTCAACGATAAAACCTAGTAACTGTGATACGACTGGTATCTTTGTATATCGCAACGTCCCAACCACACTACCAATAATAAAACTAAGCAAAATTGCTATAACAGCTATTTCTAACGTAACAAGTAGCCCTTTTAATAAAAATAAAATATGATCGCCTGTATAAGCACCTCGAAAGTCCATTTACACCGCTCCTTTCGCTAAGCGTTTCTCAAAGTAACGCACAAGCATACTAAGCGGTACAGTTAAAAGTAAATAAAACATTCCAACAAATATATATACATCAAATGTAACAAATGTTCTTGTTGAGATTAAATCCCCTTGATACATCAAATCTGCCCCAGCAATAATACCAAGAATAGATGAGTTCTTTACTAAATTGAGAAACTGATTTCCTAATGGTGGAATTACTATTTTAATAGCTTGTGGTAAAACGACATAATACATAGCTTGCACGTATGTTAAGCCTGAAGAACGTGCCGCTTCCATCTGCCCTTTCGGAACTGACAAGATTCCAGCTCGAATCGCTTCTGCAATAAATGCTGCTGTATAAACTGTAAGTGCTGCCGTCCCAGCAACAAAGCCATTTAATGTGACACCCATTACTGGAAAAGCAAAGTAAAACACAAATGCAATTAAAACGAGTGGAATATTCCGAATGAATTCTACATAAGTCGCGCCAAACCAATTCAAAACTCGAATGGGTGCAATTCGCATCACTGCCATAATAATGCCAAGAATAAAACTCCCAATGAGTGCAACAACACTAGACATCACTGTATATTTAAACCCTTCTAGATACAAATCAAGATTGTTTGTAAGAATAGAAAAATCAGGCAAATGCTCCCCCCTCTTTCTTTACAAGAAGAGGATGAGTATCTCTCATCCTCTTACTCTTTCTATACTTTACTTCTCTGGCTTTTCACCAATCCATTTTTCATATAATTTATCGTATTCTCCATTTGCTTTCATTTCTTTTAACAAATCATTAATTGCCTTTGTTAAATCTGTTGCTCCTTTTTTCACAGCGATTCCATACGGCTCATCTGTAAAGATTTTTCCAACAACTTGATAATTTGCATCTTGTTTTGCCATACCATATAAAATGGCATTATCTGTTGTAAGTACATCACCTTTTCCTGCTTTTAACGCTGTAAATGCTTCACTATAATTTTCAAATTCTAGCACCGTTGCTTCTGGTGATTTTTTACGAACATTTTGTGTAGAGGTTGACCCTTTTACCGCCAATACCTTCACGCCACTTTTCACATCATCGATACTCTTAATCTTGCTTCCTTTTTTCACAAGTAACGACTGTCCCGCTTTAAAATATACATCTGAAAAATCAACTTCTTTTTTACGCTCTTCTGTAATTGTCATCGTTGCGATAATCGCATCAATATCACCGTTTTTTAACATTGGAATACGCGTTTTGGAAGTTACCTCTTTTAATTCTAATTTACTTTCATCTCCTAGAATTTTTTTCGCAAGCGCTTTTGCTACATCTACATCAAACCCTTCTACCTTCCCTGTTGCAGGATCTTTCAATCCAAATAAGTTTGTATCATTTTTAACTCCAACCACTAGTTTTCCGCGTTTTTTAATTTGGTCTACTATATTCCCGCCAGAAGATTCTTTAGACACTTCTTTAGACGTCTCTTTCTTACCTCCGCAACCCGCTATGATAAGAGTAAATAAACATGAAAATACAATTAAAACAAACAGTTTTTTCGCTTTTAACATGAAATCCCTCCTCTAATGATTTAACACCCTGCTTAAAAACAATCGTGCTCTTTCTTGCTTTGGATTTGCAAAGAAGTCTACTGGCTTTGTATCTTCAATGATTTGTCCTTCATCCATGAATATGATGCGGTCTGCTACTTCACGCGCAAATCCCATCTCATGAGTCACGACAACCATCGTCATCCCTTCTTTTGCTAAAGTTTTCATTACATCAAGCACTTCTCCGATCATCTCTGGATCAAGTGCTGAAGTTGGCTCATCAAATAGCATAATTTCTGGCTTCATTGCTAATCCCCTTGCAATCGCTACCCGTTGTTGTTGCCCCCCAGATAATTGCTGCGGATACACATTCGCTTTCTCTGGAATTCCTACTTTCTCTAAATAGTACTTTGCTGTTTCTTCCGCTTCTTCTTTTGTTACATTATTTACTTTTATTGGTGCAAGTGTAATATTTTGAAGTACTGTTTTATGTGGATATAAATAAAAATGTTGAAATACCATTCCAATATTCCGGCGTAACTCATTCAGATCTGTTTTCGGATTATGTACTTCAACATCTTGTACTACTAATTCTCCTTCTGTAATAGTTTCCAATTGGTTAATGCAGCGAAGTAATGTACTTTTTCCAGATCCAGATGGTCCGACGATTACAACTACTTCTCCTTTTTGAACTTGTAAATTAATATTTTTCAAAACTTGAAAGTTACCATAAAATTTATTTACATCACGAAAAGCAATCAATCTTTTTCCCCCTTTCCACCCTAATTTCATCGTATTTTAACTTGGCCCAATTATTAATAAAGTCAAGCTTACCTGATTCAAATTTTATTCGGCCACGCAAATAGAAATACCCATTATTTGAACAATAACGGACAGAGATACTGTCCGTTATTATTTTACAAATACTCTATTATGAAACTTCTTCTTTCTTATCTTTTCCGTATTCATGCTCCCAGAAATCAGCGTTTTTAATTCCTAGTTCGCGAGGATCGAATACAGGATCTTTTCCTTCTTTCTTCTGTTTTTCATAGTCTTTCAATGCCAGGAGTGCTGGTTTTTGTAGGAATAAAATTGCAATGATATTCACCCATGCCATAATTCCTACGCCGATATCACCAAGAGCCCAAGCGGTTGCTGCTGTTTTTACACAGCCGTAGAATACAACACCTAAGAAAACAATTTTTAAAACAAGTGACATCCATGGACGATCTTTATCACGATTTAAATAGGCAATATTCGTTTCTGCAATGTAGTAATACGCCATAATTGTTGTAAAAGCGAAGAATAATAGAGAAATGGCAACGAAGCCGTTTCCAAATCCAGGGAATACAGATTCTACTGCAGCTTGTGTATATCCAGGACCCGGTTCTGCACCATTTAATTTGTTTACAATGAAGTTTTTTCCGCTTGCATCAAATACGTTATACATGCCTGTAATAATCATCATAAACGCTGTTGCTGAACAAACGAATAATGTATCAATGTAAACGGAAAATGCTTGCACAAGTCCTTGCTTTGCTGGATGTGATACTTCCGCTGCTGCCGCAGCATGTGGCCCTGTTCCTTGACCTGCTTCATTTGAATAAATACCACGTTTTACTCCCCAAGAAATTGCTAAACCGATAATCCCTCCAAAAGCGGCTTCTAATGCAAATGCACTTTTTATAATTAACATAAATGCTTCAGGCAACTTTTCAATATTCATAAAAACAATTACACAAGCAACAAGTATATACCCAACCGCCATAAATGGCACAACAACTTGTGCTACGTTAACAATACGCTTAACCCCACCAAAAATAATAAGTGCTAATACAACGACTAATACTGCACCTGAGACAGATGTATTAATACCAAAAGCTGTTTCCAAACTTAAGGCAATACTATTTGCTTGAACACCTGGAAGCAACATGCCTGTTGCAAGGATTGTAGCAGCGACAAACACAAGTGCATACCACTTAATCCCTAATCCTTTTTCAATGTAATACGCTGGGCCACCACGAAATTGTCCTTGATGCTTCGTTTTATATATTTGAGCAAGTGTTGATTCTACATAAGCAGATCCCGCTCCTAAAAATGCCACAGCCCACATCCAAAAGACTGCTCCCGGTCCACCAAAAGCAACTGCTGTTGCTACACCAGCGATATTCCCTGTTCCAACGCGCCCTGATAAAGAAAGTGCTAACGCTTGGAAAGAAGAAACACCCGCTTCTGACTTTTCTCCTTGAAATGTAAGCCTCACCATTTCCCCTACATGCCTAACTTGTAAAAATCTCGTTCGTATTGAGAAATATAGACCTACTCCTAAGCATAAATAAACAAGTGCGGGACTCCATACAATATTATTTAGCCAAGTAACGAAAGCTTCCAATCCATTTCCCCTCCTTTTATTTATAAAGAATATTCAGAATATATAAAAATTATAAATGTATCTATAGTCTATGACAATATTATTTTGATAAAACAAACATATTTTTGTATAAAAAAACAAAGTATATATTCGATATACATACTTTGTTACATTACATCTGTATTATATATTCACAATGGCTTCCTGTTTTATAATCCTTACATACAGTTCATCTGCTAGTTTTTGAAAATATACTGGCATTTCTTTACCCTTGAACTTCTTCTGAATCGTACCATATAAACCAATATCACGAAGACGTAAAAATAATGGTAGGGATTCATACCAACTTTCATCTAATTGATGTTCTAACTCATAACCTTTTCGTAACACTTGCAGTTGTTTACGTGCAAACAATGTTTTTTCTTGTTCAGTCTTCCATACATTCGAAAGAACGGAATAATAAATAACCATTGCTAAATCATGAATAAAATAATTATAAGTTGCATCATCAAAATCAAAAATCGTCAATTCTTTCCCATCATAATGGAAATTCCCTTGATGAATATCACCATGCATAAGGCCAAAAGTTCTCTTTTCTATTGGAAGCATCTTTATTTTATCAATTAATACATATGCAATCTTTTTTACTTGTTTATCCTCTAACTGATCAATAATCGCTTTCTCTTCTATCTCCCATGTATCACGATATCCTGTATTAGGATAACTTATTGTAAGACGATGAAGTTGACCAATCGCTTTTCCCCATGCTTCAAAAAGATCATCTCCCCAATAAATAGATGTTGAATCTTTTACTCTCTCTCCTTTGGCATACGCAAATAAAGAAGCGTAAAAGAAAGTTCCATCTACTGCTTGTATCCTTTCTACAAGTTTTCTAGATTTTGAATAATATGGTCTAGCAATCTTAGCTCCATGCTCCCCTAGATACTGTAAAAAATCTAATTCTGCTTCTACTTGTTTTTCAAATCGATGAGAAGAGTGCGTTAATCTTAATACGTAAGATGCGCCTTTTTCATCCTTTGCATGAAAAATATAGTTTTCAAAATCTCCAAGCGGATTTTTCTCCACTATAACGTTAAATAAGTTTGCAGCTTCTTCCAAAATTTCATTGGTGAAAACTCTCTCTACGGCTATTTCCATATTTAATCCCCCTTTATGTATCCCTTATTTAATTCGCCATGAACGTGAAAAATACTGCTATGAATAGAATGATCAAGCTAATTTTTATAAATAGAAGGGATCTAAAAGCAAAAAGATTGATTATCACATCAACCTTTTTTGTTCAGGCGGGTGGGAAATCATTTAGAACCTCCCGGCATTCTGTAAAATAAGAAACCTATGCCTAAATGTGAATTTAAACTAAAATTTTACAATAATCTCCTTTAAAGATGGAATAAAATTTAATATTCACTCCGTCTTCTTATTGCCCTTTATATCACTTTATGATATATCATCTTCAGATATATCGTAAAGTGATATAAAGAAGGTAGGGAGAAAATGAAATCATTAGAGCAGTTAACTGATTCTGTATTTTATATTATGGCAGGATTCACAACACCAAGGCATGGCTATGCAGTGATGAGTTTGATTGAAGAATTAACAGAAGGTCAAGTAGTAATTGGACCTGCATCACTGTACACAATTATTAAAAAGTTAATAACCGAATCTTACATTGAGTTATTTGATGATTCAAATTCACGTAGAAAAGTATATGTTTTAACAGATAAAGGTAGGGAAGTGTTGAAACAAGATATTTTGAGACGTAAAACGATGGTTGATTTCGCTGAAAATGGATTAAAAGGGGAGAACTAAAATGGAGAAAACAAAATACATACTGTCAAATGGAATTGCTTTTTCAGAAAGAAAAGACTTACAAAAGCTAAGAAAGTATGCCACAAAAGGCTGGATTGTGAAACGCTTCAAAAAAATGGGATATGAATTGGAAAAAGGTGTTGCTGAAGATGTTATTTTTAATCTTGATATAAGAGAATTAGCAGAAAACGAATTAGAAGAATATATTGAAATGTTTGAACTGGCAGGTTGGGAATATATTTGCTCGAGTTATACTATGCACCTATTTAAAGCAAAACCTGGTACGAAACCAATTTATACAGATAAAGAAACAAAGCAGGAAAAAATAAAAAACCTTAGAAAACCAGTTCTATTAACAGTCACAATTAGTATGGCTCTGCTTATTGTAAGTTATATAGTTCATTCAGTAAGTTCAGGATTATTAAGTACAATATTTTCAACAATCTTTTTATTTTCACTTGTCATTACCATTCCAATGTTAATGACATTAATGGCGACCTACTACCATTCGTTTCGAACAAAATAGTATAGAAACCGAATTTCTAAGTTTATAAAGAAGCGGTAAGTTATAAATCCCTTATATTTCGATCAATCTTTGTTCAAAATATAAGGGATTCTTTTCATGATAAAATGAATGTTCTCAGCAACCTTTTAATCAAATTTTATTTTGAGCCCACACATTCATTTACTTCTCTTCACCTTCTGTTTGCATCGAATTAAATGTCCAATTTAAATTCAATGCATCTCCTTGGAACACATTTTGATCTTCGCCGTTATCTACAAATGTAAACATTACATAGAAAGTATCATCATCACCTGGAGCAAGTCCATTTTCTTCTCGATCTACAATACCTTTTTGCACAAGATCAGGAATATTTCCATTTTGTGTAGCTTCCTTCAATTCAGATAATGTAGTAGACCATATAGGTACTGTATTTTTATCTAAGTTCCATAAGAAATCAACGCGGATGTGATCCCCAAAATCAGTATTTCCATTATCTCCTTTAGCATCGATTACAGTGTAATCAGTAAGAAGCTTCACATCTCCTATCGCTAATGTACCTTTATTAACTAGTTGAAACCCACGCTCCATTTCGTCACCTGGTTTAAGATTATCTACATCAATAACAACTTTAGGATCAACACTCAAGTCTAAAGTACCAGCTGCAAACGTGTTATTTGACACTTCTTTATCACTGAAATACGCATACGTTCCTCCCCCAATTAAAGATAAACCAAGAACCGCAGTCATAGCACTTATACCAAGCTTTTTCTTAAGACCCATTTCAATAATCCCCCTATTTTAAAAGTTCAAGTTATAGATCACGTATCAATTGCACGAAAAATAATAAACAAGCTAGTAAACTATTCCACGTTAAAAACTAACCAATTTTAATTACTTAATGTTAAAATTCAAGTACCAAAACACATTTCACTATAGAACTATTTGAAGAAAAACCGGTAACGTTACCGTGAAGCATTACCGGTCCTCATTAATGATGGAAGCACATTCCTAATTGGTTTTATAGTAGCTGTTTAATAGCATAAAATTGTGCCTACTTATTTTTTCGGTTCTAATCCAATCGAGCGCAAGATTTTCTCTAACGTTACTGGTCCAACATTTTCTTTTGGTTTCTGATTTTCTTTAGCATCTGGACCCTTTTTCAAGAAGTTCTTCTCGATAAAACGTATATCTGTTTCGTTTACAACACCGTCTTGATTCACATCGCCATCTTTGACAGTTACTTTTCCTTTTTCATATGATAGAGCTGCTATTCTAGCATCTTGAATATCCACCATTTTATCGCCGTTCACATCACCTGCAAGGTTATCATCCATATAAGCTCTAAAATATTGACCTACTAATTCCCCGTCCTGCATTTTACCTATTTTTGTTGTTAATTTGCTATTTAAATGACCCGGCATTTCTACAAAAATATCGTATTCTTTATCGCTTACAGGAACATTGTGAATTTCAAATTGACCGTTATCATCAACCGTTCCTGTGTATTTCTTTCCATCCTTGCCAACCGCGTACACTTTTGCTCCTAGTTTTGTGTAGTCGTTCTTATTTAGATATCCCCCTTCATTCAAGAACGCTTCCGGACCAATATATCCTGTAACCGTTGAATGCTTCGAAACAACAGAAAAGGCTTTCTCTTTAAAAATAGGAATCTCAACAGACTCTGACGCACCAGCTTTTGTATAAGAGAATTTATCTGCTCCAAATACAGTTAAATCATTAAAATATTCATCACTCGTCATTTCGAATGTAACATCTAAAAATGGTGTGTCTCCATCTAATCCCTTAAATTCTGCTCCTTCTACAGATGCGCCAACTTTTACTTTATTTTCCCAAGCTCCTTCTTCATTTATCACCGGATCTTCTAACTTGATATTTAATCCATGTTGTTTTGCATATTCCGTAAGAGCTGGATTTGGTTTCACATCTGTAAATTTAAACAACTGTTTACTATAAGGAACCTCAAATGTACCTGTCATAAGTTGTTTCACATTGTTTAGATTTAAAGTTAACGTAATTTTGTCTCCTAATTTTATTTTGTTTTTGTCATAGCTTGGCACAGCGTATTCTGTTCCTTCTTTAACAAAGACGTAATCTTTAAATCCATTCGCCATATTCGCTGCAGTTGCGAGGTCATATCCAAATAGCCTTAAATCTAGCGGTTCCTTAATTTCCTCTGGAAGTACACCAAATTTAAAATCACCGTTGGCTTGAATTGTATTCAACCAACCTGACGGGAAGGCGGAGTTTTGATAATATACAATTTCATTAGCCTTTTGGTCATACTGGAGGCCTTTTGCCTTTAATGCATCCACCGTAGAATCATAAATATTACCGTGGACCCATAATGCCCTTTGACCATCTTCTTCTGTGAACATAGATTCATTTACCTCATGAACACCAGGTTGTACATCAGCAAATTTCACTTCAGGTTTGACATTATCAATAATTACGCTATCACCTTTTGTATAAGATTTCCCTTCTTTGTCGTATCCAACGAAATCCAGTTGGTAATCTCCATCAGGCAGCGTAACTCGTTTATCTCCAATTGGATGATTCGGATCTCCTGTAAATGGGAACACATATCCTCCCATACCATCGAACATCATATATTCAACATTCGGTGTTAGACTGCTTGCATTAAGTGTACCGACAATTCCTAACGCCTTTCCTGTTTTTCGATCCTTCACCACTGCATCAATGGTTTCAATTGGACTATTTAATTTAAATGTCAACGGTGAGCTCGGTCTTCCCATAAATGGATGGAAGTTAGATGCATCTGTCGCCATTGCATCTCTAAGCAAATCTACAGTTGCAATTCCTTTTTCTGTGAATTTCACTGCAAATGGCACTTGATACGTTTCTTTTTCATTGTTTTTATTTGAAATATGAATGTACCCTTCATATCTACCAAACTCTGCGTTTTCCGGAATAAGAATTTCCGGTTGAATTTCTCCGGATGCCCCCGGTGCTACCTTAATAGAATCTTGTACATTCAACTTCACACCATTCTTCGCTGCATCTTGCACTCCTACACTTGTTGGTGAAAACTCTACTTCTAGTTTGAACTCTTTTGCTTCTGTTTTATTGTTGTTTTTAATCAGAACTTTTCGCTTATCTTTAATTGGTCCATTTGCTAATTGCGTTTTATAACCAAATGCAATAGAACCAGTTTTTTCTTCAATTTCTACTTCTTCATCGTTTACCACATTTGTTGTTTTATCGATAACCTCAATAAATGTATCCGTATGAACTGCACGATACGCATCAATTCGTCCTGATCCCACCTCAAATACGGAGCGCTCTTCTTTTAAATCTACCGCTGTATTCATAAGCGCCTCTTTTACTTCAAATGGACTATAGTTTGGATTTTCTTGTAAAATTAATGCTGCTACCCCCGCAGTATGAGGAGTTGCCATAGATGTACCCGACATACGTCCATATGCTACTGGATAATTTTCGCCATCCTTTGGATCATTAATATATTCAGGAACAGTAGAGAAAATAGACACACCTGGCGCTACTATATCTGGTTTAATATCATCTGTTTTACTTGCAGGACCTCGTGAACTGAAATCAGCTAGGTGATCTCCCTCTGTTTTTGTATTACTCAGTTCTCCAAATGCTAAGGACACATCCCCTTGGGCAGCTTTTGCTTGTAATTTCTCACCATCTTCTTTTGTTAAGCGGAAAGATGGAATAGATGAAGTACTTTCTCCAAGATAACTTGTAATTTCACCATCCACATTGTTGTACACAATGACAGCTTTCGCGCCTGCTTCCCTCGCATTTTTAATTTTTTCATCAAATGTAATCTCACCACGCTGGATGAGCGCTAGCTTTCCTTTTACATCTTTCCCTGAAAAATCATCTGATTTTCCAAGGCCTGTATATACAACAGATAAGGATTGTCCTTTTAAGTCCTCAAGCTTATCAGCAAAGCTTTTTCCAAGTAGCATCATCTTATCTACATGTAAATCACCCGTATCAGCAGAAAACGTTGGAATAGTCATCGCAGCGTCGCTTGCTCCAACTGTAATCGGAAGTGCTGCCGCACTAGGTGACCCAAGAGTCCCTTCTTCTGGTCCACTATTTCCTGCCGCTACAACTGCGACAACACCAGCTAGCATAGCATTATTCACTGCCACAGAAGTAGGGTATAAAGGATCATTAATAGAAGCACCCAGTGATAGATTAATAACATCCATATCATCTTTCACTGCTTTATCAATCGCAGCAAGAATACCATTTATTTGTCCGCTTCCATACGGTCCTAATACACGATATGAATATAAATCTACATCAGGAGCAACTCCCTTAACCGCATGATCTACGTTATTCTTTTTATCCGCAGCAATGGTTCCAGCTACATGTGTACCGTGAGATGTATAATATGCATTTCCATTATAAATCTCAGGATAACCTCCAGAATTTTGCCAGTCTTTATATGTTGTTTCCATTGGATCAGCATCGTTATTTACGAAGTCCCATCCTTTTATAGAGTTTGGATCTACTTTTGTTGGATCTTCCCCTTGTGTTGCACGATATCCTTTATATGCATCTTTTAAATCAGGGTGGTTATAATCGATACCTGTATCCAGCACCCCCACCTTAATTCCTTTACCTGTTATTTTTTCATCATGAAGCTTGTCCACACCGATTTGTGGTACACTATCTGCCATTTTTGGCTGGGCAGCAGTCTTAGCTGTTTCTTTCGGCAGAGCAATTTTGACCTCCTGATCTTCCCATACGCGCTTAACGATACCAGTGCGAACTAAGTCTTCAATCATATTCCCAGGTAACGACATTGCCACACCATTAAAAGCATTCTTATATTCTCTTGTTATTTTGGCAGATTTGAAATTTTCTCCTTTATCTTTCTTTTTCCGAAGCTGTTCGAGCTCAGATTTAAATCCTTTATGAGATGCTTCCACCTTCTGTTCTGCATTAGAAAGAGCTAATTTTTTCCCTTTAGCTGCTTGTTTTAGCACCTCAATTTTAGCAGGAGCTTGCTTGAACTCTACAATTACATTCACATTATCAGGACTTGCTGTATTGATACCTGGTGAAATAACAAAACCTGGTTTTGTATCTAATGTTTTTAAAGCATTACGTTGTTCCTTTGTAAGTCCTTTCAATACAGAATTTGCATCATCAATACCAGTTAAAGTAGATGTATTTACCTCTTCTGCCAATACGTTATATGGAATTCCTTGAGACAATAACATACCAGCAGTCAACGTTCCAATAAGAATCTTTCCAAATCTTCTTTTCTTCATATGGCATCCCCTTATAATTACAAAGTTATTTTTCGAAACGAATTGATTCTCAAAACCTTGTTCAGTATTGGTAATTCTATCAATCTTGAACCTTTATTTCGTATAATTAAGAATAACCAGCACTGCTACCATCCCCACATTTCATCTAGCTGACCGCTCATTTTAATTTTTTCTATAAAAGCCCCCCACATTTTATTTCTAATAACAAATTTTCACAAAATGAATTATTAATAGAATGAAACTTTAATTCTATTTTTATTATTCCACATTTTGATTTTTCTGAATATTGGACAAAAGGAGTAATTTTTGTTCTAATGATTCTACACCTAAATAGTACAAAAGAACTATCTTGCTCTTTATTCTTCAAAATATAGAATAAAGAAACGTGATAGTTCTTTTAGACATCTCTTATTTAGTTAAGCGGAACCAGCTGATTTCGAACAGCATAAATAACCGCTTGCGAACGACTTTTTACATTGAGTTTTTTAAAAATTTTATTGATGTGAATTTTAACTGTCTTGTCACTAATATATAGAGCTTCAGCAATTTCTTTATTACTAAGCCCCTTAACCAATTCAAAGAGAATTTCCTTTTCACGCTCTGTCAGTTCATTTTCGTTTGATTCTACTTTTATTTGTTGCTGATGATACGTAATTAATTTTTTCGTCATGCGCGGATGAATAACAGAATCGCCTTGATGTAACATTCGAATTGCTGCTACTACTTGCTCTGATGATGAATCTTTCAACAAATAGCCATCAGCACCCGCCTGAAGCGCATCCATTAAATATTCATCATGCTCATACATAGTAAAAGCAAGCACTCGGCAGGCCGGATACTGTTTTTTCACTAACGCCGTAGCTTCAATTCCATTTTTCCCAGGAAGATTAATGTCCATCAAAATACAATCTGGCTCACATTCCTCAACTTTTTCCAATACTTCATCCCCAGAGACCGCTTCTCCAACTACCCTTATATCAGATTCAACTTCTAATATGCTGCGAATTGCGTCTCGTAAAAAAGCATGATCATCCACTACTAATATTTTAATCATTTTACGCACCCCTTGTTTGTGAATCTGGAATTAACAATGTAATTTCTGTCCCTTTCCCTATAGAACTATCAATCTGTAAAGTAGCACCTAGCTGTTCAGCTTGTTCATTCATATGTAATATACCATAATGTGGCTCACACTTCGTTTTAACCATAGACTCAAATAGTGAAAAACCAACTCCATTATCCTTCACCTTTAAAAGTACGTGCTCACGCTGATAGCTTAACAGCACATCAACTTTTTCTGCTTGTGCATGTTTAACAATGTTCTGTAAACTCTCTTGAAATGTATCAAAAAGAACTCTTTCTTTAGAAAAACTGATTGTGCGAGAATGACCTCTTTCATGGTATGTAATGTCTATTTCATATTCTTGTTTTACAGATTTTATTTTACTTGCTATCGCTTGCTTAAGTCCTAACTGTTGCGTTGGATACGGCTTTAAAGCATAAATAGAATAACGAACTTCTCCTAAGCTTCCCCTTAATTTTTTTATACTTTTCTCCACTACTTGCTGCATCTCAATTGGTTTATCACGATATTTTTTCTGGGCGGATTCTAGTTGGAATATTACCCCAGCTAACGCTTGCGCGATACCATCGTGAATTTCGCGTGCAATTCTATTTCTTTCTTCTAAAATCATTCTTTTTTCTTGTTCAGAAATCAATATCCTTGTTTTAACTACATTAGCTAATTGGTTAGAAAACGTAGCTAAAGACTGTACATCCTCAGGGAAAAAACCCGCATTTCTACTTTTTCCCGCAACAAACATTCCAACTAATTCATCATTTACAATAAGAGGGAAATATACAAGCGAGCGTATGATATCATCAAATATTTCATCTCCAGGAGCCATGCCAGTTTTCCAATCATTAAAAATAAGATTTTGGGAGATTTCCTCAAACGCTCCACTTTTATCGGAATGATCAGAAATATCAGATCGAACTTCCCCATCTTTTAACAGAAGGTTCCAGCTTCCATCCTCTTTTGTCCATATTACATATGCTTGTATTCCAAAAAAACCTTTAAGTGCTTGTTTTATATGCTTCAAATTCCCTCCGGTTAGTCCACGACTTATTTCTGTTGTAATAAGAAACAGTTCGTATAATCGGTCCTTCTCCATTCTTATTCGCACAGAAAAAGAGCTGATAACTGAAATTGCTACAAGTGGAAAAAAGAAAAACAATACTGTAATCTCGTTTATCTCCACACTATATTTACTAACTAAGAAATGCATCAGAGCAGCGTAAAATAAACCAAAAGTTTCACAAAGAAATACCGTTGTGGTTTTTTTATACCATTGATGTATTGAATACGGTTGTGGAAGGAGTACCATTAACAAATCGTAAAAACGGTTGTTGAAAAAACAAAAAAACACGCAAAACAATAACAAGAATATTAATTTCTCATACAGGAATGACATATCCATTCTGCTAATCAATAAAGACAGACATTCATTGGAAAACCATTCTGCCAAGATCAAACTAAGAGCATGCTGGGTACTATTAAATAGCATTCTTTGCACTGGCGAACGACGATGCAGATGAATAATTAGCGTAACAAATACAATTGCAATAATAGTCATATGTATTCCAAACTGCCAACTCATAGCGTAAATAATCGGAAAGGTAAGCGAGCTAGTTCCTCTCCAAAATCGTACAGGAAAATACTCTGCAATCCCCATAAATATTAATAACAATATCAGTATTGTTGGATGAGAAGGGATTTTAATTTCAAGTAAAGATATAGTTATAGTAATCAAACCAAGAAAAGAAATGAAATAAAGATAATAACTAGCAACTTTTTCTCTCATAAAAATAGAATCTACATCTTTCAAAACAGCCCCTTCTTTCTTTATAAGAATACATTTTCTCTATTATCCAACAAAAAACCGGCACTGGCAAAATGGAAGAACTTCCACTAGCCAATCACCGGCTGTGTACTACACCTAAACAGGCAAGACACAATATTAGTATAAATTGATTTTCATAAATTTCCTATTCATCAAATGATGTAATTGTACATACCATTAGACGTAATCTTTATAGTACAAAAGATGTATGTGTTTGTAGTATGAATATGGTGTTTGATCAAAACTATCTTTGATCAAATAAAAAAATTTTTGATTCGATTCAAACGCCTTTTTGCTCTACTTTCTACAAATAGTTCATCACATCCGTACATTTCATCATATCTAAACCTTAGCTTCATACACAATCAAATCCCCGACGATAACTTGCCCTCACCACTCAAACATTTATCTTCTATTTAACCTCTTTGCTTGTTTCTGAGACTTGATTTAGTCATGAGAACATTCTCCTTTAAAACTTCCACACTATATGAAATCCCCTTCAAAATAAAATCATCTTTGGATGATTTTTCCTTCTCATAATTCTTCTTATTTTACACAGATTAAAGCATAATTTTTTCCTAAAAAGCCCAAATTAACATCATAATTTTTTTACTCAATGTGAAAGGGATGGCTAATGTGGTACATACAAAGCAAAACAATACTCAATCCGCAAATAAAACACACCCTATATTCCCATCACTTCAAGAAAATATCAATTATATTGAAAACAAATTATTTCATTCTGATGATTTAAAAAAACTCGATCTCCCTTTTCAAAATGGAAAAGGAACTCTATTTTATATTGAATCTTTAGCAGATTCTAATTTAATTCATCAATTAGCTATCGAACCTTTATTAACACAAACTGAATTACCACTCGATAAAGTTCTTTCTACCTTAAATATGAAAAAGGAAAAGAAATTGTAACAAATGGTCTAGCATTATTTCACAACGATCAATTAACAGGTCTTCTCCCTACTGAACAATCGGTACTCTTTGTATTATTATCGGAGAAAATGGGGAAAACTGCTCGTATGACGCAGAGATTATCGAGTAAAGACTCATCCAATCTATCTGATTATGTGACGTTTGAAGTAAGTAAAGGGAGGCTAAAAAGAAAATTGAAAGTGACAACAGACAAAAATGATAACGTTCATGTAAATATTAAACTTCACTTGCAAATCGTTGTCGTCGAATATCCGAAAGGCCAATTGCATAAAACAAAAGAAAGAGAAAATTTGAATAAGCAATTATCCAAACAGCTTACAAACGAGTCTAAAAAAATTATTAAAACTCTCCAAAAAGCTCATTGTGATGCCTTTGGTATCGGCAGACAGCTTATTGCTTATCATCCAGATTTGTGGAAGAAAAAGAACTGGAAAGAAGATTATCCAAAGGTGAAATTTACTCCTGAAGTAGAAGTGAAAATGTTATATAGCGGCGTTTTAAATTAATAAGAGGTTGAATGCTATGGGCATCCAACCTCTTATTTCAATTATTTAGTAAATCGATACACGATGGATTCATACGGTCTAAGGATAAGCTTTCTAATCTCCTCACCTGAATCCTCATAATTGGATATTAATATTTCTTGCTTCATCCCATTTACTTTAATCTCTTTTGGCACAGAATATGTTATTGTTTCTCCATAGAAATTATTGATTGCAAGTAGCATTTCATCATTTAACTCGCGAGTATATACCCAAACATTCGGATGATTCATATCTATAATTTCATATTTACCATCTGTAATTACGTCATATTTTTTCCTAAGGGCAATTAATTTTTTATAGTGATAAAAAACAGATTCTCTATCTTGTAAGGCGTTTTCCACATTAATCTTTTTGTAATTCTCTGCAACCGAAATCCAAGGTGTACTTGTTGTAAAACCAGCATTTTTTTCTTCATTCCACTGCATAGGAGTGCGCGAATTATCACGAGATTTTTGCTGCAAAATACCAATTATTTCTTCGTTTGACATGCCTTCTTCTTGTTTCGTTTTATAAATATTTAAAGATTCTACATCACGATACAAATCGATATGATCAAAGCCTGGATTCGTCATGCCAATTTCTTCACCTTGATAAATATAAGGTGTTCCTTGCAACATATGCATCGCCGTTGCTAGCATTTTTGCAGATTCATTTCGGTACCGCTTATCATCACCAAAACGAGATACAATGCGCGGCTGATCATGATTGCACCAGAACAGAGCGTTCCATCCTCCGCCTTCTTGCATCTCGATTTGCCATTCCGACATAATTTCTTTTAGTTTCACAAAATCAAAATCAGCTTTTGTCCACTTGTCACCATTTGGATAATCTACTTTTAAATGGTGAAAGCTGAAAGTCATACTTAATTCCTTCCGCTCTGGATTTGAATACTTAATACAATTATCAATTGTTGTAGATGACATTTCTCCAACTGTGATTACGTCTTTCCCCTCAAATACTTCATGATTCATTTCTTGTAAATATTCATGAACACGAGGTCCATCTGTGTAGTATTTCCGTCCATCACTAGTAGCAGTTGTTCCTTCATCATCTAAAAAACGTTGATCTTTTGAAATTAAGTTAATAACATCAAGCCGGAATCCTTTGACCCCTTTTTCAAGCCAAAAGCGCATCATTTCGTATACTTCTTCCCGAAGCTTTTCATTTTCCCAATTTAAATCAGCTTGCGTTTTATCAAACAAATGCAAATAATATTGCCCTGTTTTCTCATCATATTCCCAAGCGGAACCACCAAACTTAGACTGCCAATTATTCTTTTCATCACGCCATATATAAAAATCACGGTACGGGCTATTTTTATCATGGCGCGCTTCCTGAAACCACTTATGCTCCGTCGAACTATGGTTCACAACGATATCAAGCATAATATCAATTTCACGTTTCTTCGCTTCTGATAAAAGTTCTTCAAATTCTTCCATTGTTCCATAAGATGGATCTATTGAATAATAATCACTCACATCATAACCATTATCATTTTGCGGTGAACGATAAATGGGCGTAAGCCAAATATAATCAACACCCAGTTTTTGTAGATAATCTAATTTCTCTGTTACACCTTTTATATCGCCTGTCTCTGTATTGTAATAGCTATTAAAGCTTTTCGGATAAATTTGATAGACAACACTTTTATGCCAATCTTTCATGCTAAACTGCCTCCTACTTCTGTTTTACTCGCTTTGCAAATAACCACGTTAAAACAAATGGAACTACTACTGCGATTATCATCCCAACTACAAACATTGGAATCGATTTCGGAATAATAGAAATAAATGCTGGTAAACCACCAATTCCAATCGCCGGTGCTAATACGCCATTTAACGTGATAAATACTGCCGCAAGTGCCGATCCCGTAATAGCTGCATAAAACGGAAATTTATTTCGTAAATTCACACCAAACATTGCTGGTTCTGTAATACCGAAGTACGCTGAAATAGCTGATGTTGATGCCATACTTTTATCATTTTGATTTTTTGAAATCCAAAACATTGCTAGTGCTGCACTACCTTGCGCGATATTAGAAAGTGCTATCATTGGCCAAATAAATGTACCACCATTTTGTGAAATTAATTGTAAATCAATTGCAATAAACATATGATGCATACCTGTAATAACTAATGGTGCATATAGTGCTCCAAATAGAACCGCACCGATTGCCGGAACTGTTTCATATACACCAACTAAACCAGCTGTTAATAAGTCACCAATATGACGTGTAACTGGACCAATAACTCCTAATGCTAATACACCCGTCACAACGATTGTTGTAATCGGTACAACTAATAGTTGTATCGCATTTGGTACACGTTTTTTCAGGAAAATCTCAACTTTACTTAGCACAAATGCTGCTGCTAAAATCGGTAAAATTTGTCCTTGATACCCTACTTTTTCAATTTGGAACAATCCTAAAATATTAAAGTACTCAATTTTTTGTCCATCTAGTCCTGCCGATGCTTTTCCATAATTCCATGCATTTAATAAATCAGGATGTACAAGCATTAACCCCATTACAATCCCGAGTATTGGACTGCCGCCGAAACGTTTTGTCGCAGACCAACCAACAAGTGCTGGTAAGAATACAAATGCGGTATTTGCCATCATATTAATTAAATCCCATAGCCCGCCTAAGTTTGGATATACCTCTAATAAATTTTTCCCTTCAAAAAATAAGTCTTTAGCACCTAATAAATTATTAATCCCCATAAGTAAACCAGCTGTAACAATTGCTGGCAAAATCGGCATAAATACATCAGAAAATATCTTTACAAATTTTTGCATCGGATTTAATTTTTGATTTCCCGAATCCTTCACATCCGCAACTGTCGATTCCTTCATACCTGCAAGCGTTATCAATTCTGCATATACTCGATCTACATCTCCTGGACCAATAACAATTTGAAATATACCAGCGTTATGAAACGCTCCTTTTACTAAGGAAACTTCTTGCAGTTTATCGCTATCTATTTTACTTTCATCCTTTAAAGCGATACGAAGTCTTGTTACACAGTGAGCTGCTTGGTCAATATTTTCTTTACCACCAATATATTTCAGCACTTCTTCTGCTGTTTGACGATAATCTTTCCCCATATCCCGTCCCTCTTTTCTTTTTTTGATACCGTTTACAATTACATATTAACTCGTATATATAAGTTAGTCAACACTCGTATATACGAGTTTGCATTATTTTTTATCGAAATACACAAAAAGAGATGAAACATCTATCGTTTCATCTCTTTATTTTCTCCGTGCCACATCCGAAAAATGAAAAATATCAAGTCGGTGACGTGACTCCGTATATTCAAACTGACTTCCATCATAAAGGTGCGTAAAGTTTTTTACAACGACTACATAATCTGTTCCATTCAAATCTAAATACTTACGATCATCTTCTGTACAAGGCTGCACTTCGATAACACGTTGTGAATAACTAATATGTAATCCTAATTCTTTCTCAATGTATTTATAAATCGATTTCTCGGCAATTTCCTTTGATAATCCTGGAATATATTCAGATACAAAATAGTTTACATCTAGAATCACGTTTTCTCCATCAATATTTCGAACACGTTTAATATGATCTATCTTCGCTTTTGCCTTTACGTTTAATAATTTTGCTATATCTTTTGTTGCTTCGAGCTCCTTCATCTCTACAACATTTGTTATACAATGGCGGCCCAACCTTTCATTTTCTTCTTGAAAACTCACAATTCCACCAAAGTTGAATTCAATATTTTTTCGTTTTAAAACAAAAACACCCTTACCATGTATTTTCTGTACATATCCACGTTCCTGTAATAAATCCACCGCTTTTCTTACTGTTCCACGACTCGCTTCATACTGCTTCATTAACTCTGTTTCAGAAGGAATTTTACATCCCTCCTGTAATGTACGACTATCAATTGAATTACTTATCTCCGTATAAATTTGTTCATACTTACTTATCATTTTGAATATCCCCTTGTCACCTTCTAATTCTATTTGTATTATAGCATGTCAAAAATCTATTCCAATCTCTCAATTATTTTCCAATACAAGAAATATCTATATAAATATTTAGTCATCAATACGAATTTTTATAATTTTTTTCACATTTCTCTTTTCATTCTAAAAAACATGTAGTATACTAACTTCAAAATCAGAGGAGAAAGGGAGCAAAGAACTATGCTTACGAATACAACTGTAGTTACATTTGCACAAAAACATCATCATCATACTTAACCCTTGAAACCTAGCGGAAAATTCACGCGTAGGTACAAGGGTTATTCCCGTTGTACCTACGTTAGGCAAAGAGCCATGTAGGTATTTTTATCTACATGGCTCTTTTTTTGTTCTCAAAAACGCTAGTAAAAAGATGATGAATAAGCAAAACTACTACAAAGGAGATAAAC
This sequence comes from Bacillus sp. TL12, assembly GCF_022625245.1. NCBI lineage: Bacteria > Bacillati > Bacillota > Bacilli > Caryophanales > Bacillaceae > Bacillus > Bacillus sp. TL12. The sequence continues at coordinate 82,131 of NZ_JAJJBY010000015.1, read as the reverse complement.
AAACATGGAAACGAAAAAATGGGGGTTATGGATTTTAACAGCATTTGTTGTTGGAAATATGGTTGGTGGCGGCGTATTTATGCTTCCAGCAAATTTAGCACAAGTATCAGGACCAATGGGTTCTACACTTGCTTGGAGTATTACAGGACTTGGTGTATTTATGATTGCTCTTGTATTTGGAAACCTGGCCGTACGTAAACCAAATTTAAAGGCTGGGCCACAAAGTTACGCACAAGCAATGTTTACTTCTCAAAAGGCAGGTAAAGTTGCTGGATATAGTATGGCATGGGGATACTGGGCGGCAAACTGGGCGGCAACTGCTTCTGTTATTATTTCATTTGCAGGATACCTATCTACATTCTTCCCAGTTTTACAAAGTAAGCAAGTTCTTTTTTCACTAAACGGATTTTCATTAGAACTTGGAAAAGGTTTAACATTTGCTGTATGTAGCATAATGCTATGGGGCATTCAATATATTCTTTCTCAAAATATTGATAGTGCTGGTAACATGAATCTGCTTGCAACCATTGCAAAAATCATTGGATTTACAATGTTTATCGTCATTACATTATTTATTTTTAATGTTTCTAATTTTGGCGATGGTCAAACATTTATGAATGAAGCTGGGAAATCGATTCCATTAGGCGGACAAATAAATTCCGCTGCAATTGCAACTCTTTGGGCATTTATAGGAATTGAGTCAGCAGTTATGCTATCGAATCGCGCAAAATCACAGCGCGATGTAAAAAAGGCAACAATTTTCGGTTTAATTATTGCTCTTCTTATTTACATGGCAATTACACTACTGACAATGGGTGCTCTTCCACAAGATGCTTTAAAAGAGTCACAAAAACCTTTAGTAGATGCTTTAAACCTAGCCATCGGTAATAAGGGTGCTTATATCATGGCACTACTTGCACTTGTATCATTATTTGGATCTACTGTTGGCTGGATTGTTGTTAGCTCAGAAGTACCTTATCAAGCAGCAAAGAACGGACTTTTCCCGAAATTTTTTGGAAAAACGAATAAAAAAGGAAGTCCTTCAAAATCACTGTTTATTACAAATATTATGACGCAAATTTTTTTGTTCTCAACAATATCTGGCACTGTTTCAGAAGCTTATAATTTTGCCATTGCTGTTGCGACTTTAGCTTATTTAATTCCATACCTTGTTTCTACCCTATACCAATTAAAGCTTGTTGTTACAGGAGAGACATACGATATAACACCAGGCTCTCGAGTAAAGGATGGAATCATTACCGTACTTGCACTCCTATACTCCATTTGGGTAATTAAAACGGGAACAGCTGATTTAAAAACATTTTTCTTAGGAATTGGATTGTTTGTATTAGGTCTCGTTCTTTACCCGATTCTTATGAAAAATTCATCTACTTCTGCTTCAGAACAGCCTAATAATAAAGCTAGCTAATACAACAGAAGCTGTGGGCTACATTCCAAATATACTGGAGTGTTTCCCACAGCTTTTTTTATTCCTAAGAAACGTTCAACTAATAATCAGTGGAGGATGAAGAAAACCGCCACTAATTAAAGTTTCATTATATATTGTTTCACATGAAACTCTTTCTATGCTAATAAAGTGAAACTTTGATTCCCCCTTATCAATTGTACTTTTAGCGGTTAAATAAACCAGCGGCACTTGAATCTACATAGTAAATACGATTACTTAAGCTCTTTTTTATAGCTAATCGCTTGCTTCCCCATTTGCTCCCAAGCTGCTTGAAATTCATTTTTGGAAACAGCGATATGTGGTTCTGCTCCAAGAGGATTATGAACATATACTTTTTCTTTATCATATCCGGTTACGAGCACACTATGCTCATAGTACGTAATACGAACCATTCCTTGCGGCGTTTCCCAATTACGAAAATGACCATCGGAAAGACGCCGAAAAGTAGAATTTGTAATGACTAAAACTGGTATCCCCGAACGAATTTGTGTATAAATACTCTCTATATCTTTTCCCGTTAAATCAATTGCTCGTTCCCCTAAATATTGCTGTGCCAATTTATAAATTGGCTTATGATATGCTCCATATCCAGGATAAGAATACGTGTAAATATTCCCAACAAACCCCTCGTTTGGATGCCCATGTTTATTTCCAATCCAAAACGGAACTTTATGTATTTCCTTTGCTAACCTCATTTTATCTACTTGAATATTTGCTGACTGAAGTAGCATCGCCAAACTCGTTACTTCACAACCTCTTTTTAATTCAGGAAGCTGTCTTATAAACGGAACATGTGATAAAACAATTTTCTCTGGTAAAGGTTTTGCTGTTTCTTGTTTCACTTGTTGAATCTTATATTGATTTGCTTTCCCATCCATTTTTACTGATGGAGAAGGCTTCTTATTCACTGGAGAACAACTTCCAAATAATACTGTAAAAACAAAAAGTAGCTTATACAATTGCACATATTTTTGCATATATATAACTCTAACTCCATTTCATATTAAAATGCCTCTTTCCTATTGTGTACGATTACAAATAAAATCTCCTTGTTATTTTTTCCCGAATCGTCTTATCACCCTATGCAGGACAAATGCGGAAGGCTTGGGCATTTTATCTAGATTTGTACAGATAAAACAAAACGTTTTATAATAAGGGTGCTATACTAAATTTCTATAAAGTAATACATAAGAAAGAATAGGTGAAATATATACATATGAAAAACCGTGTCGTTCAATTACTATTTGTACTTACACTTGTAGCAATTGTACTTATGCTCTTAAATAAAGAGGTCATATCTTTATATAAATTTGTTGGTGTACTATGGTCGATTACGATTATAGGAATTTCCTTCATTATTTTTATCGAAAATCGCTCTCCACAAAGTACACTTGCATGGTTTTTAGTATTAGCGCTTCTTCCTGTTGTTGGTGTACTATTGTATGCACTTTTTGGACGAAGTCGCTGGAGAAGAACAAAACATTTGCATCGTGCAGAAGAACAGCGAAATGTATTCCGGCAGATTTTAGAAGGCAAGCGTTTAGATGTAGCACTTCCTTCCTCATTAAATAAACGGTCTACCCATTTAACTAAAGTTGTCCAAAAATTTGGCGGTGGTCCTGTCGCAGATGAAACAACAACAAAGCTATTAACAAACGGAGAAGAAACATTTACCGAGATCATACAGGCCATCGAAAATGCACAGCATCACATTCATATTCAATACTATATTTATCGTTCAGATGAAATCGGCACAAGAATTCGGGATGCATTAATAGAAAAAGCAAAATCGGGCGTCATCGTGCGTTTTCTTTACGATGGACTTGGAAGTAATACACTGCGAAATCGCTTCTTACAACCGATGAAAGAAGCCGGAATTGAAATCGTTGAATTTGACCCCATTCTTTCACCGTGGCTACTGGAAACAGTCAATTATCGGAACCATCGTAAAATTGTTATTGTAGATGGAGTCATTGGTTTTACTGGTGGACTTAACGTTGGTGATGAATATCTTGGCCGCTCGAAAAAGTTTCCAATTTGGCGCGATAGCCATTTAAAAATAGAAGGAAAAGCATTGTATAAACTACAAGCTGTTTTTCTAGAGGATTGGCTATATGCTTCTAGCGGTTTAAATACCTATTCTTGGGATTCATTTATGAATAGAGAATACTTTCCTGGACAAGGTATTCCTCAAGCAGAAAGTGCCGTTCAGATTATCGCAAGTGGTCCAAGTTCCGATGATAAGAGCATTCGCAATGCTTTGTTAGCCGCTATGGGCTCGGCGAAAAAATCCATTTGGATCGCAATGCCCTACTTTATTCCAGATCAAGAAACATTAACATTATTGCGTTTAAGCGCCACTGCTGGAATTGATGTCCGCGTTCTATATCCAGGCAAAAACGATAGTATCATTAGTGATCAAGCGTCCCAATCCTACTTTACACCACTCTTAAAAGCTGGAGTCTCTATTTATCGCTATAAAGATGCATTTATGCATGCGAAAATTGTACTTGTTGATGATGAGATTGCATCAATTGGTACAGCAAATATGGATATTCGTAGCTTTGAGCTTAATTATGAGATTATTGCAATGTTATACGAATCCAAAACAGTTCTCGATATTAAACAGGATTTTGAAGAGGACTTTAACAATTCTATAGAAATCAGATGGGAATCATTTCAAAAGCGTAGTATTCGAAAACGCATACTGGAATCCCTAATGCGTCTAATTTCACCCTTACTTTAAAAAGTAATCAAAATACATTTGATTACTTTTTTCTTTTATAATGATACATTCCCCTCCCTCTCCTTTTCTTTGCATACCATATTAAAACAAGTTATCATAAGATGTATTGTTTACTTTATGAAAATAATGTTAGGTGGGAAATACATGTTAGAACAATTTCATATACATGCTGATTTAAAACAGCAATTAGCAACAATTCACGACAAAAATAAGCAAGCAGCTGGTGAAAATGCACATTTAATTGGAACAAAAATGTATAAAGCATCAGATAGCAGCATTATTGAAGATGCCATTACAGCACTTTTACTTGGCAAAAACATTTTATTAAAAGGCCCGACAGGAAGCGGTAAAACTGTACTTGCAGAAACACTATCTTCTTTATTCCAAAAACCAATGCACAGTATTAACTGTTCTGTCGATTTAGATGTTGAAGGTATTTTAGGATACAATACTTTAAAAACAAAAGATGGAGCATCTGAAGTTTCCTTCGTTGACGGTCCTCTTATGAAAGCAATGAAAAACGGCCATTTCTTATATATCGATGAAATCAATATGGCAAAACCTGAAACACTTCCTCTTCTTCACGGTGCGTTAGATTACCGTAAAATGATCACAAACCCATTTACACAACAAGTTGTATATGGTGATGAGGAGTACCGCGTTATTGCGGCAATTAACGAAGGTTACGTTGGAACGAGCGAACTAAACGAAGCATTAAAAAACCGCTTCGTCATCATTGAAGTTCCTTACATTCAAGGTGATACATTAAAAGAATTATTACTGTCTGAATCAAAATTAAAAGACGTTGCAACGATTGGAAAATTTGTAGCATTCGTAAGTGACCTCATGCCACTTGCTCGTGATGGACGCGTCAGTGAAGAAGCAGCAAGTATTCGCGGAATTATCGACGCATGTGATTTAGGTGTATATATCCCTGTTATGCGTGCGATTGAGCGCAGCATCATCGCAAAATTAAATGATGAAACAGAACAAATGACTGTCCGTGAATTAGCAGAAAGCTACTTTTTTGAGGGATAATTCATGAGACAAATTTTTAGTGACAAAAAAATTGATGCGTCGCTGTTTCTTCAAATGGAAAATTTAATGTATGCCCTTCTAAAAGAAGACGATGCCTACCTTGAGTATGGCTATAAAGCATACTACGACGAAATAGAAAACAAGGTTGTCATTAGTCACTTTTGGGATGATCGAAAAGAAGAAGATACCGTAATCGGACTAAAAAGTGAAGTGTTTTTAAAAGCACTTGGTAATAAACATTACTCGGACATGACTTTAATTCGCTCTTATGCAATTGAATTACAAGAATCTCCGCTTAAAAAGTTTTTAACACAATTATTTGTTTTATTAGAAGATTTACGTGTTGAGGAAATCGTGAAAAGCTTACGTCCTGGCACAAAACATATTTTTAAGCGCCGAAAAGAAATGTATCGTAATTACTTCGGCTCACAAAATGAAATAAACCGCGTTCGTAATTATCACGGTGATCGTCTATTTTGTTTATGTTATCTTTCATTAACGAGCGATAAATATGAAATGTTCAACAATGAATATTTCGAGCAAATTGAAACGATTTTACACGAAACATTCCAAGCACGTAGTACGGAAGATACTATGTACGTCGTTGAAAAAATTCGCTATCGTCTAGAAGGTCTTCTGGAAAATGATATGATCAATAACTATTTCGGACATGCCCCACTCTATTTATCTGTCATTGCAGATGAAAAAAACTGTCGCGTCGAAGAATTAGCAAATGATGATACTCAAATCGTAGATGATGAGAATAAAAATAAAATTAATGAAAGCTTCTCAACATGGCATCGTGAAAATAAAAATAACGAAAACGAGAACTTTTTACGCTTTGAATTAGAAAGCGGAACAAAAACAAATATGATGGGTGACACTGCTCGTGAGTCTGAAGATGGCGATCAAGCGCTTGGTTCTGTACAAGGGACTTCGCAAAAAAGTACGCAATCTAACTTTGATGGGGCTGATACAGAAGAAGCAAGATCCTCCCATGCTTCTAGTCAAAATGAAGGCATATACGGTAAATATAACGTCGGTGCCTCCCATACATTTAAAGAAGCACGCAAGCCAAACTCTGATGAGAAAAAGGACTACCAAGCGATTAAGTCCCTCATTAATAAAGACGTAAAAGAGTTAAAGAAAATCATTGAGAAGACGATTGAAAATAAAACAAACGCAAATAGTGATAAATATTACGGAAGACTCCGTAAAAAGTTCCTCCGTATTTATACAGAGAAACAACCACGTATGTTTTATAAAAAAGGACAAGAATCGCAAGAACTTGACGTTGCCTTTCAACTATTAGTCGACTGCTCTGGCTCTATGTATAACAAAATGGAAGAAACGAAGAAAAGTGTTGTTCTATTCCATGAAGCATTAAAATCATTAAAAATTCCACATGCAATTAGTGGATTCTGGGAAGATGCTTCTAGTGCGACACCAGAAGATAAACCAAACGTAATTCATGAAGTGGTAACATACAAAAACTCAACGCTTCCAAACGTTGGTCCAGAAATAATGCAACTTCGCGAAGAAGAAGACAATCGCGACGGTTACATTATCCGCATCGTTTCAGAAAAACTAGCAAAACGACCAGAGAAGCACAAATTCCTACTCGTATTTACAGACGGTGAACCATCTGCTTTAGACTACCAACAAGATGGTATTTTAGATACACACGAGGCGGTTAAACTTGCTCGTAAAAGCGGTATGGAAGTCATCGGGATTTTCATCGAAGAAGGCGAAGCAAAAGAAGCAACATATCAATTGATGAAAAATATTTATAATCATCATTTCTTAGTTGCAAACCACGCTGAAGATTTACGCTTAAAGATTAAGCCGTTATTGAAGAAATTATTGCTGAAGACGATTGAATAACAAGCAGGAGCCCATTTGGCTCCTGTTTTTTAATCGTTATTTGTCGAGTGATCGATATCCTATGTCGAATCGCTGATATATTTTAATTTGCGCCGATATACGTAAGAAACAGTCGACATCTTTGAAAAAGCGCCGATAAAATTTCATGTACTATTTTGTTTCCTTTTGAAATTTATATGGAATAGATGTTTTTAATAACGATTCAATTCCCCCATCATAATATGGAAAGCACGTGTTTGCTGTTTTCACATCGACCCATTCTATTACCGAAATCTCATCTGCATCTTGCACAGCAATATCCCCATCTATCACATCGGCGTGAAAAGTAATCAACAATGCATGGTTACTTACCTCAGTAAAAAACTTTTCGTTTATTGCAGCAACCCCCTGTATCTCTACTATTAATCCTGTTTCTTCTTTTGCCTCTCTTACAGCTGCAGCTTCTAATGTTTCTCCTTTTTCCACTGCGCCACCTGGTAATGACCAAGCATTTTGTTCTACATTATGTACCATTAATATTTGATTTTTTTCTTGATTATAAATTAATGAATAGACAACATCGACTCTTTTCATATATATTTCCTCCTATTTGTATTTTTACGTATCTAAATTTGGTTCAATTTTCTATACAATTCTACTCGCTCATACTATTAGTTATGAAGATATATAAATAATTCTATCAAGAAGAAAAGGAAATGAAAAATTCATAAAAACCTTTTTGGGTATATTAAGGAAGGCGTCTACTACTAAATATATTAGAAAGGATGTTTCATTTGTCCCCAAAAAAGGATGAACAATATACAGATGTTACAGCTGCTGAAGCAAGACATGAATATATCATTCCCGAAGAGTTTCCTGAGGGGCCTTACGGTTCTTCCACTAACAGAAATTTAGGAAAATCGACTCCTTGGGAGAAAGATCAAAAAACACATAAAGCATTTAGTTACGAATATGAAAAACAATACGAAGAAACAGAGCAGCAATATCCTGAAGCTAGCTCCGAATCAGAAAGTAAGAATGCAAACCATATAAAATCTATATAACGAGAAAACTTATCTCTTCCCTAGACTAATTCTAGCTATGCCGACAAAAAGAGCCGATCCATTCGAATCGGCTCTCTTCATTAACTAAGTACTAACTCAGCTGTTAACTTTTTTTTTAACTTTGCTAGCATATCTGCTGTCATTTTATCTAAGTCATACTCCGCTTTAAAGCCCCACTCTTCTTTCGCTGCTGTCGCATCGATTGAGTTTGGCCAACTATCAGCAATTGTTTGACGAGCTGGATCAACAGCATAGTCCATTGTAAACGTCGGAATGTGCTTACGGATTGCTGCTGCAATTTGTTCCGGTTCAAAGCTCATTGCCGTAATATTAAAAGCGTTACGATGTATTAACTTACTTGGATCTGCTTCCATTAAAGAAACAATTGCTTGCAGTGCATCTGGCATATACATCATATCCATGTATGTGCCTTCCGCAATGTAAGAGGTGTAGGTACCTTTTTTAATTGCTTCATAATAAATTTCAACTGCATAATCCGTTGTGCCGCCTCCTGGAGGAGCTACGTAAGAAATTAAACCTGGGAAACGTACACCGCGCGTATCAACGCCAAATTTTTGATGATAATAATCGCATAATAATTCTCCTGCTACTTTGTTTACCCCATACATTGTAGTAGGGCGCTGAATTGTATCTTGCGGTGTATTATCTTTTGGCGTTGTTGGACCAAATGCACCGATAGAACTTGGTGTGAAAAATTTACATTCCAGCTCACGTGCTGCTTCTAACGCATTTACAAGTCCGCCCATATTTAAATTCCACGCAAATAACGGATTCTTTTCTGCAGTCGCTGAAAGTAAAGCTGCTAAATGAATAATTGTATCTACTTCATTACGTTTTGCAATATCGTGTAGTTTCTGACCATCAGTTACATCTAACGTTTCAAATGGACCAGATTTTACGACATCACTATCCGTCTCACGAATATCTGTTGCAATAACGTTTGATGCGCCGTATACATCACGAAGTTTCATTACAAGTTCAGAACCAATTTGCCCTAAAGAACCGGTTACTAGAATTTTTTTCATTTTTCCCACTCCTCATTTGCAAGCTTTCAAAAGATGTAATTGTGTTAAATGATTCCCATTTCTTTGCCCACTTTTTCATACGTACGAATCGCTTCATCCAGCATTTCTTTCGTATGAGCTGCTGTTGGCATATTACGAACACGACCTGTTCCTTTTGCTACAGTCGGAAATACAATTGATTTCGCATAAACGCCTTCTTCATTTAGACGTTTACTGAACTCTTGTGTTAATACTTCATCACCAATAATACAAGGTGTAATTGGTGTTTCACTTTCTCCAATGTTAAAGCCAAGCTCTTTTAAACCTTGTTTTAAATAGCGACCATTTTCCCATAAGCGATCATGTAATTCCGTGCTTTCCATTAAAATTTCAATCGATCTCATACAAGCTGCTGCATCTGCCGGTGTTAGCGCTGTGGAGAATAAGAATGGACGTGAACGAACTTTTAACCAATCAATTAAGTTTTGTTTTCCTGCTACATATCCGCCAACTACCCCAATCGCTTTTGATAATGTACCAATTTGGAAATCTACTTTATCAGAAAGACCGAAATGTTTTACAGTACCTGCACCTTTTCCAAGTACACCTGAACCATGTGCATCATCTACATATGTCATTAAATCTAACTCTTCTGCAATTTCAACAATTTCTGGTAGTTTCGCAACATCACCATCCATTGAGAAGACGCCATCTGTAATAACCATCAATTTATTGTAAAGACCGGATTCCTTGGCCTCTTTTGCTTTTTTGCGTAAGTCTTCCATATCAGAATGTTTATACACAATAATTTTTGCTTTTGATAAACGACTACCGTCAATAATAGACGCATGGTTTAATTCATCAGAAAGAATTGCATCATTTTTATCCATAACAGCTGAAATCGCTGCCATATTACAGTTAAATCCTGATTGATATGCAATCGCTGCTTCTGTATGTTTGAACTTTGCAATTGTTTCTTCTAATTTGATGTGCAAATCAAGAGTACCGTTAATTGTACGAACCGCTCCTGCACCAACGCCATACTTATGAATTGCCCCAATTGCTGCTTCTTGCAGGCGATTGTCTGTTGCTAAACCAAGATAGTTATTTGAAGATAAGTTAATATATTCTTTTCCGCCAATTGTAATGATTGGTCCATTCGGACTTTCTAGCGGATCGATTACGTTATAAAGCCCCTTTGCTTTTAAATCCTCTAAATTTTCTTCTAAAAAGTTTGCAAGTGTTTTACTAGACATCGTGAAGCCTCCCTATCGTTCATGTAAGCGAATTATTGTCTTAATAATGCTAATAATCCCTCTACTAGCTTAACACGTTTTCGAAATTTATTATAGAAAAATAGTTCGAAGAAAACGCTTACAACTCTAAATTATATATGATAAAACGACAGAAAGCTATCCTTTGCTTTTAAACTTTGATAGAATAGAGAAAATATTTTTTGGAGCTGAGAAAATGGCATTTACAGAATCTGAAGTGTATAATAATGATTCTTTTTTTGAACAGTATATGAAGCGCAGATATCGAAATGATAATCCAAATGAAGCAATTGAAAAACCTACCTTATTGCAGCTCATCGGGGATATGAAAGGGAAGAACATTCTTGACTTAGGATGCGGTGATGCTAAATTTGGTGTGGAATTATTGCAAAAAGGATGTCTTTCTTACACAGGTATTGAAGGCTCTCACCTTATGTATACAGAAGCTGTACAACAACTAAAAAACGTAAATGGCACTGTCCATTTCATGAACCTCAAAGACTATACGTACCCTTCTTCTACTTTTGATCTCGTTACATCTAGACTCGCTCTTCACTATATTGATGATCTCGATATTATTTTTCAAAACATCTATCAAACCTTAAAAACAGATGGCACTTTCACCTTTAGTGTGCAACATCCCGTTATTACTTCTTCTTATGAGAGCTTACAATCTGGTAGTACACGTACAAATTGGCTCATTGACGATTATTTTAAAAGCGGGAAACGTGTAGAACCGTGGATCGATCAAGAAGTAATCAAATATCATCGTACTACTGAACAATACTTCATTCTCTTACAACAAGCTGGTTTTACAATTACAGACTTACGAGAAGCAACACCAAAGCGGCGACATTTCCAAAATGAAGAAGAATATACGAGGAGATTGCGTATTCCCCTCTTTCTCTTATTTTCTTGTAAAAAATAAAAAAGCGATGAAATTTCATCGCTTTTTTCATTTCACTACTTGCGCTACTTGCGGAAGTAAACATCTTCCTCTTCCCTGCGGAATGCATAGCGGTGTTCCAAATAACGGATCTGTCGTAATTTGACACTCCATGCGGAATACGTCACGAACTAGCTTGCAGTCAATAATTTCTTCTGGCTTACCTTGCGCATAAATTTGTTTATCTTGAATGGCTACAATATTGTCTGCATAGCGGCAAGCTAAGTTTAAATCATGCAGTACCATAACGATTGTTCTTTGTTCAGTTTCATTTAATTCGAATAACAAATCAAGTACTTCAATTTGATGTGTCATATCTAAATATGTTGTTGGCTCATCTAACAAAATAATATCCGTATCTTGTGCAAGCGTCATCGCAATCCAAGCACGCTGACGTTGTCCACCTGAAAGTGCGTGAACATCACGCTCAGCAAATTCAGTCATACCTGTTGCTGCAAGCGCCTTTTGTACCATTTCCTCATCTTTTTCTGACCATTGTTTAAGCCATGTTTGATATGGATAACGCCCTTGTTTTACAAGCTGAAGCACAGTTAGCCCTTCTGGAGCTTGAGGACCTTGCGGTAAAATTGCCATTTGCCGAGCGATTTGCTTCGTTTGCATATTTTGAATTGCTTTATCCTCTAGTAAAATATCACCTGATGTTGGTTTTAGTAAACGAGCAAGCGAACGTAATAAAGTTGATTTTCCGCAGCCGTTAGAGCCGATAAAAATCGAAATTTTTCCTTTTGGAATCTCTAGATTTAACTCATTGATAATAATTGTTTCACCATAAGACAATGTTAACGTTTTAGTCTCTAATGCTTTTTGCATGTTCATCTCCCTTTACTCCGTTTTCTTAGTAGACAAGGAATCGTCTATGTACTTCTTTACCTTTATGAATTTCGACTTTTATAAAGTAAATAAATAAAATACGGAGCACCGATTGCTGATGTAAATACACCTGCTGGAACTTCAAGCGGAGCAAAGACTGTGCGTCCAATCAAATCAGCAGCAAGTACTAAAATTGCCCCAACAACAGCAGCAACTGGAAGTAATGCACCATATAAAGAACCAACTAACCTTCTTGAAATATGCGGTGCCATTAAACCAACAAATCCAATTCCACCTGCAAAAGCAACCGCTCCACCAATTAATGCTGTACTAAGAAGCAAGAGGAAAAATCTTGATTTCGTTAAACCAATACCAAGTCCTACAGCAATATCATCACCAAGTTCTTGGGCATTTAAATGTCTCGCTGCTATAAATGCAACCACTGTTAGAATAAGGACCCAAGGTGCTAACACCCCTACGTTTTGCCAAGAAGACCCATAAACAGTACCAGTAATCCACACATTTGCTTGACTCGCTTGATAGATTGGTGCTAACAACATAAATAATGTTGTCGCAGCTTTCGTTAGTGCCCAAAACCCAACACCAATTAGAACAAGACTAATCGCCGATAATCCATCATTTCTCCATGCAAATAAATAAACAAAAAAGGCAACGATGGTTGCCCCAATAAAGGCCGCCAACGGCATATAATGAATGCTTACTGTTAATGCATTGTTTTTATCACTAAATATAGCTAGAAATAGTACAACTGCAACACTTGCACCACCTGTAATCCCAATAATATCAGGAGAAGCAAGCGGATTGCGAACGAGCCCTTGTAAAATACATCCAGCTACAGCAAGAGCTATTCCGACAAGAATTGCAATTAAAATACGCGGCATACGGAACTTATTTACAACCATATTAGACATCGCATCACCGTTTCCGGTAATTGCTTGCCATACATCATATGGAGCAACTTTCATCTCTCCTATACCCGCGCTTGCAAAGAATAATCCTATTAAAACAACGAATAAACCTAACAAGACGAAAAAAGCTCGTTTATACATTAAAAACGAGAGGCCGTCTTTTCCTACACGAAACGGAATATACTTCTTCATTTGCTAAGCCCTCTCTTACGTGCAATATAAATAAAGAATGGTGCACCAATAAATGCTGTCATAACCCCTACTGGTACTTCTTGTGGCATGATCACGTATCTCGCTCCAATATCTGCAAGAAGTAATAATATAGCACCTAACAACCCGCTATACGGTACCCTCCAGCGATGATCTACACCAACAAGTGCTCTTGCAAAATGAGGTATAATAATCCCCACAAATCCAATTGGACCAGCAACCGCAACCGAGCCACCTGACAGTAATACAATAATGAGTAACACTAGTGATTTCATCCAAACAGTTCGTTGCCCCAACCCTTTCGCAACATCTTCTCCCATCATTAATGTATTTACTTTTCCTGCCATCATAAGAGATGCTATCCACCCTATTAATAAATAAGGGAATACAGATTGCAGTATTTCTAACTTTCTTCCTTGAACAGAACCTGCTAACCAAAATAGTACTTCTTCTAATGCTTGCTCGTTTAATACGAGCAGACCTTGTGTTAAGGATGAGAATAAAGCACTAATTGCTACCCCTGCCAAGGTTAATTTGAGAGGAGTTGTCCCTTCTTTTCCTAAAGAGCTAGAAGCAAATACAAGTGCTGCAGCAACTGCTGCGCCTAAAAAAGCAATCCACGTAAACGCTGACAAAGATGAAATCGAAAAAACAACAATGGCTACAACAATGAAAAAGGCAGCACCTGAGTTTAATCCGATAAAATCTGGGGCAGCAAGCGGATTTTTTGTTAAAGTTTGCATAAAGCAACCAGCGATGGCTAAACTAGCACCGACACTAGCAGCAATAAGCGCACGTGGTAAACGTACATTTTGAATAATAATATGTTCATTCGAACCATCAAAATGGAAAAAAGCATCCAACGCTAATTTCCCACTTGTATTTGTATATCCAAAAATAATACTTCCCCAAATACAAGCAATAACTGCAATGATTCCAACAAATAATCCAACCCATCTTGCCTGATTTGTTTTTAATAACATGCAGCGTTTCTCCTTCAATGTATAATGATACGTTGTTAGTGTATTGCAACTTAATTTACGTTGTCAATGATAATAATTATTAATGTCAATTATTACTATTGACATTACATTTTTAAAACTGTAATATCAATTTCGATATTGAAAATTATTCTCAATATATAGGGGGATACATAATGAATTTCATCAAACAAAAATCATTTGTATTATTTGTATTCGTGTTATCATTTTCACTTCTATTAGGGGCATGTGGGAAATCTGATAACAAAGCGGAGCCTAAAAAAGAAGAAAAGAAAGAAATGATTTCTGTAGAACATGCAATGGGTAAAACGGAAGTTCCTGCTAATCCAAAGCGTGTTGTTATTTTAACAAATGAAGGAACAGAAGCTTTACTTACCCTTGGTGTAACACCAGTCGGTGCTGCTGAATCACCTACCGGTAATCCATGGTATCCACATACGAAGGATAAACTGAAAGATGTAAAAACTGTCGGTACTGAGCTTCAACCCAATGTAGAAGCAATTGCTTCTTTAAAACCTGACTTAATCATTGGTAACAAACTGCGTCACGAAAAAATATACGAGCAATTAAATGGCATTGCTCCTACTGTTTTCTCAGAAACATTACGCGGTGAATGGAAAGATAACTTTAAACTTTATGCAAAAGCAGTAAATAAAGAAAAAGAAGGTCAAAGGGTATTAGCTGATTACGACAAACGTATCAAAGACTTAAAAGGAAAACTTGGAGATAAAGTGAATCAAGAAATTTCTATGGTACGCTTTATGCCTGGTGATGTTCGTATTTATCACGGAGATACATTCTCTGGGGTTATTTTAAAAGAACTTGGTTTCAAACGTCCTGGTGATCAAAACAAAAATGACTTTGCAGAGCGTAACGTATCTAAAGAACGCATTCCTGCAATGGATGGCGATATCATCTTCTACTTCACTTACAATCAAGGAAATGAGAAAAAAGGATCTGAACTTGAGAAAGAATATATCAATGATCCTTTATTCAAGAACTTAAATGCTACAAAAAACAACAAAGTATATCAAGTTGACGATGTAATTTGGAATACAGCTGGCGGCGTAATGGCGGCGAACTTAATGCTAGATGACATTGAAAAACGTTTTACAAAATAATACTTTTCTAAAACAGCTTCCCTTTCGGAAGCTGTTTTTATTTCACCTTCACGAAAGTGTCACATTATTTCATTTTGTATTTTTATTCCCTATATGTTATATTATAAAAGTAAATAAAATATATTTTCTATATACCAGAAAAATTTTTATAATCTAAATTTTCTGATTTATCATTATTTTAGTTTCTTTTGAAATTCAAATACTACATTTGAAAACGCTTATTATTAATTTTTCAGGGTAAAATACAGTAACATATAAACACTCAATAGATTATTTAAGAAATTTCCTTGCTATTCTCATATAATTCTATTGACTTCTAAATATTTTGTAAATTAAAATGATTACATAAATATCCGTTATACAGGATTAGGGGGAAACAATATGGATGCAGCTTTAAAAGTAGAAAAAGCTGGAGGGCAACAATCACCAAAAAAACATCCACCTGGATTATATTTGTTGTTCTTAACAGAGATGTGGGAAAGATTTAGTTACTACGGAATGCGTGGCCTTTTAGTTCTTTATTTAACAACAACTGTTGTAAGTGGAGGACTTGGATTTGATAAGGCTTTCGCAGTGCAATTATACGGAATTTTCACAGCTTTAGTATATTTCACACCGATTATTGGTGGATGGTTAACTGACCACTTTATTACAAGACGTCATGCAATTACTCTTGGCGGTATTATCATGGCACTTGGTAACTTTGTACTATTTTCAATGAATACAAAAACTGGACTCTTTTTAGGATTAACACTCTTAGTTATTGGTAATGGATTCTTTAAACCAAATATTTCTACACTTTTAGGTGAACTGTATGGCGAAAATGATTCGCGTCGTGACAGTGCTTTCACAATCTTTTACATGGGTATCAACGTAGGAGCTTTCTTTGCACCACTTATTTGTGGTTTCCTAGCAGAAGATTTCTTTAAAACAAGCGTTGATGGCGTTATGGTTATGGGTTATAAATACGGGTTCCTTGCAGCTTGTATCGGTATGATTATCGGACAGATTTTCTTTAACCTACTAGCTCCTCGTTACCTTGGCAAGGCAGGAACAACGATTGTAGGTAAGAAATCAAAAGATCAAAATGTAGTAGTGGAAAAGAAACCTTTAACAAAACAGGAAAAAAATCGTACTATGGCAATTGTTATTTTAACTTGCTTTGTTGTCTTCTTCTGGGCAGGATTCGAACAAGCTGGTAGTTCTTTAACACTTTACACAAACACATTTGTGGATCGCACAATTTTCGGATGGGAAGTTCCAACATCTTGGTTCCAATCTGTTAACCCAGCATTTATCGTACTATTCGCACCATTTGTATCTATGTTATGGTTGAAACTAGCAAAATCAAAGCGTGGCGATTTAAAAGTTCCAACAAAGATGGCGTTTGGTATGATTTTACTAGGGATTGGTTACCTTGTTTTAACATTAGCTGTTCTGAAAACTGGCAGCGACGAAGCAAATATTGCTACGAAAGCAAACTTATTATTCATCGTCTTCACATATATGTTCCATACAATTGGTGAATTATTCTTATCACCGATCGGTCTATCAATGGTAAGTGCAATTGCTCCTGTAAAATTAGCATCTCTATTAATGGGAGTATGGTTAGCAGGTTCTGGTATGGCGAACTATTTAGCTGGTGCACTAGCTGCTTTCACACAATCTTTAGGATATCTGGAGGTATTCGCAAGTATTGGTATTATCGTAATTGTACTTGGTCTAGTACTCCTTATGTTCTCTAAGAAAATTGCACGTATGATGGAATAATTAAATCAATAACAAGAGAGTCTCTCGTAATGTGAGAGACTCTCTTTTATTTCTCTTCTAACGCTGTAACATCCACTTGCACTGTTTCATGTGGTGTTTTCACATCATGTACATTCGCAACTCCACTTCCCTCATCACAGCTTTCAATCCATACTGGTACACCTTGATACGTAACATCAATTCTGCTTGAAGACGACAAAATTTGTTTTACACGCTTTACATCCATTATTTATTCCTCCTTCTATTCATTACACCTCCTAGCTTTCCATATTTTCAAAACTCTATTCCATTAAAAAATCCGTGTATTTCTACACGGATTTTTCCATAATATTCAAATTTTACGAAAATAATGTTTTTACAACTTCACTTACTTTCTCATTATGCACTTGATAATATACTTCTAAGCCACGTCTTTCAAAACGAACAACTTTATTTTGCTTTAATTTCGTTAAATGCTGTGAAACAGTTGATTGCGGAATTTCTAATACTCCCTGCAATTGTGTTACGTTACAAGTTCCACGCCCCATCAGCTCCATTACTAGGCGAAGACGAAGTGGGTGAGCTAACGCTCGTAGCATTTGTACATCCTCTTCTGAAATACGACAATCAAATTGATTTTGATTCATAAAGTTCCCCTCATTTTTTCATTTTTATTTTCTCTTTATTTATCTTTATATATTTGTTTTTATATTTCCTGTTACGACACAACTTTATCAACCTAAAATAAAAAAATTATTTCCTCCTTTTATCAACATACAATTAAGGGCAAAAAATCCTGTTGATTTTGAATATTATACTACATCGTTTAGTGAAAAAGCAAAACATACAGATAGGAATACTTTGCTTCTAAATGTTGATTTATCAACCTTTTTGTTATATTTCGCCCCCCATAATCCTCTCGTAATAATATTGTAAGATATTGTTCTTACATGATATATCACTGTAATCTTTTTTAATGATTTGACCTATAAAAATCACTTTGTTACGATGGGAGGAGTGAAATTTTGGTAAAGGGGGGAATTATTATTAAAAAATGGCTAATAATATGCTTCATTAGTATTGCACTTGGTTATACAATTATCCAAAACTTTCTATTAAAAGATAAAGAAGAACAAAAATCCCAAACAGAAAATATCACAATTGGAACAGAGCTTGGTAATGTCGCTCCTAATTTCCTCTTACAAACAGTCGATGGAAAAGAAGTACATCTCACAGATTATAAAGGAAAAAAAGTATTATTAAATTTTTGGGCCAGTTGGTGCGGTCCGTGTAAAATAGAAATGCCGGACATGGAAAAATTCTATATAGATATGAAGGGAAAAGGTATTGAGGTTATCGCTATAAATGCAACTGCTAGTGAAAAAAGTCCAGATCATGTAAAACAATTTCTTCAAGAAAACAAATATACTTTTCCCGTTCTATTCGATATACAAGGACAAGCAAATGCAACATATCAAATCATGAGCATCCCTACCTCCTTCATTCTTGATGAAAAAGGCATCATTCACTTTAAACATGTAGGACCAATGACATACGAAAATATGGTTGAGTATATGGACAGTTTATAAATCGCTACTATGAAGACAACGAGAACCTACATTTTTTTCTCTATTTTAACTTGGTAGTGACGGGAAAATGTTCTAGCCGGATCCTCTCTCCCACCTAAATAGAATGAATTTGTTTCTTATATAGGAATCGTGTACTTTCTGTACACGATTCTTCTTTTTGTCCAGTTTATGAACAAAATGTAGCGGAATTTTTACAGTTAACACTATTATGAAATAATTATACTTTTTCACGTTGACAATAGTGTTGAGCAGGGATATACTTAGCAATGTAAGTTGATTGTGAATCATTTCACAAATAATGTGAATATCTTCACATATTATAGATAGGAGTTGTCATTATTATGAGTACTTGGACACAAATTTATGATCCATTAAACAACATTTGGTTATCAGCACTTGTCGCTGCTCTTCCAATCTTATTCTTTGTCCTTTGTTTAACAGTATTTAAGATCAAAGGATATTTATCAGGGCTTTACAGCGTAATTTTAGCAATCATTCTTTCCATATTTGTTTACAAAATGCCTGCAACTATGGCAGTATCATCCGCTGTATTTGGAGTAGCAGCTGGTTTTTATCCAATTTGTACAATCGTTATTGCAGCCATTTTTCTTTACAAATTAACAGTAAAAACTGAGCAATTTAACGTTATTCGTGACAGCATTTCCAGTATTACAAGCGACCGTCGTCTTCAAGTCTTATTAATTGCCTATTCATTCGGTGCTTTCTTAGAAGGTGCAGCTGGTTTTGGTGTACCAGTTGCAATTACAGCCGCATTACTTGTAGGTATGGGATTTGATCCATTAAAAGCAGCAGGTATTTGTTTAGTTGCAAATATTGCTGGTGGTGCAATGGGGGCAATGGGTATTCCTGTTACAGTACCTGCTCAATTAACACAAATCGATGCATTAACTGTTGGTCGTCAAACTGTAACATTATTACCTTTCATTAGTTTTGTATTACCATTCTTACTTGTTGCAATGGTAGATGGTCTTAAAGGTATTAAAGAGACTTGGCAAGGTATCCTTGTAAGTGGTGGTTCTTTTGCTATTACACAATTTGTTGTAACATACTTCCTTGGTGCTGAATTAACTGATATTTTCGCAGCTGTTGTCAGCATGGTTGCATTAGCTTTATTCTTACGTGTATGGCAACCAAAATCTTCAGATCAATCTAGCTCTGGAAAAGTTGAAAAACATAGTTACACAATGAAACAAATTTTATATGCTTGGTCACCATTTGCTTTCTTAACTGCATTCGTAACAATTTTCAATCTAAAAGCAATTAAAGGTTTATTCGCTTCAGATGGTGCATTAGGAAGCTTAGTATGGAATATTCAAGTTCCTGGTTTACACAACCATGTTATTAAAACAGCACCAATTGTAAATGCAGATACACCATTTGCAGCAATCTTCAAACTAGATGTATTTTCATCTACAACTACTGCAATTGTATTAGCAATTATCGTATCCCTACTTGTATATCGTGCAAAAGGTCAAATGATTAAAGAATTAACTATTGAAACATTAAAAGAACTAAAAACTCCAATTTATACAATTTGTAGTGTAATTGCATTAGCATATGTAACAAACTATTCTGGTATGTCTTCTACTCTTGGACTAGCTTTATCATCTACAGGTGATGCTTTCCCAATCTTATCTCCAATCTTAGGTTGGATCGGCGTATTCTTAACTGGCTCAGTAGTATCAAGCGGTTCATTATTCGCACCACTTCAAGCAGTAACAGCCGACCAATTAGACATCGTGCCATCTACACTTGTTGCATTAAACGTAGTCGGCGGTACAATGGCAAAAATGGTTTCACCACAATCCGTAGCAGTTGCGTGTGCAGCAGTTGGACTAGTTGGTAAAGAATCTGCTCTATTTAAAACAGCAATGAAATATAGCTTAATCTTCTTAGCAATCATTAGCTTACTTCAACTTAACGCTGTGTTTAATATCTTTTAAAATAAAAAGGCTGATGACTCGTTCATCAGCCTTTATTTCTTTTTTCTCTTTAACCATTCACTCAGATATAGTACTTCACTAGTTCCAATTGATTCTTCATCTAACTTTGCGTTAAACTCTAAACTATTTCCATCTAAATCATAAAAATAAACAGCCGCCGATGGCATCCAATCATGTACAATCGGCTCAATTGGTTCTTTCTCAAAGCTTTTTCTTAGTTTTATCCCTCTTTCTTGTAACCACTCATTTGCCCTTTTTAAATCTTCTAACGTTACTCCAAAAGCAAAATGATTTATTCTTATCTTTTCTCCCTCTGCAACTTCCCATACTCCTAACATTTGTTTCCCTTCTCCCACATAGAAAAATGCACATCTTCTTTCTTCTATTTTATGTGCAAGAACAATTCCTAATCCTTCATAAAATTCAATTGATTTTTCTAACTGCTTAACCTGCACATGCGTTTCATAAATAGATTGAATCATTTTTCTCTCCCTTTTATAATGAAGGCTTTCCTTCATTATAAAAAGCTTCTCACTTTTAACCATCATAAATAAGGATGAGAATACATCATACTTTTGTATGAAAAAATCCTGATACACAAAGTATCAGGATTTTTTATTCTTTAATAGCGACGCTCCTGCAATCTCAGGATGCGTCATTTCATATGGATCTAAAATAATATCCAATTCTTCTGCTGTTAACACACCATGTTCTAAGCAAAGTTCACGGACTGATTTGCCTGTTTTAATTGCCTCACGTGCAATACTAGAAGCTGCTTCATATCCAATATGAGGGTTCACTGCCGTAATAATTCCAACGCTTTTCTCAACATATTGTTTTAACAACTCTTCATTTGCAGTAATCCCTTTAATACAGTACTCACGGAATACGCGGAATGCGTTATTCATAATACTAATAGATTGAATTAAATTAAATACTAATACTGGCTCCATTACATTTAATTCTAATTGCCCTGCTTCTGATGCTAAACATATTGTATGATCATTTCCAATGACTTGGAAGGCAACTTGGTTAATCACTTCTGCCATCACCGGATTTACTTTCCCCGGCATAATAGATGATCCTGGTTGACGAGCTGGTAATTGAATTTCAGCTAATCCAACGCGTGGACCAGATGCCATAATACGCAAGTCATTTGCAATTTTAGACATATTCATCATACATACTTTGAGCGATGCAGATACTTCTGTATACGCATCTGTATTTTGCGTGGCATCTACTAAATGTTCGGCGCCAACAAGCGGAAACCCACTAATGCTGCATAAATGTTTTACAACCTGCTTAATATAAGTTGGATTTGCATTTAAACCTGTTCCAACAGCTGTCGCTCCCATATTTACTTCATATAAGTGCTGACGAGATTGTTTTATTCGTTTTATATCACGTTCAAGCACACGACTATAGGCTTCAAACTCTTGACCAAGGCGAATTGGAACTGCATCTTGCAAATGTGTACGTCCCATTTTAATTACATGATCAAATTCTTTTGCTTTATCAGCAAACGCATGATGCAGTGCATCCATTGTAATAAGAAGCTCTTCTAACATGATAAGCGTCGCAATATGAATTCCTGTCGGAAAAGCATCATTTGTTGATTGTGCCATGTTCACATGTGTATTTGGACTAATTATTGCATAATTTCCCTTTTCATAACCTAATCGTTCTAATGCACGGTTTGCAATAACTTCATTTGTATTCATATTAATGGAAGTTCCTGCCCCGCCTTGAATCGGATCTACAATAAACTGCTCATAAAACTTTCCGTCAATAATTTCCTGAGCTGCTTCTACAATTTCTTTCCCAATATTCTCTTGCAAATAACCTGTCTCCATATTCGCAAGTGCTGCAGCTTTTTTAACCATTGCCATTGCTTGAATTAATGACCCATGAATACGATATCCTGTAATCGGAAAGTTCTCTACAGCACGTAATGTTTGAACACCATAATAAGCTGCATTAGGCACTTCTTTTTCACCTAAAAAATCTTTTTCTATACGTACGTTTTTCGTTGCTATCATTTTTCATCACCTATACTTTTCATTCTAATCGATGACCTAAAAACATTTTCTATGAAAATATGATTTTTGTAAGATATATATTTTCATATCTTTCTTCACTATAGTGTACCTCTTTTGAAAGCGCAAACATTATTACTTTTCTACAAAATCACCTATTAAAATTTTAACCGGTGGGAGTTCCCCTTCCCACTGATTTATAAAAGTTAGGCAATTGCTGTATCTTCTGCTTCAACTTTCTTTATTTCCACCCGTTTAATTTGATGCATATCTTTTTCGAGAACTTTGAATATCCAACCATTTGTCTCAATAATATCTCCCTCAGTAATGATTTGTTTTTGCATCATAATCCAACCACCGATTGTGTCTACATCATCAGCAATTAAATGTAAACCGAGCAAGTCATTTACTTCACTAATGAGTACTTTTCCGTCTACAATTTTATATGTGTCACTTCTATGCTCGATAGGCGGATGTTCATCTTCATCATACTCATCGCGGATTTCACCAACAATCTCCTCTAAAATATCTTCAAGTGTAACAATCCCTGCCGTTCCTCCATATTCATCATATAAAATTGCAAGCGGAATGCGTCTTTTTTGCATTTGCAATAACAAATCATGAATTGGGATATTTTCCAACACTTCAATAACAGGTCTTGTATAAGGAACAATGGAGCATTCTTCATTTCGACCACCGTCCATATAACGAATAAATAAATCCTTTACATTAACCATCCCAATAATTTCATCTTTATCTTCTCCAAATACAGGATATCTTGTATACTTTTCTTGACCAATCACTTTAATATGTGTCTCAAACGGTTCATCTTCATATAAACCAACAATTTCAGTACGCGGGACCATAATTTCTTTTGCTATTCGGTTATCAAATTCAAAAATATTATTTACATATTTAAATTCAGCCTGATTTATTTCTCCGCTTTCATAGCTCTCTGATAAAATAAGTCTTAATTCCTCTTCTGAATGTGCAACTTCATGCTCAGAAGCCGGATGTAATCCGAATAGGCCAGTCACAAGACGAGCTGATCCATTTAGAGCCCAAATAAACGGATACATAATACGATAAAAATAAATGAGCGGCTGAGCTAATAACAAGCTTACTTGCTCTGCTTTTTGAATGGCAAATGTTTTTGGCGCTAACTCTCCGATTACAACATGCAAAAATGTAATCACGGCAAATGCAATAATAAACGATATAGTGCTTGCAATTACCGGTGAAAGTTCAAACTTTAAAAATAACGGTTCCAATAAATGCTTTATCGTTGGTTCACCTAACCATCCTAGTCCTAGCGCTGTAATTGTAATTCCAAGCTGACATGCTGATAAATATTCGTCTAAATTGGAAATCACTTTCTTAGCTGCTAGTGCCCCTCGCTTTTTTTCTCCTACAAGCTGATCAATACGACTACTACGGACTTTTATAATCGCAAATTCAACTGCCACAAAAAAACCAGTTAATGCAATGAGAATAACAACCATGATTAATTTAGCAATTTCCAAAGAACACCTTTAGCCTTTTCTTAGCTAAAGTTACACCTCCTTTTTAAAAGAAGTTTTTTCTCCATCAAAGTAGCTGCTGATTGAATGGAAAACGAATGGAAGCTTCACTTTGTTCTTATTTTCTTCATTTGTCAAAAAGCAAACCTATATAAAATTCCCCAATTTTCAATCCTCATATAATTCTAATGGTAAACAATCCGGATCTTGGAAAAACACAAATCGTCTTCCTGTTATTTCATCAACACGTATTGGTTCCGTATCTACTCCGCATTGATTCAAATGTCTAACTGCCTCTTGTATATCCGTAACAGCAAATGCTAAATGTCTCAGACCAGCTGCTTCAGGGAAACTTTGGCGCTTTGGTGGATTTGGAAATGAAAATAACTCAATCTGATATTGTTTCCCTACACGCAAATCTAATTTATAAGAATTTCTTTCTTCCCTGTATAGCTCATTTACTACTTCAAATCCTAAAATCTTTGTATAAAATTCTTTAGATATTTTATAGTTAGAACAAATGATGGCAATATGATGCACTTTAGATATATTCACGCTCTACTTCATTCCTTTCTTTACCAAACATGCATATTCTCCTTCGAAATGAAAAACCTATGTAACAGAACATCTCACAAGGAGGCTTATTATGAAGTTTGTTACTTTTTTTCTCGGTCTTGCTGTTGTTTTCTTTCTTGCCTTCATTGCAAGTAACAATAAAAAGCATATCAAATTCAAACCGATTTTTATTATGCTTATTATACAGTTAATTTTAACCTATTTACTATTAAATACAGAAATTGGTCTCATACTCGTAACTATGATTTCTAATTTATTTACGAAATTATTGGACTATGCTGCATCTGGAATAAACTTTGTATTTGGTGGTATTACAAACAAGGGAGAAATGCCGTTTTTCATTAATGTACTCTTACCAATTGTCTTCATTTCCGTCTTAATTGGTATCTTACAACATTTCAAGATACTCCCGTTTTGTATTCGCTGGATTGGCTTTTTTCTCAGTAAAATAAATGGACTTGGTAAGCTAGAATCTTATAACGCTGTTGCTTCTGCCATTGTGGGACAATCCGAAGTATTTATTACCGTAAAAAAACAGCTTGCGCAAATTCCAAAACATCGCCTCTATACAATGTGCGCCTCCGCCATGTCGACCGTATCAATGTCCATCGTCGGTGCTTATATGACAATGATTGAGCCTAAATATGTAGTAACCGCTCTTGTCTTAAATTTATTTAGCGGCTTTATTATCGTACTCATTATTAATCCGTATGATGTTAAAGAAGAAGAAGACATTTTAGAAATTAAAGGCGAAAAGCAAAACTTTTTTGAGATGCTTGGAGAATACATTCTAGATGGGTTTCGTGTTGCTATCGTTGTCGGTGCCATGTTGATTGGATTTGTCGCCTTAATTAGCTGTATTAATGATTTATTCCATCTTATTTTTGGAATTACATTTCAGCAGTTACTTGGTTATATTTTCTCACCTATCGCTTTTCTTATTGGTGTGCCAAGTAACGAAATTGTCACAGCTGGAGGTATTATGGCTACAAAGCTTGTAACGAATGAATTTGTAGCCATGATGGATCTCAGCAAGCTTGCAAACAGCCTCTCTCCTCGTACAGTAGGCATTATTTCAATTTTTCTTGTATCCTTTGCAAACTTCTCTTCTATCGGAATTATTTCTGGTGCCGTTAAAGGATTAAATGAAGAACAAGGAAATGTCGTTGCTCGTTTCGGTTTAAAGCTATTGTACGGCGCGACACTCGCCAGCATTTTATCCTCAATTATTGTAAGTATTATGCTATAAGAAGGTAAAATTTAATCCTTTTCTTATTCATCCTTTTTATATACAATACGAATAGATGTCTCATAAATAATTGAGACATCTATTTTTTATACATGTACAACAATGTATATGTAGCGTACAATATCTCTTATGTGTCTCATTTACACATTATAGAGCAATATACAAATTGAATGATTTAAAGGAGAACTAAATAATGAACTCAGATGTAGAAAACAATAACAGAACCTCAAAGAGGCGATTTAAGAAAAGACGCCTACTATGGTTTATTCTCATTCCACTGCTCATTGTAACACTTGGAGGTGGGGGCTACTCTTTCCACATATATAGTAAAGCAAAATCAATTTTAAATAATGCCTATGCTAAACTAGATAGAGGCGATAAATCCGATAAACGAGAAAAAGCTGTTAAACCAATGACCGATAATGTTTCTGTCCTTATTATGGGTGTGGACGAAAGCGATCTTCGCGAAAAATCTTACGGTAAAGCAACACGTACAGATGCATTATTACTTGCCACAATCAATAAAAATGATAAATCAGTAAAGCTTGTTAGCATTCCACGTGACTCGCGTGTTTATATAAAATCACGCGATAAACAAGATAAAATTACACATGCCCATGTATTTGGAGGCGTGGATAGTACAATTGATACAGTTGAGAACTTTTTAGATGTCCCTGTTGACTACTATGTGAAATTTAACTTTAAATCCTTTATAAAAATTGTCGATTCTCTTGGTGGTATCGATGTAGACGTCCCTGTTGAATTTACAGAGCAAAATAGTAAAGATGAAGCAGGCGCAATCCATCTAAAAAAAGGGCGTCAGCATTTAAATGGTGAAGAAGCACTTGCTTTAGCAAGAACTCGTCATATCGATAGCGATTATATGCGCGGTCAGCGTCAACAGCTTGTTTTAGAAGCAATTGCTCAAAAAGCGTTATCTATAAATTCCATTAATAAAATTGGTAGCTTATTAGATGCTGTTGAGAATGATTTAAAAACAAACTTAACATTTGATGACATGATGACAATTTCGAAGAACACAATGGGCTCCGACTTAAAGATGGATAAACTTCAAGTAAAAGGTACCGATGAATATATTGATGGCATCTACTACTACATTCCTGATGAAAAGAATGTACAAGACATCACTACAACATTACAACAACATCTCGGTGTCACGAATAAAACAGAACATAAAAAATTATAATAAAAAGGCTGCTAAGATTTTCTGAGCAGCCTTTTTATTATAATTTTCAACAAAATACTTCCATTTTCTTACGCAAATAATGACAAAAAGAGACAATTGTTACAAAATTGTAACGTTTTTTATAAAAATATTACACCAATATTGAAAATAATAGTATACTAGTACATACATAATACTATTTTTATCATTCATATATAAAAAAACGAATACATATGACCTTATACATTAACTTTTTGGGGGGAAGTAAATGAAGCTACGTAAATTACTTATTGGTTCTGCTGTCACTGGTGGAATATTACTATGTGCAGGTGGAATTGGTGGTTATCAATACGTTTCTAAATTAAATAAACAGCTCGATACAAATGTATTACCACATACTACATTTGAAGGCACTTCTCTTGATGGTAAAAGTAAAAAAGATGTCCAAAAAATTCTTCAACAAAAAATTGATGAGGCCAATAAAAAATCTCTTAACTATGCATTCCAAGGTAAGACACAAACTTATACGTGGAAAGATTTAGGCATTGAATATAAAGAACAAGACATTATCGAAAAAATCTTTAAAGAACAAAAAGGAAACCTGATTGATCGCTATAAAATGCGAAAACAAGCTGAAAATGGTGAGCTGAAACGTGAATATAAATTAACACCACAGTTAAATACAACAGCTTATGAAGCCTTTATAAAAGAAAAATATAACGAAACTTTAAAAGAACCTGTAAATGCTGAATTAAGTATTTCAGGAACAACAGTAAATATTAGTCAAAGCCAAAATGGTGAAAAAGTTGATAAAGAAAAATTAAAAGAATTAACAGCAAAAGCAATTACTACTGGTACACAAGACATTCAGCTCCCGATTGCCTCCATAAAGCCAGACCGCTCTACAGAAGATATTCAAAACATGGGAATTACAGAGGTTATTGCTGAATATTCTACTCCTATGGCTGGTCGAAATGGCAACCAATCCTTTAATGTAAACAAGTCTGCAAATACTTTAAGCGGTGCAATCGTGGCACCCGATGAAACATTTAGCTTTAATGGACGCGTCGGTATTACCGATGCAGCCCATGGTTATAAATCTGCTGCTGTATTTTCACAAGGTAAAGTGATCCAAAGTGCTGGGGGCGGCGTTTGCCAAGTGAGTAGTACTCTATATGGAGCAGCATTACGCGCTGATTTAGGAGTTGTTGCTCGTAGTAACCATTCTATGCCTGTTAACTATTTACCACTGGGTCAAGATGCTGCTGTAGCAGATTATGGTCCAGATTTAAAATTCAAGAATAATACTGGCAAACATATTTACATTCAAGCATTTTCTAATGGTAGTAGTATAACTACACGTATTTTCGGTACACCTACTGGCAAGAATGTAGAAGTTTCATCAAAAGTAATTAGCAATACTGAAACTAAAATTACAGCTGTCACATATAAAAAAGTAACACAAAACGGTCAAGTCATCTCAAATGGCCAAATTTCAAAAAGTGTATACAAAAAGGCGTGATCCTTCACGCCTTTTTGTTTTGAAGCAAACGTATAAATGCCTCTATATGTTCTCTTGTCTCTTCTAACGACCATATACGACTGCCTTGTTTGGCTGCCAATAAACAACCGTCTTCCCAAGAATTTTCTTTCTGTATATGTAATAACTCATGTTGTAATTTTGCAATCGTTTCTTGGTCCTCTTGCTCTAAAAACTCCGTCATTACATCTATAATCTCTTCCTCATGTACACTTAACGTACAATATGCTTTTAGGAAATATTGAAATGTCGGATACATGCTACTCCCCCTTTCTTATTTATCAGATGGATAGGAAGTAATGATTTTAAATCCTAATTCTCCTGACTTATCTCGTGCTAAAACAGTGACTGTATTCATCAGTTTATCTTTTACACTCATATCTTTCTTTAATACTGTTTTCCCAACAGAAAATGAATGTTTCGTATTTAACACGAGACGATTCTCTTTAGAATTCTTTAACCAATTTTCAATTTCCTTCTCATGTTGCTTTAAGCTATCTTTAACAGCTTTTGTTGCCACTTCTTTATCGTAGTATGTACTTGCTGCTGATACTTTATCTGTCTGCAATCGCTTCTTCAAATCCTCTTCTTTTTTCCCAACATGGCGTTCTATCGTATGACCATTTTTCGGTGGCCCTTCCATTTCGTCTAAAATGTTATCGCTAATTTTTTCTACTGATGTTGAATTGCTTTCTTTCGAACTTTCTTTTTTCTGCTCTTGTTCTGCACAGCCACTTAAAACAAGAATCATCGCAAGTAAGCTGCTCAAGAAAATACTCCATAATCGTTTCATCATATCACCTCTTTCATGATTATTATAGGAACTTCATCAAAAGTCAATTTTAGATAAGAAAAAGCGTGTAGCATTCTAAAATTCTACATACTTTTTCTTATTTTTTTCGTATTGCAATCCGATCACAGAACCGTTTTCTCTGACTGAGAACCACAATCTATGCAATAAACCTTTTATTGAATGGGGTATATTTAATAAATTTAACAAAAACCTTATTTTAATAACATTTATCCGTTGTAAATATACCCCAATTTTTACATACCATATACCCATAAAGGGTATAAAAGTTCATTTTCATCAATAGATGTAAATTTACTCCATATTTTCTCCGTTCTCCACGAATTAAACTTTTACATGTCCTCATTTTTACTGCACTTTGAAGTTAGCATGTTACTGCCCGTTAATGCGGGATAAAAGCATTCATTTTAAGCAAAAATCTACGCTTGCCTATATTGATTAAATATGGTGTAATGCTAAAAAAGACAAAGGACTATAACGATATGCAAGAACTGATTCGTGATGTACTCACAGAACATTACACGCTAGCGATTCCACTCAGTATTTTATTTAATATCATCATCAGCTTGGCAGGATTTATTCCAAGCATCTTTTTAACAGCTATCAATATACAACTTTTCGGTTTAACAGATGGAACAATCATTTCGATCGCAGGCGAGGCATTAGGGGCCATTATTTCTTTTTATTTCTATCGATTAGGTCTTCAGAAATTCGCACAAAACAAGATAAATCATTATCCAAATGTCGAACGGCTCCTTTATGTTCAAGGAAAAGAAGCTTTTTTACTCGTTTTATCATTCCGTTTCATTCCCTTTATCCCATCAAGTATTGTTACTTTATTCGCAGCTTTAGGGAAAATGTCCCTACTCTCTTTCAGTATTGCCAGTACACTAGGAAAAATCCCATCGTTACTTATTGAAGTGTATTCGGCATATCACGTTATGAATGGAACAAGTGAAGCAAAGTGGATTATAACCATCGCAGGTTGTATCGGGTTATTGTACCTATGGAGAAAGTGGAAGAAAAAATAAAACAGGGAGCATTCGCTCCCTGTTTTATTTTTTATATAATGAAGAAATCTTATTTTACACCAACCGCATCATACGATTGTTTCACCGCTGTAACCTCAGCAGAACTTGCACCATATAAATCCGCTGCAGCTTGTACTAAACCAGCACGAGCTTGGCTAAATGTAGTAGATTCAGTGAAGTATTGTGTATTTGCACGATAATAGATTGCTCCTACTTTATCTTTACCAATACCGTTCACTGTTACACCATAATGTGTACCACCATTTGCTAGTAAATACGCTGCTTTATTAATAATACCGCTGTTCGTATGAACACCGCCATTATCACTTGAACCAGTATAACGTTTAGAATAGTGATCTGGATCACCATATTTCGCCGGATTACTCATAGAACGAAGGGCATCCCCTGCTTGACCAGGCGTATAAATATCTTCTCCTACTTCCCAATCCGGATTACGATTATCATAGTACTCTACTAAAGTACCAAAAACATCAGAAATCGCTTCATTTAATGCTCCTGACTCATTTTGATAAATAAGATTTGAGCTATATTCTGTAACAGCATGTGTTAATTCATGCCCAATTACATCTAATCCACCGGATAAGGCAGTAAATGTATAACCATCTCCGTCTCCATATACCATTTGCGAGCCATTCCAGAATGCATTATTATATCCACTACTGTAATGAACCGTTGATTTTAATGGTGCTCCAGCATCATTAAATGAATTACGGTTAAATGTGTTTTTATAATAATCATATGTTTTACCTGCATAATAATGAGCATCTACTGCTGCTGCATCACGGCTTGCATTGAAAACGTTATCTGTATCTGCCCATAATGTGCCTGGTAATGTAGTCCGGTTCTTCGCATCATATGTGAAAATCTGCGCTCCCCGCGTATTATCTTGTAAATAATAAGAAGATCCAGATAACGTCGTATTAATAGATTTTGTATCTCCTAATACCCCTTTACCTGTCCCAACTTTATTTGTTCCTGTTACAGGTTTTATAACTGCTTTTCCCTCTTGCTTTACAGCTTCTTTATTAAGCGGTGATTTATCTTCACCTGTTACGTGATCAATTGTGTTGTATTTATTTAACACTTTACCGCTATCTGCTTCAATGAAATAATAATAGTTTCCTGGTTTTGGCTCTAAAAAGTTTAATTTCACAACATATGCATAAGTTGCGTCATCACCGTTTTGATATACATATAAATCTGCTGATGGCTCTACCTCATACTTTGGTGTTAATCCTAGATCTTGCTGTGCAATTTCAATTGCTTTTTTACCTTCAATCTTATTTTTATTTTTTAACTTTTCTTTTTTGTCTAGATCAGGTACAACTGTTCCAGATAATACTTTCAGTGAACCGTCTTTACTAACATGAGCAAGTTGAGTAGACCCCCATACCGGTGTACCTTCATACATTTGTTGCATACGTACCACTGTTGCATTCGTTACAGAATCTTTTTTCACTTGTTTCACTTTGAATGAATCTTCTGCACTCTTTTCCCCTAACTTATACTCTCCTTTTGCTGCATTTAAATAATCAAATACAACAGATTCTGCTTTCTTTCCAGTTGCTCCCGTTAAATCACCAGATATAAATTCAGGTGACTGTACTGCTTCATTGTACTTTTTCGTAGAGAGTACATTCTTAGAATCTGCAAATACAGAACTTGTCCCTCCAAGCGTTGTAACTGCCATTCCTGCCGCTAATACAAATGCTAAACTCTTCTTTTTCATATAACCTTCCCCCTAATAAAAATTTTTTTTGAAAAAGAGTAGTTTTATATTAGCATTAGATTTCCACTATTAATATACTAAAAATTCAAATAATTCATTTCTCAAGTTTTGTAGAATTTTGGAGAACAAATATTGAGAAAGGCCCTTTCCGTTTTGGAAAGGGCCTTTCTTGGTATTTCTTATACGTTTACTGTTTCTGCTGTGTTCTTTTCTTGACCATACATATCTGGTACTGAACCATATTGAGGCCCAAATACTGCCGCCAAAATTCCCATAACTGCAAATGCACTAATAATTCGTTTTTTCATATTAATATCCTCCTTCTTCTGATAGAGCAAGCGCTAATTTATAATAACGATTGCTTTCTTGAAATTCTAATAACCCTTCAAAGTATTCCGCTAGTTCTAAGTAGACTTTTTTCAAATGTTTTACATTTTCTTCAGTCTTAAAGAACGGTACCGCTTCCGTCTCTAAAAACCTCTTATATGCATCTTTTTTTTCAAAGTATTTATATTTAAGAATCAATAATAAGTGCAACTTACTTTTATATTTTTCATCTTTTATTGCAACTCTAATGCCTTTTTCAATCCAATCTCTAGCTTCTTCAAACTCTTCCAATTGAACACACTGTAGAGAAATCTCATATATAGCGTCAATATAATTTAAATCTTCTTCCTTTTTGTACTGTAAACCTTTTAAATAATATTCTTTTGCCTCAGCGTAATTATGTTGGCAATAATGCAGAAGTCCTATATTATTTAAAACAATTGCTATAATTGTCTCTTTATCAGCAAAAGAATTTGCTTCTCTTAAAATATTATTATAAATCTTCATAGCTTCACTATACTGTTTTTTACGTATATAGCTAAAAGCAATGAGAAGCTGACAATTTATTACGTTTCGGAATTTATATTCATTACGAAATCCTTCTAATGCCACATTAGCAAAATATAATGCCATATGTTCAATTTCTAAATGACGATATACAAGTGCTAAATTATAATAAATTCCAGTCTCATAATATCCTTGTTCTTTTGCCATTAACTCTGTTTGGGTTAAATATTCAAGCGAATCCTTATATCTATGCTTCATGAAATACATTAACGCCCTACTATACGTATACAGCAACTTCTGAAACGGAGAATACTTCTTATACATCTTCTTTAATTTCTCTAGTTCTTCTTCAAGCGCAGGAAGATCTCTTTTCATAATTAAATAACGCGTGTATAACAAATTATAATAATTTATAATTTCAAAATCTAAAACATGCTTCATTTCAGCTTGCAACTCATTGTATATACGTTCTACCTGTTGCTTGTCCAAATGAACCAACGCATTTAACCATTCATCTAACTTCGCTTTCACTTCTTCTTCTACATCTCTCAAATCTGAAACAGCAATCTCTAGCCTCGCACAGAGCAACTGCAAAATTTCTTCCGATGCTTCTATCTTTCCATTTTCAATCTTACTTAAATATGAGACGGAACAAATGCCCTGACATAATTCTTCTTGTGTCATTTTTTGCTGTAATCGCTTATAAAAAACTTGTTTGCCAATTTTCTCTAGTGTTTGTTGCATTGCCCTCCTCCATTCTCATTTACCCTCACTACTTTAATAATACATAAAAATCAGGAAAATATAAATTAATAAATGTAAATTTTCTAAAGAATTTTTCATTTACTATTTTCATCCTGCTTTCAACAGTTAATTTTTATGTTAGAAAAGACTTTTGAACTACTTTATCTTTAAATTTTATCCGTTCAGTAATCATTATTTATCTTTCTAATATAACAAATGAGAGAACACTTTCTTTTTATTAAGATCTTCTCATTTGGCATAAACTAGTAAAAATTGTTATACTATAACAAAATTACGGAGGTGTTTTTCGCAATGAATCATTATAAAGACGATAGTTACACCTTACATACAGATTTATATCAAATCAACATGGCTTATACATATTGGAAAGACGGTATTCATAAGCGCCGCTCTGTTTTTGATTTATACTTCCGGAAGCTCCCTTTTAAAAATGGTTATGCCATTTTTGCTGGCCTTGAGAAAATCATTGAATATATAGAGGATTTTCGTTTTACTGATAGTGATATCGCTTATTTAAAAGAACTGGAGTTTGAGGAGGAATTTCTGCATTATTTGCAAAGCATGAAGTTTACGGGAACAATTCGCAGTATGCAAGAAGGAGAGGTTGTTTTTAATAACGAACCATTATTGCGTGTTGACGCCCCTCTTGGTGAAGCTCAAATTATCGAAACTGCTTTGTTAAACATTGTGAATTACCAAACATTAATCGCTACAAAAGCCGCTCGTATGAAACATGCAGCAGACAATGATGAACTATTAGAATTTGGCACTCGTCGTGCTCACGAATTCGACGCTGCCCTTTGGGGTACACGCGCAGCCTTTATTGGTGGTTTTTCTTCTACTAGCAACGTCCGTGCTGGAAAACGATTTGGTATTCCTGTTGCTGGGACGCATGCTCATTCCTTTGTCCAAGCTTATCGTGATGAATATGTTGCATTTAAAAAATACGCCGAAACGCATAAGAAATGTGTTTTTCTCGTTGATACATATGATACGTTAAAATCCGGTGTACCAAATGCGATTCGCGTTGCTAAAGAATTCGGCGACCGCATTGATTTTTATGGTATTCGTCTTGATAGCGGTGATATGGCTTATTTATCAAAAGAGGCACGAAAACTACTTGACGCAGCTGGATTTACCAATACAAAAATTATCGCTTCTAGCGATTTAGATGAATATACAATTATGCATTTAAAATCCCAAGGAGCAAAAATTGATGTATGGGGCGTTGGAACAAAGCTCATCACTTCCTTTGAACAACCTGCATTAGGTGCTGTTTATAAATTAGTTGCGATTGAAGATGAGAATGAGACGCTAAACGATACAATCAAAATTTCTTCCAATCCTGAAAAGATTACAACACCTGGGTTAAAACGCGTATATCGCATTATTAATCGCGTCAACGGACACTCCGAAGGGGATTATATTGCGCTAGAAACTGAAGTGCCAGAGCAAGAGGAACGTTTGAAAATGTTCCATCCTGTCCATACATACATCAGTAAATTTGTCACAAATTTTGAAGCAAAAGAACTACATCATAATATTTTTGTAAAAGGTAAACGTACATATAAACTGCCTGAAATACAAAATATCCAGCGGTATGCACATGATAGTTTAAATGTATTCTGGGAAGAATATAAACGAACTCTTAATCCTGAAGAATACCCAGTCGATTTAAGCCAAGAATGCTGGGATCATAAAATGAATTATATTCAAACTGTGCGGAATCAAGTTTCAAATAATATTCAAAAATAAAAAGAGAAACAATTGTTATCAAGATCTAATTTTAAAAATGTAAAAAAATAAAAGACTCTAACATATTATATATGACTAATATGTTAGAGTCTTTTATTAGTAGTACAGTTCGAGTCGTGTTGATTTTTATACCAAGTAAAAAAACCTTTCTCGTAAATGAGAAAGGTTCTAATGCCCCCAAGATTGGAAGCTTGTTCGAATATTGATACCATGTAGAGTGGAAATGTTTGTACGTATAAGGCAAACTATACATATATATCTCATATAGCATATGCTAAACAAAACCATATGGTTTGGACATGTCGCGTGAACTTCCAATAAAGCGAAACTTTAATCAGTGAGGGTTTTCTTCATCCCCCACTGATCATTAACTCTCACCAATCGGGCTGTTACGAGCAAGTCATGCGGGATAAAACAAGTTTCCAAAGCTTTATTAATCATAAGATAACGCGTTTATTTTTCTGATAAAAAGGCTTAGTATAGTTTTTTTACAAGTCTTTCACTCGTAATACACGCATTGCATTCAATACCGCGATTAATGTAACACCTACATCTGAGAACACCGCTTCCCACATTGTTGCAATTCCAAATGCACCAAGTAATAAGACAAGTCCTTTTACACCAAGTGCAAAGATAATATTCTGCCATACAATATTGCGTGTACGTTTGGCAATTTTAACAGCCGTTGCAATTTTAGAAGGTTCATCTGTCATGATTACGATATCTGCTGCTTCAATCGCTGCATCAGACCCTAAACCGCCCATCGCAATCCCAACATCTGCTCTTGCTAATACCGGTGTATCATTAATACCATCACCAACGAATGCAACTTTTTCTTTTGCTTGTTTTGCAGCATCAATTTTTTCGATTTCTTCTACTTTTTGCTGCGGCAATAATTCAGCATGAACTTCATCTAAACCAAGCTCTTTACCAACAGCTTCTCCAACTAACTTTGCATCACCTGTTAGCATAACTGTTTTCTTAATACCAAGTTCTTTTAATTTTTGAATCGCTTGTTTTGAATCCTCTTTCACTTCATCTGAAATAACGATATATCCTGCATACGCACCATCTACAGCAACATGAACAAGTGTCCCTACTGTTTGCGGCTGCTGGAATGCAATATTTTCTTTTTTCATTAATTTTGCATTACCTGCGAAAATTTCTTTCCCTTGTACTTTTACAACTGTACCATGACCAGAAATTTCACTGTAATCTTCAATGATATTTTCATCAATTGCTTTTCCATATGCGCTTCGGATAGATTGTGCGATTGGATGATTTGAATATACTTCTGCAAATGCTGCATACTCTAGAAGCTCTTCTTTTGTCGTTGTTCCATTTGGCTCCATCTTTGTTACTTTGAAGACACCTTTTGTTAATGTTCCTGTTTTATCAAAGACGATATGTTTCACATCATTTAGCGCTTCTAAATAATTACTTCCTTTGATCAAGATACCACTCTTAGATGCTCCACCTATACCACCAAAAAATCCAAGCGGAATGGATACGACTAATGCACAAGGACAAGAAATAACAAGGAATACTAAAGCTCGATAAATCCACTCTGAGAATGTAGCACCTTCTAGAATAAAAGGTGGAATAAACGCTAATACTGCCGCTGTAATAACAACAACCGGAGTGTAGTAACGAGCAAATTTTGTAATAAAGTTTTCTGTTGGCGCTTTTCGGCTACTTGCATTTTGGACTAAATCTAAAATTTTAGATACAGTTGATTCACCAAACTCTTTCGTTACTTCAATTGTTAACACACCATTTTGGTTCACAAAACCACTTAATACATCATTCCCAATTTCTACTTCACGAGGTACAGATTCACCCGTTAATGCTGACGTGTCTACCATTGACGTTCCTTCAATTACTTTCCCATCTAATGGTACTTTCTCACCCGGTTTCACAATAATATAATCACCGATTTTTACTTCTTCTGGTGAAACTTGTTTTGTTTCGTTTCCAACTTTCACGTTCGCATAATCAGGACGGATATCCATTAACGAGGTAATTGATTTTCGAGAACGATTTACAGCGATACTTTGGAATAACTCACCTACTTGGTAAAAGAGCATAACAGCAACCGCTTCTGAATATTGTCCGATTGCAAATGCTCCAAGTGTAGCAATCGCCATTAAAAAGTTTTCATCAAATACTTGACCGCGTGTTATATTTCTCACAGCTCGCCAAACAATTTCTCCACCAATTAGTAAATATGCGATAACGAAAAGTGAAATA
Source organism: Bacillus sp. TL12 (assembly GCF_022625245.1). Lineage (NCBI taxonomy): Bacteria > Bacillati > Bacillota > Bacilli > Caryophanales > Bacillaceae > Bacillus > Bacillus sp. TL12. The sequence goes on along the minus strand of NZ_JAJJBY010000015.1, from coordinate 44,010 downwards.
GTCATCATTTGTGGTAATCCTGCAAGTGCAGCAATTCCCGTTAAGACACCGCCAATCGCTAAGCGCCATATCATTTTCTTCACATTTCCTTCACCATAATCGTGGCTATGGCCATGATCATGTCCCGCTTTTTCTTCACGGACAACTTTTACATCTGGTTCTAACTTTTGAACAATATTTTTTATATCTTGCACCGTCGTTTCAAGCTCTTTTTTATTTGCCACTTCTATTTTTAATTTCTTCGATACAAAATCAACAGTCGCGTTTGAGACAGAAGGAAATTCCTTTACCTTTGTTTCAATCTTCATTGCACAATTTGCGCAATCTAATCCTTCTAATAGAAATACTTCTTTTGCAGTTTTTGTTTTTTGTTCTTCCTGTACTTTAATATGCGGTTCTAGTTTTGTGACAAGTTGTTTCACTTCAGTAACAACTTTATTTTCTCGATTTTTCTCTGTTTCTAAAACCATTGTCTTTGTTGCAAAATTCACAGAACAAGAGGACACACCTTCTAACCCGCTAACGCCTCTTTCAATTTTCATCGCACAATTCGCACAATCCAATCCTTCTAACACAAGTTTTCGTTTCACTAGTGCTTCCGCCATCTTTCTCCCTCCTTGTGCTTTTCTATTCTTCCTCGTTTACGTGTTCGAATGCTTGCTCAAAAATACCGATTACGTGATGGTCCGCCAATGAATAATAAACGACTTTTCCCTCTTTACGGTTTTTCACAAGTTTCGCTTGCTTTAATACACGAAGTTGATGAGAAATAGAGGATTGTGTCATACCGAGTAAATAAGCTAAATCGCATACGCACATTTCCGCTTCGAATAGAGCGTGTAAAATACGTGTACGCGTCCGATCACCTAATACCTTAAATAACTCCGCTACTTTACTTAAACTTTCATCATTTGGAATTGTTTGTTTTACTTGATCCACAACTTCTTCATGGATAATTGTTTGAGAACATGATTCTTGACATGCTTCCACTTTATTTTCAGCCATTATAGCTCACCTCTTTATTTGAACATATGAACAATCATTCATATATCTTATACCTTTATTATATGAGCGTCTATTCATATGTGTCAATAAAATCCGCAATGAATTTTCCGAACATTTCGTTCACATTTCAAAACACATCACTTATTCTCTGCATCCGCTATCTTCTTCATACAAAAAGGATGTACGAAAGTTTCCATCCTTTCGTACATCCTTTTATCAAAAGAAAAAGCCTTGCGCGCTCCCTAAACGCACAAGGCTTACAATTTATTATATCCCTTTAATTAGCTTCTTCTAAGCTATCTTGCGAACTTTCATCTTCTTTTAGATGACTATGCTTTTTCGAATAAACAAAGTATACGACTACTCCAATTGCTAACCAAGCACCGAAGTATATCCATGTCGTTAGTGGTAAGTTTACCATTAAGAATAGACAGCATACGATTGAAATAATCGGTAAAGTTGGTACAAGTGGTACCATAAATCCACGCTGTAACTTCGGATGTGTTTTACGAAGAATGATAACAGTTACACCAACCATTGCAAATGTTAATAACGCTCCAATATTCGCTAAATTTGACAATTCTTTTAAATCGATAAATCCGGCAATTAAAGCACTACCAATCCCTGTTAACCAAGTTGAAAATGTTGGTGCTTCTGTCTTTTGATTAATTTTCGCAAAAGATTTTGGCAATAAACCGTCACGACTCATTGCAAAGAATACACGTGTTGTTGCGTAAATATAAGCAAAAATTACAGCCATAATACCAATTACAGCTCCAATAGCAATTACACCAGCTACTTTATCTTGTCCGACAACTTCTAGTACATAAGCCATCGCTTCTGGTACATCTAATTCTTTATAAGAAACCATACCAGTCATAACAAGACAAACTGCAACGTAAATGATCGTACAAATAACTAACGAAGCAATGATACCAATCGGAAGATCACGCTGTGGGTTTTTTACTTCTTCTGCTGAAGTTGCTAATGCATCAAAACCTAGGAAAGCAAAGAATACTGCTGCTCCTCCAGCAAAGACTCCACTTAAACCGTACGGTGCGAACGGCACCCAGTTTTCTGGTTTTACGTAGAATACACCAACTGCAATAAATAAGACAACAATAACAATTTTAATTAATACCATTGCGTTATTGACACGCTTACTCTCTTTTGTACCACGTGATAACAACCATGTTAATACGAGCGTGATAATTACTGCTGGTAAATTCACAATACCACCTTGAGATGGAATCGTTAACAGCTCTTTTGGAATTTCTAATCCAAATCCACTTACCAAGTTATTGAAATAACCTGTCCATCCACCAGCTACTGCTGCTGTTGTTACAACGTATACTGATAATAATGTCCATCCCATTAAATGGGCTACAAACTCACCGATTGTTGCATAAGAGTATGTGTATACACTACCTGAAACAGGAAGTGTAGAAGCAACTTCGGCATAACATAATGCTGCAAATCCACAAACAATTGCTGCAATCATAAATGAAAAAATAACTGCTGGACCAGCATCTCTCGCTGCTACTAATCCAGTTAATACTAGAACTCCTGTACCGATTATCGCACCAATTCCTAGCATTGTTAGGTCGAATGCCCCTAAAGTTTTAGACAAAGTCTTACTTTTACTTTCCCCTAACAATTGCGTAACGGATTTCTTTTTAAATAGGTTGGCCACGATGTATGCCCCCTTTTACTAAGAAGAGCTAAGAGGTCTTCTCTCTTAGCTCTTATCATGTTGTATTAGATATTGTTCGATTTTTAGTTTGTATTATGCTTCAATTAGCAAGATACCGTTTCTGCTTCTAATAATTCTTTTGCACCTTTGTATTCTACACCGTGAGCTTCTGCAACTGCTTCGAATGTTACATAGCCATCTAATGTATTAATACCTTTTAATAATGCAGAGTTGCTTAGGCAAGCTTCTTTGTAGCCTTTGTTTGCAATTTGTACTGCATATGGCACTGTTACGTTTGTTAATGCAAGAGTTGATGTACGTGGAACCGCACCTGGCATGTTTGCAACTGCATAATGAACAACACCGTGTTTTTCGTAAGTTGGGTTATCATGAGTTGTAATGCGGTCAGTTGTTTCGAAAATACCACCTTGGTCAATTGCGATATCTACTACAACAGAACCTGGTTCCATTGATTGAATCATTTCTTCTGTTACAAGTTTTGGCGCTTTTGCACCTGGAATTAATACCGCACCGATTACAAGATCAGACTCTTTTACAGCTTCTGCAATATTGTATGGATTAGACATTAAAGTTTTCACTTGGTTACCGAAAATGTCATCTAATTGACGAAGACGTTCTGCACTTAAGTCGATGATTGTAACATCCGCACCTAGTCCAACTGCAATTTTAGCAGCATTTGTACCAGCTTGTCCACCACCGATGATTGTTACTTTACCGCGTTTTACCCCTGGAACACCTGCAAGTAAGATACCTTTACCGCCTTTGTTTTTCTCAAGGAATTGCGCACCAATTTGTGCTGCCATACGACCAGCTACTTCACTCATAGGTGCAAGTAATGGTAAAGAACGATTTTCTAATTGTACGGTTTCGTAAGCGATAGCTACAACTTTCTTTTCAATTAAAGCTTTTGTTAATTCTGGTTCTGGAGCTAAGTGTAAGTATGTGAATAAGATTAAACCTTCGCTGAAGTGCTTGTATTCGCTTTCAATTGGTTCCTTAACTTTCATTACCATATCCATGTTCCAAGCTTCTTCAGCTGTGTCAACGATTTTCGCACCTGCTTCAATATACTCAGCATCTGTAAAGCCAGATCCTAAACCCGCACCCTTTTGAATGAATACTTCATGATTGTTACGAACTAAATGCACAACACCAGCTGGTGTCATTGCCACACGGTTTTCGTTGTTTTTGATTTCTGTTGGTACCCCAATACGCATAATGAAATGCCCCCTTATAATTAACAGAAAAAAGGAATTCTTTTTTCTTTTTATAATAATTAATAACTTATGTCCTTATTCTAGCATAATTTCTAAATTATGAAAACGCTAACATACCAAATTTTAAAAGTTTTTATATTTAGAATAGTGTAAATATAGAGAACTTTACTTCACAAGGTTGTTTTATATTTTTTACTATCTATTCTTATTATAACCATGGAAACTACACATTCATCATTTATTATTTGACAATAATATAACAATGCGAGAAATTAACAAAGAGCGTATACATATACATCTTTTATCCCCTGTAATATTTTAGAAATATATTCTTTTTATATACATCCATTTTGTTTTCCAAGTATATAAGACACTATCACAACGAAGAGAACGTGGCCTGCACTCGTTTTCTCTCTCTGTTTTAACATGGCATGATGCAGGAAAAGGCTCTGTCCGTTTCTAGGCATGTTAGATGCTCTCATCCACCTAACAGAAATGGATTTCATGTCATTTTTTCAACTTGTATTTATATAAAATCAGTGGAGGTCTTACCGCCAGCAAATAGCGGGATAAAGTGAAACTTCAATCAGTGGGGAGTTTCTCCATCCTCCACTGATTGTTAGCCCTCACCAATTGGGCTTTTATGGGCTGTTTATCTCCCACCTAAACTTCTTCGCATTTTCTTAAATTTTGAGGTGGGAATATTACAGCCCGCAAATAGCGGGATAAAACAAACCTGGTGAAAAAGTCCAACAAAAAAGGCCTATCCCTGTTTTGGATAAGCCCAATGAAATTCATTCCATCAAAGTATCGCTGACTTAATAATCGAATAGTCTATAGAACAATTCGTTTTTCAGTTTCAGAATCAAAATAATGAACTTTGTCCATATTTAAAGCTAGATCCATCTCATGTTGACTATGCACATCAACTGAGGAGTTAACACGCGCAACAAAGGATTGACCATTGATATTAGAATAAAGATAGGTTTCTGATCCCATTAATTCTGCTACATCAATCGTTACCGTTACTTTTGCATCATAAGGTAAGGATGAAATTGCTTTTCCATAATAAAAATCTTCTGGGCGTATTCCTATGATGATTTCTTTATTAATATACCCTTTGTCTCGTAAGCTTTTCATCTTCTCTTCCGGAACTTCAATGCTCCATTTATCAATCATAACAGCACTTTCTGTTACTGTTCCTTTAAAAAAGTTCATTCCAGGAGATCCAATAAACCCTCCGACAAATACATTCTCTGGTTTATCATAGACTTCTTTAGGTGTACCAACTTGTTGGATGATACCATCCTTTAACACAACTAAGCGTGTCGCCATCGTCATCGCTTCTATTTGATCATGCGTGACATATACAGTTGTTGTTTGCAACTGCTGATGTAATTTTGTAATCTCAGCACGCATTTGAACGCGTAGTTTTGCATCTAAGTTTGACAACGGCTCGTCCATTAAGAACACTTTCGCATTCCGAACAATCGCTCGCCCTAAAGCAACACGCTGACGCTGTCCACCTGAAAGTGCTTTTGGCTTTCGGTCTAAATATTTCTCAAGACCAAGGATTTGTGCTGCATGTTTCACACGTTGATCAATTTCCGCTTTACTATATTTTCGTAGTTTTAAACCGAACGCCATATTATCATAAACACTCATATGTGGATAAAGAGCGTAGTTTTGAAAAACCATTGCTATATCTCGATCTTTCGGTGTAACATCATTCACACGCTTTCCATCAATATAAAAGTCTCCCTCAGAAATCTCCTCAAGTCCTGCAATCATACGTAATGTCGTCGACTTTCCACATCCTGAAGGTCCAACCAAAACGATAAATTCTCCATCATTCACTTCTAGATTAAAATCTTTTACGATTGTCATATCATGATCATATTTCTTATAAATATTTTTGAATGATAGCTGAGCCATAATTGCCTCCTATAATTTTAGCTATTTTTAAAGATACTGTTATCGACAATTTGAATCACACAATTGTTTTATAAAATTTGAGCAATATCCTTCATACTGTCTAAAATATAATCTGCTTCTCCTTCTAAATCTTCCTTCTTACTCGCACCTGACAGGACACCCACTACTTTAATGTTACTATTTCTTGCAAATTTAACGTCTGTTAATGTATCACCTACCATGAACACATCTTCTTCAGCCAGTGAAAATTTTTCTTTGAACATATGATAAAAATCACTCTCAGGTTTTGTTTTATTGACCCCATCATCTGCACCTAAAAAATCAACATAATCATATAATCCTGTCATTTTAAGTGAATGAATAGCTGCATCAACGTCATCCGCTGTAACAACTCCAATTACGTATTCATGGTCTTTTAAATATTTTAATGTTTCCTTTGCACCTTCCACTTCTGTAAATACGAGATCATCTGCTGTAGAATGTTTTTTAAATAATGCACATACATCATGAATAAAGTTCTCATTATTCACATTGTGATTTTCTAATAACGAAAACCATGCAGCTGCGATAAAGTAATTGGTTTGACAAGCTAGTAAACTGGTACTCTCAAAATCGTTATCACCCATACCAATAATCTTTAGGTATTCATTTCGTTTACTTGTTTCATCTGGATACATTTGAAATATATCATCTAGCACACAATGAACAATTTTGTACCAAACAGAGTCTAGCTGTATTAGTGTTCCATCTTTATCAAAAATAATTCCTTTATTCATCTTCTAGTCCCCCTAAAACTTCATACCATGTTTTAATATTCTTATGCGTAACGTTATTATGAATCGGATTTATAAACGCTACTAATTCATCATCTTCCCAACCCTCAACTCTTGCATATGCTCCTTCATTTAAATAAAAATCGAAGGTTACGTGGCTGCCAAAGTCTTTTTCAACAATTTTTCCATTCACAATCAATCTCCACTCGCAAGATTTATCTGTATGAATGTTGTAATGAACACTTCCTTTAGCCTCATCGCCAACATAAATCGGTTTCCCTTCATTTTGAATATCAATCTCTAGTTTTCTAAAGCGTGAGAAATAAATGCAGCCTCTTTCGATAGCACTCTTTAAATTTTGAATAGATAACCCATTACATAATACATATGTGCCAGGGTCACCATAAATCGACGGGTCTTTAGATCCTGGGAACGTTTTAGATGGATGTAAGTGCGAATCACTTCCTCCTATCCCCCATACTTTCAGACCATTTAGCCACATTTGATCGAAAAACTGTAAAGCTTCTAAAGTAGAAGGTTTGCTTTTTTTATAAGTCGGATCACACATAATTTCCATTGTATGAACATTTTCTAAGTTAATATCAATTTGGTTCGCCCAAGGCTTCATGAACGGATGATTCACGCTAATTAAGTAGCCTTTTTCATTCATAAGAGCAAATAAGTCATTCATGCTTTTAGCGTGAAACGATTCACCGAGACAATCTGTAAAATCAACGTATTCCTTCATACCAAATATATTGTAATGACCATACGGTGTTGTAAGTTCCATAGATGGTATGATTAATGTGCTTCCTTTTTGATAAGATGGCATGACAATGTTGTGTTCTGTTGCGTATAAAAAATCTAACTCTTGTTTTTCACATACGCTCATTGCCAGTTCGTCATCGATCTCGCCGTCTGTTAAATCTGTATGAACATGAAAATCTCCTTTATACCAACGATGCTCTTCATTCACTACTTTTTCAAAATTGTTTTCATGAATAAAGACATTTTCTTTACAAAAATGCTCTCGATTATACTCTCGTTCTAACTCGTCATTCACTGATATATTTACTGTGTAATCAACTTTTCTTCCAGTAAATTTTACTGCTTTATCTGCACAATGAGGAATATATACGACTTCTAATTCCCACTCACCAGGCGTTATTTCCCCTCCAACGCAGCCAGCTGAACAAAACTTTTGATCTTTGGCAACAACTAGTTTTTCGTCAACAATTGGTGTTTGATACTGTATACGTACATACCCTTTAGAGTCTCGTAAGATTAGTAAGAGCGGGATTTTCCGACCGACTCCTTGATCGATAGTTAATGTACAATTAAAAATATCAACTGAATCCATTAGAAAAGAGTGTTTATTTTTTACAAATGGAGAAAGAGTCAAGGTACCTTTCATTTCAATCATGATTCTCACACCTTTTTTACATTTTAATGATAGAATCTTAGAGGTACTTCTTTCGTTCAAAAGCACCTCTCGTTTCTCTTCAAAATAATACATGAACAGGTTTATTTCTTCTTTTTCAACACTTTATCTAATTCTTCTTGTGCAATTTTAGCTGCTTCATCTAGCGCTTTTTTAGCAGAAACCCCTTCGATTTCTACTTTATCCTTCGCTACATTTAACGCGTCATTGATTTTACCGCCTGTTGGATCCGTAAATGGTGCAACTCCATATTTATTCGCTTGCTCTAATGGAACTAATGCTTGCGGTTGTTTTTTCACAAATTCAGCATAAGGGCCATACTCTGTTACATTGTTACGAACAGGGATATATCCTGTTCCCATTGACCATTCAGCCGTTTTCTCAGTGCTTGTAGCAAATTTCATAAATTCATATGCACCTTTTGCTACTTCTGGATCAACATTTCTTGTTAATGTGAATAAATAACTTTCTAATTTTGGTGCTGGTTTATTATTACCCCAAGCTGGTTGTGGTGCCGCTCCAAATGTGTCAAGGCGTTCTTGCTCAGTCATTCCTTTACCTAACGATTTAAAAACAAATCCTTGGTCACCAGATGAGCCCGTATATCCTAACGTTCTACCTTCAACTAAATCAATGATTGTTTTATCCCAATATTCCCATCCAGTTCCACCTGAATGAATCTTCATAATTTTATCTTCATTAAGCCATGTACGGAATTTTTCCCATACTGTAACCCAAGTATCATCATTGATTAATACTTTTGTTCCATCTTCACTTAAAACACTTCCACCAGCACTGCGAACTGCGTCAATTAAGTTTGACGTACCCCACATTGGCATCCAACCTGCATATGTGACATTTCCATTTGCGTCACGTTTTGCTAATTTTTCCGCTACTTTTTCTACACCTTCCCATGTCTTTAAATCGTCAGGTGTAAAGCCATTTTCCGCTAACACTTTTTTATTGTAATAAAAGACTTGAGTGGTACCGTAAAAAGGAATACCATATAATTTTCCGTCAATGGTTGCTTGATCCATAAAACCTTTTCCATACTCTTCTTTTTTAAAATTATTATCGTTTTTAACATACTCATCCATAGGTACAATTAATTTTTTCTTCGCATATTCTTGAATGACGTCTGAACCTAACAATGCAACTGCCTCTTGGTTATTCGCTGCAAATCCACTTTGAAGCTTTTGATAAGACTCATCGTAGTTACCTGCTTTTGTTGTCTTCACTACATACTTGTCTTGACTTTTATTGTATTCCTCTACAATCTTATCTACTTGGTCTGCAAGTGAACCACCTACGCCATTAATAAACGGAACAACAATCTTATCCCCTTCTTTACTTGCTTTGACAGTATTTCCTTTTCCGCCTGAACAGCCTGCAAGCGCACCAACAAATAATGACAAAATCGTTAAAAGCATTAATAATTTTCTCATCCCGAATTTCCCCTTTATATTTAGTTAGCCTTTTATTCCTGAATCAGTAACACCTGAAAGGAACCATTTTTGTAAAACTAAAAATACGATTAAGAGCGGCACTGTAGCGATTGTACTTGCAACCATAATGTGCGACCAATCTCGGCCTAAGGAACTATTAATGAAATAATCAGCAATTCCGTTCGTAATTAATTTTTGGCTGCCATCATTCAATATAAGAGCTGGCCAAATATAATTATTGTAATTCCCAATAAATGTAACTAAACCTAGTGTTACAAATGATGATTTCGTCATTGGAAAAATAATCTTCCAAAGAATACGCCAATCACTTGCTCCATCAATTTTGGCTGCTTCTACGGTTTCATAACCAACCTTGTGGAATGACTGTTTTAAGTAGAAAATACCGAATACACTAACAGCCATAGTAATAACATATCCAAAATGCGAATTAAGTAAGCCCATTTTCCCTAGCATCACATATACCGGAACATACGATACAGCTCCAGGAATCATGTACGTTGCCATGACAATACTAAATGTGAAATTCTTCCCTTTGAACTTATAAAATGCCAACATATAAGCAAAGAGCGCAGATGAAACAAGTACATATATAGTGATAAGGAAAGAGGTATAAAAACTATTAAATATATACGTGCCAAACGGAAGAGTGTCTAATACTTGACGATAATTCTCCCAGTGAAATTGTGTAGGCCAAAAACCTCCTTGTAATACTTCACTGGATGTTTTAAACGAACCAAGTACCATCCATATGAACGGAAAGACAAACAAGATACTTGATAAAGCCAAAAAGATATGCTTTAGAATTAATGGTGTCTTTTTCTTATCATTCATCTTAATAGTTCACCCACTTGTCACCTATTATCTTGTTTATAACGGATAGTAGGATTGTAATGATTAATATAATAAATGCGATTGCCGTTGCAGATCCCATATCAAACTGTTCAAACGCTTGTTGGAAGAATAAATAAAGTAACGTTCGTGTCGAACCACTCGGTCCACCTTGTGTTAAAATTTTAATTTGATCATAAGCCTGCACTGAAGTAATTATATTGACAACAACTAAAAAGAAAGTTGTTGGTGAAACCATCGGTAATGTTACATTTCGAAATTTCTGCCATGAACTTGCTCCATCAATACTAGCAGCTTCATACAAGTTATCTGGTACTTTCTCTAGTGCACCGATATAGAAAAGCATCGTCCATCCAACTAGTTTCCATACCGTTACAATGATGACCGCTAGCATCGCTGTATCACTACTCTTCAGCCAGTCCAAACCCGGAATCCCGAAAAATTCTAGCATCTTATTGATTGCTCCATATTGAGGTTCATATAGAAGTGACCATACAATCGATACAGCTACCGTTGGCGTTACCCAAGGTGAAAAAATCAATAATTGATAAATTGCAGAGCCTCTGAATTTGTTTCGGAAGAACAACGCAAAACCCAAACCTAACGCAATCGTTGGAACGACTGTCCCAATTCCGAAATAAAGAGTATTTAACAATGCCTGTATAAAAGAATCCTGTGTAAACAAATTAATATAGTTATCTAAACCAACAAAATTAAAGTCACTAGTCATGAAATCCCAGTCTGTAAAACTAATACCTAAACTAAATAAATTCGGAATGATCCAAAATAATATTAGAGGTATTCCAACCGGTAATAAAAAGAACACAGCTTTTGATAATTTTATTTGCATTCTTGTCACCTCCTAATTCATATTGTACGAGCACATTATTAACACAATGTTGTTATTATGTTAATGAATTGTAAATTCAACATATTAACAACAAAAAGCAACATATAAACAAAAAACAATAAAAAAAAGACCATTTCTCATCTCACTAAGAAATAGTCTACTTTAATATTTTCTTTCTATACTATTATCACTTCAATCCCTTTACTTATTAGGACATTTTGCCATACTTCATCGAGTTTAGCATTTGTATATAATGCATCTATATCATCAAAATCTCCGCTTTTATAAAACTTTGTTAAATTAAATTTCGACTCATCTACCATCATCACAACTTGTTTTGCATTTTTCTTTAACTGCTGAAAAACTTGCGCGTCTTCGATATATGAACATGTCAGTTCTTTTTCTAAAGAAATTCCATCACACGAAGCAAATAATTTATTGACAGTGAAGTGGTCAAGATAGTTTAGCATCATGTCTCCAGACAGTGCTAATGAATTAGAATTTAGCATTCCACCAAAGACTATTAATTTACAATCAAATGAATCATACTGTTCTTTAAGCTCAATAATTTTATTAACAGCTGGTATCGAATTCGTTAGGATCGTCAAATTCTTTTTATCATGTATAAAATCCAAAACTTGCATCGTAGTCGTCCCAATTTCAATTGCGATAATATCATTATCTTCTACCAATTTACTTGCTTCCATTGCAATGTTTCGTTTTTCTTCAATATTCTCAGATCGACGTTTATCAAAATAAAATTCAATAGTATGATCTTTTTTCTTAATCGCACCACCGTGTATTTTCGTAAGCTTACCTTCCTTGTGCATCATATCTAAATCTCTTCGAATTGTTTCTGTCGTAACATTTAACACCTTAGCTAAATCATTTACCATCACTCGATTGTATTTTTCTAACTCACCCAATATGTATTTTCTTCGTTCAAATTGTGTATAGGATTTCATTTCATTAACACCTCTTCGTATTACACAAAATATACTACTCTTAAAAATCCTTATAAAGACTAGAAAAACACCTTTAAAAGACACCATTTCTAGCAGTATGAAACCATTTTTTTCTATTCTGCTTCTCTTAAAGTATAGTGTAACTAATCAATAATTTCATCTAAAAGGCAAATTATATAGAAAAAAACAGCCGCCGATATTTAACCGGCAGCTGGATAACTTATAAATAACTTTGAAAACAAATCTTCCGTCGTTTCTGTAATCTTATCAAACACATCTGTTTCACTTTCTTCTTGCTCTTGCATCATCTTGATCGTTTCTTTTACATCCACAGGGTAGTCTGTAATAATTCCATCTACATTGAGTTTATAATACTTCCTTAAATTCTCCATATCATTTACAGTCCATACATAGATTGGTTTATTTAATTTTCTTGCTGATTTTACTAAGCGTTTGTTTAACATATGTTCTTCTGCTACATAGAAATCGGCTTGTACATATTTTAAGTTAGCCCTACTTGCATATAATATATATCCTACTTTTATATCCGGATTTGCACGCTTAAACTCTTTAATAAGCGGATAATGCAACGTTTGAATCACACATTGTTTTTCAAAATCATTATCCTTTATTGTTTTTAATACTTTCTTTACAAAATCCTTTTCATTTCCGTGTAATTTCACTTCGATATTGAGCTTGATCTTATTTTTGGCAAGCTTGATCATCTCATCCAATGTACTAATTTGTCCGGTATGTCCATCTTGTTGTAGATTAAGCTTTCTCAATTCTTCCATTGTTAAATCTGACACTTGTACATTCGCATTTGCAAGACGCTTCAGCTTTAAATCGTGTATCACTGCCAATTCACCATCTTTTGTTTGTAATACATCAATTTCAGCATAGTCTGCTTTCGCATCAATTGCACCTTGCAATGCTTCTTTCGTATTCTCTACTCCTTTAGAAACATACCCACGATGCGCCATAATAATCGGCTCTTTATATGAATTCGTAATAAACGTCACAATAAAAGCAACAACCATGCCAACTGTGAAAACACCGACAATATATACACCAATAAACTTCAAGCGATGTTTTTTAAAGAAACATTTATCTGCTTTTGTTTTAGAATAGTCTAAACCTTCTTCTAACAATACATCTTCAACTGGGACCTTTTGTAAGTAAAGTCTGGTCAATGCCATGATATAAAACGGAGTCATAATAAAGCTAAATAAATACAATGTACTTGTTAAAAATACAGATAGGGTAGACTCTGCTAATAGCGCAAATGTCCCTTCTGGATTCGTAAATTCATACACACCCCATAGAACCAATAAGTACATTCCCATTAATAAAACAAATACAATTCCGATCGAGATAAAAAATCCAATTAAAAAGAACAAGACTTTAAAAAAGTTTTCTTTTACTAAATTTGCACTTTTACGTGCAGCTATGCGGAATGGTTTTTCTTCTAAAACAATGATAGGTAAAACGAAGATCCATCGAAGATTCAAGTATGCAACCACAGCAAAGAACGTGTAATAACCTACTTGTCCCATTGTTGTTTTAAACAATTCACCTGTAATAAAATTTGGAATTTGAATTTCTGGGATTAGCGCAGATTTATATCCCAAATTTAACAGAGGTAACAATACAACGGCATACAAGATAAACCCTGGCAAACAATATGTAAAAAGAGAAGGTAAATACGTTACCGTCTTATACAAAATTGGGCGTAACTTTACTTTTTGCCTTTTATGTGCAAAGTACGAAATAATAATAAGCACCGCGAACTCCGTAAAAATAAGAAAAAGTGCCAATAGCGATAAAATTAATATAGCTGCGATGCCATATGGAGTTTTCAAAAAAGCAAGTAATTCATCATTTGTCGCATTTGCATAGCCGCCCCAATACAACAACTTATTAAAAATCATACCGAATAGGGGTATAAACACAATAGCCGCTACTAATTTATATGCGAGTTGAAATGATAATACATTCCAAAAAGCGAATCGTACCGTTTGAAAGGAATGTTTCATGACCCCTGGTATAGATAGTCTTTTACGATGTAGCATAAATTCCTCCGTATTCTAAATACTATATTTGAGATGGATTCCATATTCCATTTCATATCCATCTTTTCTATAATAGTATATTTCACTTTACATGAACACTCTTATACAAAAAGAGTGATGGGTACTTCCCCATCACTCTTTCGTTCTTTATTTTTTCTCTAATCCTTGTCCAAACGCTTTTAAAAAGCTAAATCCAAAAGTAATGGCTCTGTTAATATCCGGGTCTTTCAGCACTTTAAAAAAGTCCATTACTTTTGTTTTCTTTCCTTTGTTCAATTCATCTGTTGCAAACTGTAATCCTGTAACTAAACTAGATGTAATCTGTTTTGTCATTTCTGGGTCGACTGAAGACAAAGCCTCTCCTGCCCCCATCATATTATTTAATGCATTTTTTACTGGTTCACGGTTTAATTGCTCGACAGCGATTTTAGAAACATCTTCTTTCGCAGCAAGTAGACTGATTGCTGCATCTAAAATACCCGCTTGCTGCAATCCTGCTAACAACTGCATCGTCTCTTCTACCGCCTCACGATTCTCTGCTAATTGTGTTAACAGTTCATCTGATAACTGTTGTTTCTTTTCTTCTTCTGTAACTACCTTTTTCTGAATCAAAGTAATCTCTTTTGCCACTTTCTTCGCCCCCTAGTTTTGATCCACAAGTGATACGTATTGTTTTCGCTGCCATTTCTGCTGAATTTCAACACCATTTTGCGGATGACGTTTTTTATCTCTCGGGTTTGAAGCAGGAAGCGGACGATTACCTTTTTCACGTAATACACGCATTTTTACCATCGTTTGTTTATAAGCAGGTGTACAAGTATAAAGGTCTGTCGCTGTTCCTGTTAAAATATTAACCGCTTCTTCATTGACTGTCGCGTGCATCGGTAAATATAGCTCGTTTCCAGTCACACGATCTGTAATAAGTGCCTGCACCTTAATTTTACCAAACGGTGATGCTAGCTCTACAAGTCCGCCATCTTTCACATTTCGTTCAGTGGCAAGCTCAGGCGAAATCTCAACAAACACTTCAGAAATTTTGGATAAAATCCCAACTGATTTATTTGTCATATTCCCTTCATGGAAATGTTCGAGCAAACGACCGTTATTTAGTAATAGATCATAGTCTTCTGGCGCTTCAACTGGCGGAATCCATTCATCTAGTGATAGACGAGCTTTTTTGTCAGGGAAATTAAAGCCATCCACATATAATAATGGTGTGTCACTACCATCGTGGCTACCCCAACATAAACTATTCCATCCTTCTAAACGATCATATGTCGCTTGTGAATAATACGGCGCGAGTGATGCGATTTCATCCATAATTTCACTTGGGCTTTCATAATTCCAATCACCACCGAGGGCACGAGCTACTTTTTGCAGGATCCACCAATCTGGTTTCGAATCACCGAGCGGTTTCATAACTTCATATAAACGCTGAATACGACGCTCTGTATTCGTAAAGGTTCCTTCTTTTTCTAGACTTGGTGCTGCCGGTAAAATAACATCAGCAAAACGAGCTGTTTTTGATAAGAATATGTCTTGAACTACAAGGAAGTCGAGATTACTTAAAATGTATTGCACATGATTCGCATTGGAATCGACTAACGCCATTTCTTCTCCCATTACATACATACCACGTAGTTTCCCTTCCTCTGCAGCCGCAAGCATTGCAATGTTATTCAGCCCTGGCTCTTTCGGAATTTTAGTACCATATGCTTTTTCAAATTTCGCACGAAGTGTATCATCCGACACTGCTTGGTAGCCTGGAAGCCAGTTCGGTAATGTCGCCATATCACAAGCACCTTGCACATTATTATGCCCACGGAGTGGATATGCACCTGCACCAGGGCGACGGTAGTTACCAGTTACAAGAAGTAAGTTAGAAATCGCTGCAGACGTCGTACTTCCTCCTGTATTTTGCGTAACGCCCATACCCCAAAGTACACAAGTACCATCTGCTTCGTATACCATGCGAGCCATTTCTTTTAATGTATCTTTCGAAATACCTGTAATATTTTCTGTATAATCAAGTGTGTATTTCTCTAACATTTTGCTATATTCATCAAAGTTCTTCACATTTTCATCTAAGAATTTCTTATCATGCCAACCTTGATCAATAATATATTTTGTTATTCCAGCAAGCCATACGTAATCCGTTCCTTGACGCGGATGAACAAATAGGTCAGCACGCTCTGCCATTTCATGTTTACGAAGGTCTGATACAATCAGTTTTTGCTCATGTAATTTATGGGCACGTTTCACACGAGTAGCAAGTACAGGGTGTCCTTCCGTTGGATTCGCTCCCACAATAATAACAAGGCCAGCTTCCGCAATATCTTTCACTGTCCCTGCGTCTCCACCTATACCGACAGTTTTTGTTAAACCATCACTTGCTGGGGATTGACAATAACGGGAACAGTTATCTACATTATTTGTTCCATATATTTGACGAGCTAACTTTTGCATTAAATAGTTTTCTTCATTTGTTACTTTTGAAGAAGAAATAAATCCAAATGCATCGCTACCATATTCAGATTTAATATGCTGCATATTGGATGCTACAACTTCTAAAGCTTCTTCCCATGACGCTTCAACGAACATATCGCCCTGACGAATCAACGGTTTTGTAATACGGTCCTCGCTATTTACAAAGTCCCAACCGAACTTTCCTTTTACACATGTAGAAATTCCGTTTACTGGTGCGTCTGATACAGGTTGTACTTTTAAAATTTGACGATCTTTCGTCCACACCTCGAACGAACAACCTACACCGCAAAATGTACAAACTGTTTTCGTCTTGTTAATCTTCGTTTTTCGCATCGCAGATTCCACTTCTGAAACTGCTAAAATACTACTATATCCAGGCTCTACATCTTTTACAAAATCAATCATTGGGTCTAACACATCCGGTTTTAGTCCGGTCATGAACCCCGCTTCTCCAAGCATTGATTTTTCCATTAATGCGTTACAAGGACACACCGTTACACATTGCCCGCAACTAACGCAAGATGAATCATTAATACTTACGCCGCTATCCCAAATTACACGAGGACGATCTAAATTCCAATCAATTGATAATGTTTCGTTTACCTGTAAATTCTGACACACTTCTACACATTGCCCACAAGCAATACATTGATTCGGATCGTAACGATAAAATGGATGAGTCATGTCTACTTCTTTTGAACTAACTTTCGGTTCATATGGGTATTTCTGCTCTTCAATTCCCATCATATGTACCGTATTATGAACTTTACAGTTCCCGTTATTATTATCACATACTGTACAATACAATAAGTGATTCTCTAATATTCGATCCATCGCTTCCGTTTGCGCTTCTTTTGCGCGCGCTGATTGTCTTTCGATATGCATACCATTTTCTAATTTCGTTGAACAAGCACGCAGTAATTTTCCATCTACCTCCACAATACATGTATCACAAGTTTGAATTGGATCTACTTCCGGTACATGACAAATTTGTGGATGCTCTACATTACTTTCGTTAAATAATTGCAGTATCGTCTTTTCACCAGATGAAAGAAATTCCTTTCCATCTACGGTTACACGAACCGTTTGCTCTGCCATAGTTCCCCTCTCCTTACAACTAACTGTACAATATAGTTTTGAATCCGCTTTCAAAACTATATTGTTGTACATTTTTTGAAACGCTCTGTTGAAATCTTATCTTAGAAGTCGATTCTTGATGCCATAAGGTATAAAAAATGACACTATTCTACTACTCTATTATATCTCACATATACAATGATAACCAAATAATCTTCTATATCATAGCTAACAGATGCTTTTATATTTTCAATGTTTTATGATAAATAGGAAGAAAAATACATACAAAGGGGAAAATAGTATGGGGCATGTCCAAGAAACCTATAAAATGATACGTTATCAAGGCGGCGTTTTTTCTGAACAAAAAGATGAAATTGTCACAGAATATCCTGTAACAATTAAATTAAATGGGGAGGAATATGTAACAGTTGTATGTACTCCAAATTATATTGAAGATATGGTAATAGGTTTTTTAATTTCTGAAAGAATTATCGCTTCTTATGAAGGGATTGATGAGCTATGGATACAGAAAGACAAAGGGGTTGTCCATGTAAAAACATCACAAATCAATCCTCTCTATCAAACACTATATAACAAACGATATGTCACTTCTTGCTGCGGAAAAAGTAGACAAGGTTTTGTTTTTGTAAATGATGCAGCAAAAGCAAAAACTTTACATGATATACATGTAACAGTTACTCCGAAAGAATGTTTTAATTTAATGAATACCTTACAGCAATCTTCTACTACATTTCAGCAAACTGGTGGCGTTCATAATACCGCTCTTTGTGATCGAAACAACGTTCTCATATCAAGAATGGACATCGGAAGGCATAATGCATTAGATAAAATATATGGCTATTGTTTACGCAATCATATCCCAATCAAAGGAAAAATCATTGTATTCAGTGGTCGAGTTTCATCTGAAATTTTGTTAAAAGTTTCTAAAATCGGCTGTGAAATTGTTCTTTCTAAATCAGCGCCAACAAAATTAGCTTTGCAACTTGCTCATGATTTAGGCATTACAGTAGTCGGGTTTATTCGTAATGATTCTTGTAATATTTATACTCACCCAGAACGAATTGAAGGATATATAACAGAAAAAAATGATTCCTAGCAAAGGAATCATTTTTTAGTTATAAAAATGTAATATATTTAATTGTTGAATAGTTAATAAAGTTAATATATAATTTCATTACATAAAGTAATAAAAACAAAAGAAGACACATGTTTTTCTCGCATATATCTACTTATTCTTTTACAAATTAAGAACGAGCACGTAAAGAATATGTTTATGAATACACAGTAGATGTTCTATCAATATAATCATCATACTCTTACGGATCCCCCCATTTTCCTATAGAGTGAGATAAACTAAGGAGGTTCTCGATATGGAAATTCGTTTATTAACAAAAGAAGATGCAGAAATTTACTTAAAAGTTTGTATGGAAGGATTAACACAAAATCCCGAAGCCTTTAGTTCTTCTTATGAAGATGTACTAAAACATGAGGATCCTGTGGCTGCAATGGCAAAGCGTTTAGCTAATCCAGATAAATATACACTCGGTGTCTTTAAAGATAACGGTTTAATCGGAATTGCTACTTTAGAAACTAAGCCATTTATAAAACAAGAACATAAAGCAAAAATCGGCTCTGTTTATATCTCTCCAAAAGCACGTGGTCTCGGTGCTGGACGTGCGTTGATCAAAGCCATTATTGAAAATGCACATAAATTACATGTAGAACAACTCATGCTTGATGTTGTTGTCGGAAATGTAGCTGCAAAAAAATTGTATGATTCACTTGGCTTTCAGACATATGGTGTACAAGAGCGTGCCTTAAAGCATAATGGACAGTATTGGGATGAGGAACATATGGTTTTATTTTTGAATAATTAATTATAGCTTTTCACAAAAGTACCTTTTGATACAAAGGTGCTTTTTTCTTACAACAATGTAATATTTATGTCATCTAATTAAATGGTTCTCTCCCCTCCTCTTTACTATACTAAAAGTACGAAATCACAATTAAAAGAAATGAGCGCTAAAGAAAAAATAGAAGTAATAGCATAAAATCGGTAATTGGAGGAACAACAAATATGAAACAGCACAAACATCTTATTTTTTTAATTTGCGGTACAATAATTGTCACTTCAGGACTCGCAATTCTTCCTTGGTTTATTGTATAACACTTCTATCATTTTTTAATTCTTTAGCCTTCCTAGACAAAACTCCCCCGTACATAGCATACGCGGGAGTTTTACATACAAATAAAAAAGCTCATTGTTTCTCCAAACGAAACAACGAGCTTATACATCTATTATAGAATTCCGAAAAATTTATTCGCACACTTCACAATGATTAACATAGATACGGCAACACACATTGCAACAGCATTGCGATCTTGTTTATCCTTTTGAAAACGTTCTTCTTTTTTACTCATGTGTATAGTCCCCTTTATAAAAAAAGTGTGAGATAGGAAATTTTCCTTATCCGATGCGAGGTGAATACGAAATTTCTCGCTATCTCACATACACAATAGAATGGAATTGTCATTTTATAAATAAAATGACATGACGTTATGTCGCAACATAGGGTATTTTGTGTCGCTACGCCTTTTATTATAGAAAAGAGTTGTGCAAAAGTAGTGCATTTTTTATGTCAATTGCTTTAGTAGAAAAAATACACTGCAATTCAATCACATAAACAGAGTTTTTTATTATTTTCATGTAAACTATACAAAGTAGAAATGAATGTTTTGAGGTGCACAAGACTATGATAAAAATCTTATTAGTAGACGATGAAGAACGCATGTTACGATTATTAGATTTATTTTTAAGCCCACGTGGTTATTTTTGTATGAAAGCTACGTCTGGCATAGAAGCTCTTGAACTAATTCAACAAAAAAACTTCGATATTATTTTGTTAGATGTCATGATGCCAAATATGGATGGATGGGATACATGTTATCAAATCCGCCAAATCAGCAATGTTCCAATCATAATGTTAACAGCTCGTAATCAAAATTACGATATGGTTAAAGGACTCACAATGGGGGCCGATGACTATATTACAAAACCTTTTGACGAACAAGTACTCGTTGCACGAATTGAAGCTGTACTACGCCGAACAAAAAAGGATGGTTTTATCAGCTTTAATGGTATTGAATGGGATAAAACCAAACATACTGTCACTGTTTACGACGAAAAAATTCCACTTACACCTATCGAGTTTTCGTTACTAGGGCTGTTTTTACAAAATACAAATCGAGCATATAGCCGTGATGATTTAATCGAAAAAATATGGGGATATCAAACCGATATTGAATACCGTACTGTCGACTCACATATCCGCAATATCCGTGATAAATTACGAAAAAAAGCCTTTCCTGTTGAAAGATACTTAGAAACCATCTATAAAGTGGGATACAAGTGGAAAAGTGAATAAAAACAAATAGTATAGTAAAACTTTGATTAGCAAACATTTTTTATCCCCCTATTCGCTGTACTTTAAAGTAGGAGGCTTACCGTCCGAGAATAGGGGGATAAAAATTTGATAAGTGGTGAGATACATCCCTCTAGCTATTAATGTGAAATAAAGGTGTGGTCAAAAATGAATAAACTTTCCCTCAAGGTCGGTACATACTTTTTAATATTAGCTCTATGTATTGAAACAATTGCTTTTGTATCTTTTTATACAAGTTTGTCGAACATGCGTATCGAGGAAGAAAAATCTGCTCTTTTAGAAAAAGGGAAGCGCTATAGTAAATTTATTTCAAGACGTTATGGCCCACGAACTTTCGAACATGCTACAGCAATGGAATCGCATTCTATTTCAGATACAAAGTTAGTCATAACAGACACCAATGGGCAAATCCTTTCTTCTTCTGATCCAGTAACACCGGAAATGAAAAAGCAACTTGCTAACAAAATACGTTGTACTTCAATAGATGGAACTATGGTTGAGAAAAATTGGAAAACATCGAAATATATTTCAACAGCAACGCCCATTATCATTCATAAACAAATCACTGGGTATGTACATATGTTTTTAGATACAGCATTCTTAGAAAAAATGATTCTTCGCTTAGCACATCAATTTATTATTATTGGTGTATTAACTCTTGTTTTAACAACAATTTCTGTATTTATCTTTTCTCGTGTCATTACCGATCCTCTTATTAAAATGAAACGTGCAACAGAAAAAATGTTAAAACTAAATAAACCAATTAAATTAGGAATTAAACGCAATGATGAACTCGGTAGTTTGGCCAAAACCATTGAAGAATTATCAAGCGAATTAACCTATATGAAAAAAGAAAGAAATGAATTTCTTGCAAGTGTAGCCCACGAACTGCTCACACCACTTACCTATATGAAAGGTTATGCAAAAGTTGCTAAAAGAGATTCTCTCTCTAAAGAAGAGCGTGAAGAATATTTACAAATTATTGAAGATGAAACAGATAGTGTAACCGAACTCGTTCAAGACTTATTTGATCTAGCACAACTGGAACAGCATCAATTTATTATAAAAAAACAAAAGATTCCTTTACAACCTTTTCTAGAACGCATGATTGAAAAAACCAAACCAGCACTTGCTAAAAAACTAATGAAAATTAAATTTTACTGCACAGATAACCCTAATGTCTGTATGGATGAACGCCGAATGGAACAAGTAATGCTAAATTTATTGCACAACGCCTATCAGCATTCTTATGAACAGTCAATTATTACTGTACGCGCCTATCAAAATGGGAATACTTTTTCTATAAGTGTGCAAGATGAAGGAGAAGGGATTCCGCAAGAAGATATTCCACATATTTTTGATCGTTTTTATCGTGTTGATAAATCAAGAGCTCGAGCTACGGGTGGTAAAGGAATCGGTCTAGCTGTTGTAAAAGAAATCGTTGAGTTACATAGCGGCTCCATACAAGTGAAAAGCAAGCTCGGAATTGGAACTGAATTTATTATTGAATTACCAATCGAATAATATAATTGTTCGTCTATCACCAGTAGTATCTTTATGAAGAAGCTGCTGGTGATATTGTGTTAATAGCTATTATTTATTGAAATTTTATTTGCACACTGAGTAACATGCTACTAACAAAAGCTAGCTTTTTGAAATTATTCTTATTTCAATATAAAATATAACTACATCTGTCAAAGATTTGGAGGGTGATATAATTGGATATCCATGTATTAACAAAGGATGAAGCAGAAATTTATCTAGAACTTCGCGTAGAAGGATTAAAGCAAAATCCTGAGGCTTTCAGTTCTTCTTATGAAGATATTATTAATAAAGAATGCCCGATTGAGTATAAAGCACAAAAGCTAGCACAAGATGAAAACTATACACTAGGTGCATTTAAAGACGGTACATTAATTGGGGTTGCAACCCTGGAAACGAAACCATACGTAAAACAAGAACATAAAGCAAAGATTGGTTCAGTATATGTATCGCCAAAAGCACGTGGACTTGGAGCAGGAAAATCTCTTATTAAAGAGTGTATTGAACTTGCAAAAACATTAGAAGTAGAACAAGTTATGCTTGATGTTGTGATCGGAAATGATGGTGCAAAAAAACTTTATGAATCATTAGGATTTAAAACATTTGGTGTACAAGAGCGTTCTTTAAAGTATAACGGTCAGTACTGGGATGAAGAACATATGGTTTTATTCTTAGATGAAGAGAAATAATTAAAACATCCTCACATGCATGAGGATGTTTTTCATTTTGTAGAGAAAAGAATTATGATAAGAAAATTGTGCGAAGCATCGCAAAATAGAGTCTTCGTTTAAAACGGTAAATAAAATTTTATCGGCGATTCTGCAAATATATCGACCGTTTCTCACAATATATCGGCGCAAATTGAAATATATCAGCGATTCGACAAAGGATATCGACCGTTCGACAAATTACATGTTAAAAATCTATTCGTTGCCCAACAAAATATGTACATGCGAAACAAACTACTTCAAAAACCATGCCTGATATAACAATTGAACCGCTTCTTTAATCTCTTCCTCAGATAAAATAGCAAACCCAAGCAAAACTGTATTTTTTGAAGTAGTCCCTTCTTTATAATACGTAGAAACCGGATATACTTTTATACCGTTTTCAGCTGCCCTCTTTATTAATGCTTCTTCTAACATTCCATTGTGAACTTTTAATAAAATATGTAAGCCAGAATCTTCTCCAATTACCTCCGCCTTATTAGAAAAGCACCTTTCTACCGCTGAGACAAGAGCATCTCTTTTTTTTCGATAAACAACTCGCATCTTATGAATATGCTTTTCCCAATGACCCTCGTTTAAAAATCTTCTAATGATTTCTTGGTCGATTCTTGAAACACTTTGTGTATAAAATAAATATTGCGCTTGATACAACTCAATTAGCTGTTTTGGCAGTACCATGTAGCTCATCCGTAATGATGGAAGCAAAGCTTTTGAAAGTGTTCCCATATAAATTACATTTCCTTCTGTATCAAGACCCTGCAGTGCTGGAATCGGCTTTCCAGAGTAACGAAACTCACTATCATAATCATCTTCAATAATATAACGCCCACTCTCTCCTTGTGCCCATTGTAATAGTTGCATCCTTCTTTTAATTGGCATAATCATTCCACACGGAAATTGATGAGACGGGGTAACGAACACAACATTTGCATGACTATCTTCTAAATCTGAAATACAAATCCCATCTTCATCAAGCGAGAGCATCTGAACATTTTCTTCGCCTTTCTCAAAAGCAACCATTTTCCGGTGATAACCTGGATTTTCAACTGCAAAATAACTTCCTTTTAACAACTGAAACAACATCCTTATTAAAAACTGTGTCCCAGCTCCGATTACAATTTGACTTGCTGAACATCCCACACCTCTTGATTCATATAAATATTTCGCAATCTCTTCACGTAAACACGCTTCTCCTTGAGGATGACCAAGAAATAATAAATCCTTATTTTCTAGTTGCCATACCTCGTTTGAAATCTTTCGATATATAGAGAATGGAAATGCATTTGCATCTACACCTGTTTGGGTGAAATCATATTTATATTTTTCTTCCCTGTACAATACTTCCTTCACGATTTCTCTTCTTTTCACTATATGTATCATTTGTTCTATTTCACATACAAAATAACCTGTGCGTGACACTGATTCAATGTATCCCTCTGCGAGAAGCTGTTCATATGCCGATTCCACTGTGTTTTTACTCACTTCTAAATATGTCGCTAACTTTCTTTTTGCTGCGAGCTTCGTAAAAGGAGGGATTTTCCCACTTCTTATTTCTGATTTTATATACTCGTATAACTGTACATACAGTGGGATTTTTCCCTCCATATTCAAATTTGGTGTTAACTCTAACATAAAATCTGACCCCTTTACAAAATACATTATTGATACTTTTTACAGTACCAGAAGTTATATATAATTCCTTTTATCATGTAAATCTTAAAAAATCAATCCTAGAAAGGAGCATCATGATGAACAATAACAGACGACTCGGCCTCATAATGATTATTACAGGAGCTACTCTATGGGGATTATCAGGTCCAATGATTCAGTGGCTTTTTCAACATACGAAAGTATCATCTATCGACTTTTTAGTCATTCGTCTATTGCTTGCTGGGGTCTTTATTTTATCTTTCTTACTAATAAAAAGACAAAATATATTTCGTATTTGGCAACAACCGCGTCATCTTTTGCAACTGATTATTTTCTCTATCCTTGGAATGCTTGGCGCACAGTATGCTTTTATCGAAACAGTGCATATTAGCAACGCTGTTACGGCTACTCTATTCCAATTTTTAGGGCCGGTTCTCATTACTATTTATGTTGCAATGCAGCATAAACAACTTCCTTCCACTATGCAAGTATTAGCAATTGTCGCTGCCCTGACAGGCACATACTTTATCATTACAAATGGATCCGTACAAAATATTGTTTTATCAAAAGAAGCGATTTTATTTGGCCTATTAACAGCAATTGGTTTTGCCTTTTACACACTTCATCCAGCTTCCCTTATTAAACAATGGGGGACGACTCTTATTATTGGTTGGGGGATGCTAATCGGAGGTATTGCACTATTCATTTATAATCGCTCTTTTGAATGGAAACAACTTTCGCAAACCTTTACGTTACAAACATTCTCTATGCTAATTTTAATTATTATAAGTGGAACACTTTCTTTTCTTCTTTACATTGGCAGCCTAAAATATTTATCAGCAACAGAGACCAGTATTTTATCTAGTATTGAACCGCTTGTAGCAGCTGTTGTTTCTATCGCTTGGCTAAAAGAATCTTTCGGAGCATACCAATTACTAGGTGGTGTATGTATCGTCGTTGCTGTTATTTTCTTAACAATGCCAGAAAAAGAAGCAGAGCCCACACTCACCACTGAACAAATATAGTACAAAATGTCAAAAGAGGTCATACTAAACTTATGACCTCTTTTTTATGAATGAAAAGGAATTGTCCGCTCTTCTAGCAAATACAATTACACTAACAATGAAAAATAGGAGTGTGGCAAGATGAAAAAAATTGGAACTGCGCTACTTTTCTCCTGTCTCATCACTGGATGTACCTCAATCGGGCAAGATTCCAAAGCACCAAGAACAGAAATAATAGAGGCTTCAAATCCTCAAACAAATGTACCCTCATTTTTTCATTTAAGCGTCTTAAAAGATGTTAACTGGGAAGAAAGTCCTCCCTTTGTTGATGGAAAAACACCGTTAAGAGGCATTGAAGGGAAAATTGCAATTGCAGATGGTACTTTCATTGCTGGTGAGAAAAATAAACAGATGTGGTTCTTCCTCGATCCACAAATACCATCTGGAAAACTATCTATTATTGCTCTAAAACAAGGATCTACAACCCCCACTCCCGTACTCTTCCAAGATGAAACTTCCGAACAAACTTGGACTGCTCCTACTTCCATTCATGCAAGCACAAAAGAGCTCCCTTTTCTTATGTCACTGCCTTCTCCTGGATTATGGGTATTCAATATATATATTGATGAGAAATATTATGAGCAAATTGTTATTCATGTAGAAAAAAGTGACAAGGCATAACTTCTTCCTTACAACAATGTAATTCTCATGTCATCTACTTCGATAGTTGCAATTCCCTCTCTCCCTTATACTAAAAGTAAGAAATGAAACAAAAAACAAGGAGAGATGAGAGATGAAAAAAGTGATGGAAGTAGTTGTAGCAGTAGCAGAGGTTTTTGTAAATGGGAAACAAGTAGCAGTGGAGTTAAACAAATAATGAAACGAGGAATATTTATTATGAATTGTCTAATCACATAAAAAGAGATAAGGTTTCATTACTGTTTTGATCCCTTATCTCCTCAGAGAGACAGTATCTTTTTTTGAAAAGGTACTGTTTTTTTACTATTTTAAATAACTTGGCGCCTTTTTCACTTGTGCCACACCTGATTCAATTGCTGCCTTCGCTACTGCAGCAGCAACACTTGGAACAACCCTTTTATCTAGCGGATTTGGAATGACATAGTTCTCATTCCGTTCTTCATCAGTAATGATGTTAGCGATTCCATATGCTGCAGCTAACTTCATTTCTTCTGTGACATCAGTTGCACGTACATCCAATGCACCGCGGAATATTCCAGGGAACGCTAACACATTATTTACCTGGTTTGGAAAATCAGAACGTCCTGTTCCAACAACAGCTGCCCCGGCCTGTAGTGCATCTTCTGGGAATATTTCCGGAATTGGATTGGCCATTGCAAACACAATTGGTTTTTCATTCATTGTCTTCACAAGTTCTTTTGTTAGTACGTTAGGAGCAGATACACCGATAAAAATGTCTGCACCGTCAATCGCTTCTTTTAATGTTCCACGTACAAATTCACGATTTGTTTCTTTCGCAATCTCGATTTGTGCCGGGTTCATCCATGATTCTCCTTCACAAACGATGCCTTCTAAACTTACTAACGTCATATGCTGTGCTCCTGCTTTTAATAACAATTTACCAATTGCAATCCCTGCAGAACCGGCACCATTAATGACAATCTTCACTTCATCCATCTGTTTGCTTACAACTTTTAAAGCATTAATAACTGCAGCTAAAACAACAATTGCTGTTCCGTGCTGATCATCATGGAACACTGGAATATTTGTTTCTTCTTTTAAACGCTTTTCAATTTCAAAACAGCGCGGCGCGGCAATATCTTCTAAATTAATACCTGCAAATGTAGGTTCTAAATTTTTAACAATGGTTACGATTTCATCTACATCAGTCGTTCCAAGACAAAGCGGAAATGCATCTACATTCGCAAACTTTTTAAATAAAATACTTTTCCCTTCCATAACCGGCATAGCTGCTTTCGGACCAATATCACCTAACCCAAGTACGGCTGTTCCATCCGAAACAACTGCAACCATATTACCACGTGCTGTATAGTCATAAGCTGTTTCTTCATCTGCTGCAATCGCTTTACAAGACTCAGCTACTCCCGGTGTATATGTCAAACTTAAATCATCTGCTGAATTAACTTCTACCTTACTTGTAATTTCAATTTTTCCAACCAATTCTTTGTGAAGTAGTAATGAACGCTCATTAATTTGACTTTCTAACATAGTTACAATCTCCCTTTAATTTGACAAGCTAGCTACATCTTTATATAGCTAGCTTGTTTGATAGTAAGTAATTTAAGAAAACATTTTTAATAAAACCGTTGCTGTTACGACCATTGCGGCACCGCCCAAACGCGTGGAAATTTGCGCAAATGGCATCAATTCCATTCGGTTTGAAGCTGATAAAATCGCAACGTCACCAGTTCCACCTAATCCACTATGACATCCTGTTACAATCGCAGATTCAACTGGGTACATTTTCATAACTTTCCCAACAAGAAAACCAGTCGCTATCATTGTTAATACTACTGACGCACAGACCACAACATATCCAACTGAAAGAACAGCTGCTACATCTTTTAACGGAATGTATAACAATCCTAATCCAACCATTAATGGCCATGTTAAGTTTTTCGAAATAAATTTGTATAAATGATATGCTCCTTGCTCCATTTTTGCTGGCATTAGTTTAAAGTACTTCACGATTGCTGCAGAGAAGATCATAATGATTGCTCCTGGGATACCAATAAATTTAGAAGCAAATCCGCCAAAGATAAAGAATGTACATGCAATTAATAAACCTGCTCCCATTAATGAGAAATCAATTGGTTTTTCTGTATTTTGTTCTTTTAATAACTCTGCTTGATTATCTGTTTTTACTAATACGCCATTACCACTAAGCTCGGGTCTTTTCTCACCTAGACGTTTCATATATCCTGCGCTTACAATCGCAAACATATTTCCAATAATAGCTGCTGGAATGAGCTGTGATACAAATGTCGCAGAAGATTCATTTAGAATGTCACTGTAGGCTAAAGAAAGTGGTAAAATCCCTTCTCCTATACCACCGCTCACAATTGGTACAATGATAAAGAAGAATGTTTGCTTCATTTCAAATCCAAATAATGAGCCAACTAACAAGCCGACTACTACTGATGCTAATGTCCCTACAACTAACGGGATAAACATGCGAACAAACCCTTGTACTAACACTTTACGGTTCATTCCTAAAACACTTCCGACTACTAAACAAGAAATATATAAATATAAAAAATTCGACTTTTTCATTAATGCAGTAGCAGCTTCCATTGAAGCAGGGTTCATCCAATTAAAAAATACAAGTAATGATGGAATAAATAATGAGAGAATTGCTGGTCCACCAATATTTTTTAAAATCGGGATCCGCATCCCAATATCCCCTAAGAAAATCCCCATAATCATAATGACTGCAAATCCGCCAATCATATCAGCTGGTAACTTGTTATATACAGATGCTCCATAAATAATAGCTGCTAATACGATATATAACGGTAAAGGTATAACACCAATTTTAATATTCATGATTTTTGAAACAAAAGATTTTTGTTCTAACTCTGCTGTTTCCGCAATTGATACCGCTTCCACATTATTTCGAATCCCCATATAGGCACCCCCTTATATTCTTGTTTTTAATATTAAAACGCTTTCAACATTAAAAATAGTTTTTGTAAGTTTTGTAACTGATTTTGTAATTAAAAAAAGTATAAGCGGCTTACATAAGCCGCTTATACATAAAAACGTATTTTCCTTTCATCGATGCATCGTAATTTACTTACTGGTCTCCCCACATGTTGATAGACCATTTCATTTTCTAAAACTCCTATTTCAGTTAAAAACATGACATACTTTCGAATAGAAACCCTTGAAATTCCAACTAATTGCGCCATTTCATCTGTTGTAAACACTTGTCCATGAAGTGATTCTATTTGTTTCCAAATTAACTGTAATGTTTGCTTTGTTAGCCCTTTGGGCAGTTCTTTATTTATATGAGTTTCTACTTTTTCTTTTTGTAAAATCAACGTATCTAATTCAGATTGACTAATATTTTGTTGTTCTTTCATGAACATAAATTTCTCGCGATATGCCGTTAATGCTTCCTTAAACCGTTCAAATGTAAATGGTTTAATTAAATAATCAACGACTCCATATTGCAGCGCCTTTTTTATACTCCCCATATCATGCACAGCTGAAATCATGATAACATCAATTTCTTTTTCTTGATTCCGAATATGCATTAACAAGTCAAAACCTGTATCACCAGGCATAAAGATATCAAGTAATATGAAATCTATAGACGATTCCTTTAATATCTCTACTGCTTCGCCCACAGAATTTGCTATATGAACAAGTTCAAACCCTCCTACTTGCTCTAAATAATGCTTATTTAACATCGCTACCATTGGATCATCTTCTACAATCAAAACTTTGATCATGTCCCTATCTCATCCCTACTTTTGTATGGTATTTCAATGGTTATGGTCGTTCCCTTCCCTAACAATGAATCAACTTGCATGTTCCCATTTATTTGCTTTAAACTATCCTTTACAAGATATAAGCCATATCCTCGATTCTCTCCCTTTGTGGAATACCCTTTGACAAATACTTTGTCAATTTCTTCTTGCTGGATTCCAATTCCTGTATCTTTAACTGTGATAATTAACGTATCCTGATATTGAATAGAAATATCTACTCGCTTATATTCACAATTCATAACCGCATCTAATGCATTGTCGATTAAATTTCCCACAATTGTAATGAGTTCATGAATAATACGTTCGTCATATGGCTCTGGTAAGTAAGAATTCTTGCTTACAATAAGTTGTATATTCTTTTCCCTTGCGTAACTAAGTTTACCAAGCATAAACCCTGCAAATACAGGATTTTTTATTTTTCGCATCACACCACCAATTTCATATTGATGCTCCGAAACCATGTTACTAATATATGTCTCTAATTGTTCATAATGCTTCATATGTGTAAGCCCTAATACAACGTGCATCTTATTCATAAACTCATGAGATTGTGCTCTAAGCGCTTCTGCATAAAGTCGAATATCCGTTAATTGTTCTGCTAATTGCCTAATCTCTGTTTTATCACGAAATGTTGCAATTGCACCAACAATTTCTCCTTTAACATATAAAGGAACTCTGTTTGTAACAATGGTAATTCCATAAAGATTTTGTTCCTCATACAATTGAGCTTCCCCCGTTTGTAACACTTCTTTTATACATGAGTTAGGCATATACTTCTCAACATCTTTGCCAATAAAATCTTCTTCGAGACCACTTTTCTTAAACAACCGTTTTGCTTCGTTATTGATTAAAGTAACTCTCGCGTTTTTATCAACAGCAATGATTCCTTCTTTAACAGATTGTAACATCGTATTCCGTTCTTCTAAAATTTTTGCAATTTCGCTAGGTTCAAGATTAAATAAAATTTTCTTAATATGTCTAGCTAATAAAATAGCACCTATAATTCCAACTAAGATTCCAACACCGATACCAATATAAATAATGTGCCTACTCTCTTTTACCCTCTCATACACATTATCAGCTGAAATACCGACAGCCACAACTCCCATTTGTTCTCTCGTTTCAGAAAAAATAGGTACAAACACTCGCATAGAGATTCCCAATGTCCCTTCTGCCATCGATACATGTTCTTTCCCTTTCAAAGCTATTCCTTCATCTCCTCCTACAAAATGATGACCGATTTTTGTAGGATCAGGGTGAGATTTTCGAATACCATTCATATCCATGACTACAATAAATTGTACATCTGTATTTTTTAACAATCGATTTGTATATGTTTGAATTTCAGATATATCTTTTCTTCCTGCTAAAGCATCAATGACAAGTGGTGAATTCGCTACAATACTCGCAATTGTTTTTGCTTTTTCAGCTTGGCTTTCTTCGGTCGTGCGTTCGACATTATGACTAATTAATATATCTGTTACAACTAAAGAAAGTACAATAACAGTACACACCAGCAATGTAATCGTTTTCC
Source organism: Bacillus sp. TL12 (assembly GCF_022625245.1). Classification (NCBI taxonomy): domain Bacteria; kingdom Bacillati; phylum Bacillota; class Bacilli; order Caryophanales; family Bacillaceae; genus Bacillus; species Bacillus sp. TL12. The sequence goes on along the minus strand of NZ_JAJJBY010000015.1, from coordinate 11,741 downwards.
ATAAACTTAACAATTTTTTTCTTTTTCTCATCCCTTTATTGTCTCCCTTATTTCCTCTTTACTACACGCGAAATCTATCTTACTTATTCTTTTTTAGGAATACAACCATTTCACAAAATAAGTACATCTATCTTAATTCATTCTTTCACAAAATTTTCTATCCATTTTTTATTCTTACAACAATGTAATTCTCATGTCATCTACTTCGATAGTTGCCACTCCCTCTCTCCCTTATACTAAAAGTAAGGAATGAAACAAAAAACAAGGAGAGATAAGAGATGAAAAAAGTGATGGAAGTAGTTGTAGCAGTAGCAGAAATTTTTGTAAATGGAAAACAAATAGCAATGGAGTTAAACAAATAATGAAACAAAAAAAATTCATGATAAACCGTAAAAGACAATAAAAAGAGATAAGGTTTCATCATTGTTTTGATCCCTTATCTCTCTTATTTTGTTACTCGATATATAAAATATATGTAGTTTCATTCCTAGTTCAATTTGAATTTTGTACATAACTAATTGCTTGACTCCCCAACTGCACCCATGCCTGGTTCAAAGTTTCTGCGCCCTTTTTACTTCGTTAAATACGAATAAAATGCATCCGCATCTGTTTGAACCATAGGTAAAAAGACAAGTTCCTTTTCCTTTTTAGGCTGTTCCTTTTTTATTTTCTCTTTCAATTGTTGAATATTTAAATTTGCACTATCTATACCAAGCTCGTCTGCAATTTGTATGACTTTCTGTTCATTTATTTCTTTTAGCACTTGGTAAATATCTTTACCATATAAATCAATATGCAGTTTTTTTGCTTCATCTTGAATTTTCCCTTCATATACCTCTTGCGCCAAATTTTCTATATCTTTCCCTTTTTGAGAAATACCTAGCTTTTCCGCTTCCTCCTTTACTTTCGTTCCATAAATCTCGGTCGCAATCTCATCTATTTCTTTTCCTTCTGTTGAAACCCCTAGTTTATCTGCTTCATCATTGATTTTAATTTTATTAATTTGCTTTATTAAATCCACAATAGATGCATGATCTATTTTTATTCCTAGATTCACTGCTTCTTGTTTTACTTTTGTTTCATAGATTTCTTCTGAAAGAGTCCCTACATCTTTTCCCTCAGTAGAAATCCCTAGCTGCTTCGCCTCTTGATCAACTTCTGTTTCATGAATTTCTTTTTCTAACGTAATTTGCTCTTTACCATCTGTTGCAATTCCTAGTTTCTTTGCTTTTTTCTCTGTCTGTGCCGCATGCATTTTCCCATCATTAAGTTGTTCTTTACTGCACTGAGCAAAATCAGTTTTTCCTTTTGACATTGTAGAAGGGGATGCCCCTCTCATTATACTTAAGCTCACCATTCCAATAACAAATAATGATGCTATCTTTTTCTTTTCCAAATTTCATCTCCCCTTTACATTTTGGACATTGTAATTGCCTTCACTTGTTTTCTCTTCCATTTCCCCCACATTATCGTAGAAGATATGCTCAATTCATTTCTTATTAGAGTCATCTGTGAATACAGCTATCTAGCTATTCTTAACAAGAATGCACAGTGATTTCCTTTTCTCTCTTTTGCCCTTCTTATTCTGTGTAAACTCTATTATGAAAAACATTTCTTAACTTTCCCTTAAAAAAGACGACCTTGTAAAAACAAGATCGTCTCTAAATTCTTTATACTCTTTGATTTTTAGGTAAAGTCACTTCAAAAGAAGCACCTTCATTTATTTTGCTCTCTACTTTTATTCTCCCATAATGCTTTTCTGCAATCCAATTCGCAATTGAAAGCCCTAATCCAGCACCTTCTGATTTCGCTCTTGCTTTATCTCCTTGATAAAAACGGTCAAACAACTTTGGAATATCTTCCTCTTTTATTCCAATTCCATTATCCTTTACTTGAATCATAATTGAACTACTTGTTTGCATACATGCTACTTGGATTATTCCACCAACGTCAGTGTATTTCATCGCATTGTCTAACAAAATCACAATCATTTGATGAATTCGCTCCCGATCACCAATAAAAGATACTTGAGACTCGATTTCTAGTGTCATCTTTTTCTCTTGATATGCAGCAATTTCTGCATACGGCTCTACTACTTCCGTTAATAATTCATCTAATGCAAATTCCTTTTTATCCATTTCAATTTGATTCGAATCCGAACGAGCTAATAATAATAAATTAGCAACGAGCTTTGATAACCTTCTACACTCCTTGGAAATTGTAGAAATATCAATTGCCTTTTCCTCTATCGTGGCGGAAGGAGACTGAAATAGTACATCTGTTTTCGATTGAATAACCGCTAGTGGCGTTCGTAATTCATGGGATGCATCGGAAACAAACTGTTGCTGCTTTTCCCAAGAATTGTGAATTGGTACAAGAGCTCTTCCAGCTAAGAAAAATCCCATCCCAATTGCGCATAAACTTCCTACACTACACCCCACTATAAGAATTAGCAATAACGTATGCAACATATCCCTTTCTGCCGTTGTATCGCGTACAAATTGAACTGTCATTTGTCCAAATTCAGTATTACGCTGAAAAGCCAACGCTCGAAAACTCTTCCCTTTAATTTCAATATTCTGAAAACCTTCTAATTGTTCTGGAAAAAACGCTAATGGATTTTCTTCAAAAACAGGATCAATAAATTTAGGATTCTTATCTATTAAGGCTACTTTTTTTCCATGCCATAACAGTACAGTAATCCTCGGATCTCCAATACGGATATCCTTAACGGATCCTTTTGGATTAGACTTAGAATGTTTCTTCTCTTTTGCTTTAAACATCTCTAGCGAATTATCTACTCCACTATAAATGCGATTATATGTATAGCCATAGATAATGCTCCCTAGAACTCCAATTAATATAATAAACACTAATGAATTTAAAATTGTAAGACGAATGCGTGTTTTTTGAAACATAATTCCCCTCTTCATTGTTCTTTTAATATATATCCAATTCCGCGAACGGTTTGAATATCTTTTTGATAGCCAAATGGCTCTAATTTTTTTCGTAAATGATGAACATACACTTCAACAATAGCTACCGTTGTATCCGAATCAAATCCCCATATACGATCAAAAATTTGCTCACGCATTAAAATTTTCCCACTGTTTTGAATAAGATATTCTAAAAATTCATATTGCTTTAATGTTAATTTCATTGCTTCTCCATCTACTTGAATGTCTTTGTCTTTTCCAAACAATTCAATCCCGCGATACTGAATCGTCTGTTTTGTTGTTAAACTACCACTTCTTCGTAATAAGGCACGAATTCTTGCTTTTAACTCAGGTGCTTGAAATGGTTTTATTAAATAATCATCTCCACCAAAATCTAATCCTTTCACACGGTCCTCCAAAGAATCTTTAGCAGTCAAAAATAAAACAGGTGTTTCAATTTTTTCGTTCCGTATTCTTTGAATTACTTCAAACCCATCCATCCCTGGCAACATTACATCAAGAAGAATCGCATCATAAATATTTTGCAATGCCAAAAATAATCCGTCTTCTCCATTCATCGCTGTATCAATTTCAAACTCATCAAGTAAAATTTGTGTAATTGATTCTAATAAAGGTGCATTATCTTCTACAACTAATAAGCGCATATCACTTTCTCACCTTTCATCCAACATAAAAATCTTTTCTATTCACCTATATTCATTTTCATAATAACAAAAAAAGAGCACTCGACATACTTGTCCGTCTTGTGTACGAATCCATTCGACTTATATATCTTTTTCTATCTAGATTCTTCATTCCCTTAATAATTTCACTATTTATCGTTCTGCATATGGGATTTATTATGAAATTTATTTCTTAACTTCCCCTTAATAAAAAAGCATTAAAAACATACAAATTGTATTCTTACAACACTGTAATCCTCATATCATCTAATTCGATAGTTACAATACTTGCTGCTCGTTATACTTAAAGTAAGAAATGAGACAATAAACAAAGGAGAGATAAGAGATGAAAAAAATGATTGAAGTTGTAGTAGCGGTGATAGAGGTTTTCGTAAATGGGAAACAAGTTGCAATGGAGTTAAATCGATAATGAATCGCAGTAATGTTTTCACAAATTATGTAAACAAATAAAAGAGATAAGGTTTGATCTTTGTTTTGATCCCTTATCTCTTTTTATATTATTCTTTCACTACATATACATTTTGACTTGGTAATTCTAAACAGTTTAACTGGCCACCATATACGGCTCCCCCATCGATTCCGATAATTCGATTACTTCCAAAATACACATTACAATTCTCCTCGTCGCCATGGAGTGTTTTGGTTTCTGTATGCCCAAATACAACAGTTTTTTCACCATTGTATCCATGATGAAACTCATTCCGTATCCACATTAACGTGTATGGCTCAGATTCAGCAACTGGTTTTGTTGGTTCTACACCTGCATGAACAAATATGTAATCGTCTGTTTCAATATAATGATCTAGTTCTTGTATAAACTTTAAATGTTTTTCTAATATATCAGACTTTAAAACTGGTTTTTTAAATACTTCTTTATTTATAGCAATATCGCTCTCTGAAAAACCATAGCTATATAACGTTTTATTCCCGCCATTTCTCTTCACCCAATGATTCCACGATCTTTCTTCATTAGTCGTTAATGCTTTAATCATCATATCTTCATGATTCCCTTTTAAAACAAAAGCACCTTCTTCTTTTAATTGCATCACTTTTTCAATTACAGCCTTTGCACTCGACCCACGATCTACATAATCCCCCATTAAAATTAATTGATCCTCTTTCGCATTGTATTTTGCCTCTACTAACAGCTTTTCAAACTTCTCCATTTCTCCATGAATATCACTTATCACAAGAATTCGTTTCATATATTCCCCTTCTTTCTAGAGTAAAATTCACCCTTTTGAATCTGCACCGAAACATTTCCAACTGCTATTTCCTTTGAATCTTCATAAAGTGAAACTTTAATCAGTGGGGGTTTTCCTCATCCCCCACTAATTATTAGTTGAACCAATCGGGCCTTTACGGGCAGTTTATCTCCCACCTAACTTCTTTGCTCCCACCGAATTTTGAGGTGGGAGTATTACTGCCCGTTAATGCGGGATAAATTTTCGATACATCTCTTAAGGATAAATTCCGTACTATCTTTTCTTACAACCCCATAAATTAATATGAAGATAATTTATAAAAATACTAAATTTCACAAAAAACTTTTTTCCCTATTTTTTCTATAATAATATATATATGATAGAATTTTATAAATTTATAAAAAGATTAAGAGGCGATATGGGATGAAAAGATATATTAAAATAAAAGGTATTGGTGTATATGTTCCAAAACGAAAAGTAGATTCTTTTGAAATAGATCGTATGTTAGGTGCCCAAGAAGGCTGGACATTAAAAAAAGCTGGAGTGAAAACACGATACTTTGTTGATGATGAAACATCTTCTTATATGGGAGCTGAAGCTGCTAAAAAAGCTATAGCAGATGCTAATCTAACATGGGACGATATCGATTGTATCATCTGCGGAAGTGGAACAATCCAGCAGGCAATCCCTTCTACTGCATCACTTATTCAAGAACAACTTGGACTACAGCATTCTGGTATTCCATGTTTTGATATCAACTCAACATGCTTAAGCTTCGTAACAGCACTTGATACAATTTCTTACGCAGTTGAATGCGGGAGATACAAAAATGTTGTCATCATTTCTTCTGAAATTTCTTCTGTAGGATTAAATTGGGGACAAAATGAAAGTAGTATTTTATTCGGCGATGGTGCAGCAGCTGTTGTGGTAACAAAAAGTGATCACACTTCTTCTATTATTGCTTCCCATATGGAAACGTATAGCTCTGGTGCGCATCTATCAGAAATTCGCGGCGGTGGAACAATGATTCATCCTAGAGAATATAGTGAAGAACGAAAAGAAGACTTCTTGTTCGATATGAATGGCAGAGCTATTTTCAAATTGTCTTCTAAATATATGTTAAATTTTATCGAGAAACTACTTATACATACTGGTTATTCCCTAGATGATATTGATTTAATTATTCCTCATCAAGCAAGTGGACCAGCTATGAAGCTGATTCGTAAAAAATTAGGGGTCGATGAGGATCGCTTTATGACTATTTTTGAAGACTACGGGAATATGATTTCTGCATCTATTCCGGTCGCTCTTTTCGAAGCAATTAAACAAAACAAAGTGCAGCGCGGAGATAAAATATTGTTACTGGGTACGTCTGCAGGGCTTTCTATTGGAGGCATTCTTCTTGAGTACTAAGAAAACAGTATTAATTACAGGGGCACGCGCACCAGCAGCATTACATTTATGCAGATTGTTCAAGAAAAGCGGACATACCGTCATTATTGCAGATAGTATTTCCTATCCATTAAGTAAAGCTTCAACGAACATTGATTATTTTTATGAAATTCCTTCTCCAAAATGGAACACAAATGAGAGTATTGATGCACTACAATCAATTATTCAAAAACATGATGTCGATTTACTTATCCCTACTTGTGAAGAAGTATTTTATATATCTAGGTATAAAGAAAAATTAAGCCGATTTTGCCATGTATTAGTAGACGAATTTCATAAACTTTCATTACTTCATAATAAGTGGGAATTTATTCAGTTCGTAACGAATTTAGGCTGGCAAGTTCCTGCAACGTATAAAACAAATAACGAACAAGCCATACAGGCAATGATTCACCAAACATCGGCCACTACTCCTTTTGTACTAAAGCCAATTTTCTCTCGTTTTTCTGACAAAGTGGCGTTTATTACAAAAGAAGATGTTGAAAAGGGCATCATGGTGGACAAGCCAAATTATATCATCCAAGAGTTTATACAAGGAACACAGCATTGCTCCTACAGTATTGTACAATCTGGAAAAGTGTTAGCTCACTCTGTCTATAAAACGGAATTCACGGCGGGTTTAGGCGCTACCATTGCGTTTGAGCATATTAATCTCCCAAAAATTGACGAGTTTGTTGGGCATATCGTAAAGGAGCTAAATTTCTCTGGGCAAATTGCCTTTGATTTTATCATTACAGAGGACGGAGATGCTATTCCGATTGAATGTAATCCACGTACTACAAGTGGGTTACATTTATTCGATGAGGAAATATTATCAGCTTTTTTTGATACAAAGGTGAACCATACGCTAATTCCCAAACCAAATTCGGAGTGTGCAATTCGATTAGCAATGCTTTTATATGGACCTCCTTATTTAAAAAGCAAACAAACACGTAAGCAATGGCTGAAAGTTCTATGTTCCTATCCAGATATCATTTATAGTCACTCTGATTGGAAACCATTTTTTTATCAGTTTTATAGCATGTATAAATTATGGCGTGAAAGTGATAAACATGAACGGACTATTTTGGAGCAAACAACATATGACATATCATGGGACGGTGAAAATTGATGAGAATGCTAGTAACTGGTGGAACTGGTTTTCTAGGACAAAAACTTGCTTTTCGATTAGCGAGTATAGGCTATGAAGTAACAGCAACCGGGAGAAATAAAACAATTGGCAAATTATTAGAACAAAATGGTATTAAATTTGTACATTGTCCTCTTGAAGATAGACATTGTGTTCTACAAGTTTGTAAAGATAAAGATTATATCTTTCATAGCGGCGCCCTTTCTTCTCCTTGGGGCAAATACAAAGATTTTTACAACGCGAATGTGTTAGGAACAAGGCATATTATTGAAGGAAGTCAAAAGTCTGGCATAAAACGCCTTATCCATGTATCGACACCGAGTATTTATTTCTATTATGATGAGCGACAAGATGTAGTCGAAAACGCAAAACTTCCTGATACATTTGTAAACCATTATGCAAAAACAAAATATATGGCGGAACAAGCTATTGATCAAGCGTTCAATCATGGTTTACCAGTTATCACGATACGTCCACGTGCTTTATTTGGTCCAGGAGATAACGCTATTCTTCCACGCCTTATTAAAGTATGTGAAAAAGGCGCCCTACCAAGAATCGATACAAAAGATGTACTTGTCGATATTACATATGTCGAGAATGTTGTAGATGCCCTGCTTCTTTGTATGCATTCACCTAAACATACATTAGGCCAAAAATACAATATAACAAATGGGGAACGTGTAAATTTATATGAAGTCATTGAAAATGTAATGAAATGCCTTGGCAAGGAGGTACAATATAAAAAAATTTCCTACAAAACTGCTTTTACAATTGCCGCGATACTAGAGGGGATTTCAAAAACTATCTTATTTGGAAAAGAACCTATTCTCACAAAATATACTGTTAGTGTACTTTCAAAAAGCCAGACTTTAAGTATTGATAAAGCTCAAAGAGAACTAGGCTATATTCCAAATATTAGCATAGAAGAAGGAATCACAAAATTTGTGGAATGGTGGGAAACACAATGAAAATTAAATCTTTAAAGCTTTACGATACAGGATATTGCACACATCCTGAAAAAATTGCATATTCCAAAGGCAGTTGGAAACAAATTTCCTTTCCAGCTACAGTGGGATTACTTCAACATCCAATCCTAGGCTATATTTTATTTGATACCGGATATACCCGGCACTTTATAGAAGCGACAAGAAAATTTCCTTACTCTGTATATGCTAAACTTACTCCTGTTCACTTTACAGAAGAGCAATCTATTAAACAGCAACTACTTCTTGATGGTATTCAACCAGAAGAGATTAAGTATATTATTCTTTCTCATTTTCATGGTGACCATACAGCAGGACTGCCCGACTTTCCAAAAGCAAGAATATTAACCTTCTCGAAAGCTTATGAAGATATTAAAAAGAGAAGTAAATTTGGTGCCCTATTAAAAGGTTGCTTAAAAGATACATTACCAATTGATTTAGAACAACGGATGACATTTATTGATCAAACTCCATCGCTTAGTTTATCTCCTACATATGGAAAATTTGAAGAGGGATATGATGTATTTGGTGATGGTTCATTACTCGCTGTTGATTTAACGGGGCATGCAATTGGACAATTTGGCCTATTCGTCCATTTACATAGTGATAAAATTGTTTTTCTTTGTGCAGACGCAGTGTGGCACAGTAAAACGTATGAAAACCTTGTCTTTCCAAGTAAGATCGTCAGCCTTTTAACCGGGGATGCAAAATCTTATCGCCACAACATTGAAAAGTTACATCATTTATCGCAAATATCACCCAAAATTGAAATTCTTCCAACTCATTGCGAACGCACATGGAATCAAATTAAAGCAGGGGTGTACTATGAATAAGTTTCGGATTCTCCAGCAATATTTAAAAACAAAATATCGCTTACGATTTTCAACTCGTGAGCAATTAGAACAATTTCATAAGCAACAAATAACAAAACATCTTTTGTTTGCTATAGATCAGTCACCTTTCTATCGTCAATTATACACACCTTTTTTAAAAGAAATCGAAAACGGGGACTGGGCTTCACTCCCTATCATTAATAAAGAAGTAATGATGGAGAACTTTGATACATTAAATACAGCTTCTATTTCAAAAAAGGAAGCCTTTCATGTAGCATTTGAAGCGGAAAAAACCCGAAATTTTTCTCCAACTATTCGTAATATAACTGTTGGGCTATCATCAGGCACTAGTGGAAATCGCGGAGTTTTTCTCGTTTCTCAGGAAGAACAAACGATGTGGGCCGGTTCTATTATCGGTAAAGTGCTTCCTTCTAGCATTCTACATAAACATACGATCGCTTTTTTCTTACGAGCGAACAGCAATTTATATGAGGCGACCAAAAACAAGCGAATTTCGTTTCATTTTTTTGATTTACTAGATTCGTTTCATCAACATATCGCTGGACTAAATCAAATAAATCCATCTATTTTAATTGCACCTCCTTCTATATTGCGAAAAATCGCTCATTGGCAACAAGAAGGACTTATTATGATTTGTCCCAAAAAAATTATCTCTGTAGCAGAAGTACTTGAAGATATTGATAGGGAGTTTATCAGTACAATTTTTCAACAGACAGTACACCAAGTTTACCAATGTACAGAAGGCTTTCTTGCTACAACATGTAAACATGGTACATTACATATCAATGAAGACCTTGTTCATATTGAAAAAGAATACTTAGATCAAGAAAGAGGGATATTCGTTCCCATTATTACTGATTTCATGAGGAAGACACAGCCTATAATCCGCTACCGTCTCAATGACATATTAATTGAGAAAAAAACAGCGTGCGCCTGCGGTTCTCCCTTCTTAGCCTTAGAACGAATTGATGGTCGATGCGATGATATATTTATCGGGATAAGTGAATTGGATAAAAGCGAAATATCTATTTTTCCTGATTTCATTCGAAGAGCAATTATGTTTACATCTAATGAAATTCAAGAATTTAAAGTGATTCAGCACAGCACAGACAAAATTGAGATTAAACTTAAAGTACTACCTGAACATTTCAAATCATGTAAATCTAGCTTAATACAGGAATTACATACACTATGGTCTACTAAAAAATGTGTTGTGCCACATTTTTTCTTTTCACATTATGATATTCAATTATATGATAAAAAGTTAAAAAGAATAGAAAGCCTTATAAAGCATGGTGAAAATGTATGATTACGTTACATGATATTCATTCCCTGCACAACATCGACTGGACTACAAAACGAGATGGAACATATGTAAGAGATAGCTTCCTTCCGCTCTTACAAAATGGCATTACAGCATTTATTGAAAATGTTAACACTCGGCTATTTCTATTAGAAATTGATGACCTTATCTTGCCAGTCACTGTGAATAACAAAGAGTTTGAAAACTCATATGTATGTTCTCCCTATACACATTACATATCCTATGCACTAGAAGAGTTATGGGAATTAAAGAAACCTTGGTTAGAGAAGTTACTAACCTACCCGATTCATCTTATTGGAAGCTGGCTACGACGAACAAATATTAATAAAGTAATTGTAGTAAATAATTGGATGCTTTCAACAAACCTTTATCATTCTATAAATCAACAACAAATCGAACGGATTACGAATTTACTTGTTGAAAAATTTCCAGAGCATACGATTTTATTTCGTTCTTTAAATAGCGAATTATATCCTGCAATTACACAAGCATTATCTACAGTAGGTTACAATAAAATTATGTCTCGTTCCGTATACTTATTTGATCCAAAACACTATAAAGAAATGAATCGAAAAGAACGAAAAGACTTATTAAATGATAAAAGATTATTAAAGAAAAGCAATTATGAAGTAATGACGAATGAACAATTAACAAAAGAGGATATTTTACAGATTTCCGAGTTATACAATCAACTATACATTGAGAAATATTCCGATCATAATCCAATGTTTACACCAGCTTATTTATGGAATGCGCTTCAGCATCATTTATTGGAAATGAAAGTTATTAAAAAAGAGGGCACGATTGATGGTGTCATTGCTTATTTTATTAGAGATGGAGTTATGACAACTCCTATACTTGGCTACGATACAAACTCTGATCAGCAACAAGGCTTATATCGCATTCTTTCCCTCCTTATTACAATAGATTCTATTGAAAAAAATTTAATTTGTCATTGTAGTGCTGGGGCTGGAGAGTTCAAACGAAATCGCGGTGCAAAACAGCAGATTGAATACAGCTATATATATAATGCTCATTTGCCACCTAATCAACAAAAAGTATGGAAAGTATTAAGTTGGATATTAAATAAATGCATTGAACCGATGGCAAAAAAACATCAGTTTTAAACATAAAAAAAGAGATAAGACTTCCGC
>NZ_JAJJBY010000014.1:0-127942 GCF_022625245.1 Bacillus sp. TL12 | reverse complement strand
ATTAATATCCGTTATCCTGGCGTTGATGGTTCACTTCATTCTTCTTGTAGTACCCTTGTTCAATTTCATCAAATGTAAATCCTAATTTCTTGCCTAAACCTAAGTAGGAATATAATAATTCCTCATAAATTTCTATACTTTGAGTCGCCCGGAATTCTGATACTGTTTCATACACATTGTTAAACTGACTAACTAGCGCACTTGATGTAAAGACATTAGCGTTACGATTTAATAGCTCCAAACTATATTCATTTGAATTAAATCCGATTCCATTTCCTAATGATGCTATGAAATGCAGCCCATCAACATACTCCATCAAAATGACTTCTTTTTCGCTAGGCCCTTTATTGCTCCAATGTTTAAAACATCTCGTTTCATTTGCAAGTTCACCAATCTCAACTTGTAAAGCAAGAATCATGTTGTAAAATATATTTTGACCTTCTAACCCATGCTCCTTAACAATCCGATCATCTAACACCTTTTGCATTGAAAAAATTTTAACTAAATTCATTGTTCTTCCTCCTTATGCCACTTGTACGGGCTTATTTTGAATACCGCTTAACATATCTTCCAAGCCTAATTGATCTAATATAAGTACAGCTACTTCAATTTGATGCCGCTTTAATTTTCGTGATATCTCTGCAATATTGGTACCTTTATCCCACATTTCTTGAAATCGAATCACATCTTGTTCATTTCAAAGGAAATTTGCTTCTTCTAATGCGATATATAGTGTTAGAGGGAATTCATAGTTCCTATTATTCTTAATTAGCTCTACACTTGTATCTCCAATCCCTTCAGAACGACCTCCAATTTTATAGTTATCTGCCTGATCTAAAATCAAAACAGCCACTTCCACCTGTTTTCTTTTTAAACGTTTTGCCATTTCTGCTAAACTAACACCGTTATTCCACATTTCACGAAATAGGATTACTTGCCTTTCATCCCAAATAAAATTAACTTCTTCCAAAGCAACATGTATTTTCAAAACCGCCATCCTTTTCACCTCTTATGAAAGAATGATTATTTTATCTTTTCAGTAAACTTAGTATCCACACGATCTACTTTCCCATTAAGCCAAACAGCAACTTGTTCACCATATCCACTTGCTGGCGGTTCTACTGCAATTACACGACCATCTTTTACAACATAAATCTTGTTACTAGAAGTATCGATTTCTACTTTCATAAATGCATCTCCCTTTGTCACTTCATATACTCAACAACGTTAGGTTTAAATCCGCTTCCTAAATATACCCTCACTGGAATAGCTTCTTTTTTATCTCTTGCTGCCTTACATAATTCTTCAGCGGCTTCCCAATTAAACAGCTTGTCCAACCCACGTTGAAACCTCCAAATTGCCATTGCATATTGCTCAAATATCTCGTAGCGATCATCCGGATTTGTTGTTCGTGGAAGCTCGTCCGTGCATTTTGCAATCTTAGGAATCTGGACACGTACATCTGTATATGTAACTCGCCCAGTTCCCTTCTTTACATTAGCTTTCGTTACATCAAATTGGATGATTTCTGGCTCTACATCAAAAATATTTAGTTGTTTAACCATTGACCTTCCCACTCCTTGTAATGAGTTCCAGTAATTCACTTGCACCTTTCTTACTTAAAAACATCCTTCCGTCCAGCAATTCCACATTATCTTCAGATACTTCACCCGTTACAAAGCAAGACTTTTCTTGTTTTCTCAAAACAACGTTCTTCCCATCAACATAAAATTCTAACGCTGCACCTGTAGAGATTCCCAAAACTCTACGTAACTCAATTGGAATTACTACACGACCTAGCTCGTCCACTTTCCTTGCAACACCTGTATTTTTCATTATTAATCCCCCTTATTAACTAACTTTTTTCTTTCTTTTAGATTCTATTGATTGTGCCATCGATTCAAAATGTACTAACCATGCTTCCCAACGTTTTTGGTTTGCTTCTTGTTGTTGTTTTGCCACTTCACAATTACAACCATTTGTTTCAATTACACCTGGATAAGTTTCTTTCCGAATAATTCCCGTACCATTGCATAATGCACACATTGTTATTCCCCCTTTTTAAAATTGCGTAATCTATAATTATCCCCATGCATTTCTAACATTTCGGCGTTTTCCATCATCCGACTAAAATCACGTTCTCCATACATTCCTGCTAATTCACCGATAGTAAAATTAGTAGTAAACAAAGTACTTTTACCTATACGACTATCAACGATTTCATTCGTTTTTGTTTGTTTCCATGTAACCCCTTCTTTATCTTTTTCCGTGAATTCCGCTCCGAAATCATCAATAATTAAGACATCTACCTTAGCTAGAAGGGACATAAGTTTGTCCTCTGTCATTTCGCTGTTTTTATTCCAAGTGGATTTGATTTTGGTAAATAACTTATTCATTTGAATAAACATTGCACTGTGACCCATTTTCATAAGTTCTTTGGTGGCTGCCACACACAAATGACTTTTCCCTACTCCATAATCACCAGTTATAATCATGCTTGTTGGTTCTTCATTATTGAATGAAGAAACAAAATCCATAATAATTTCTTTTGCATCAGCTAATTCCTTTTTAGGCGGTACATAGTTTTCAAATGTTGCTTTCTTTAGTTTGTCATTTATCAAGCTGTTATCAGCAAATGAATCATATAAATGAATAATTTCATTTTTCTTCTTAATAGCTAATGTTTCCTTAGCTAATTTCTGATCTTCTCTTTCTACCAATCTACATTGAGGACAAAACTCTTCGTTCGTTTCTGTATCTATCAACATACGTTTACTGCAAACGTCTTTAATGCTTTCTTTTCCTACTAAGAAGACATTCTTACATCTATTAGGAGACAATACATATCTTTGACTAGCGTTTCTTGAAATCGTATTTGTCGATGAAGCTACTATCTTTCCGACTGCTTGCATTGTTTTTCTCTCCTTTTTTACCTTTGTTTTTAAATTCAGCTTCCGAAGCATGTACATCTGATAATGTACGAATATTTTTATTAACCCACTGTTTTAAAATACCCTCAGCGTAGTTCCATTTCTTCTGTTGTTTCAATGCCCGTTCCATGGCTGCTTGTACAAGTTCTTCGCTTGTATCGTTTGCCCATTGGGTAATACTATCGGCTACGAATGGATTTAAAATCCCAAAATTATTTTCATAGAATGAGAAGATATTACTACTACTTTGTAATTTAGTATTTTGTTTATTAGTACTTAGTTCTTTAGTATTTAGTAGTGTTTGATTTTCTATATGTGGATTTTCCACATGTGGAATGTCCATTTGTGGATTTTCTACATGTGGGTTTTCTGTTTGTGGGACTTCATAAATGACCGTTTCCCATTTAAGAATTTTTCCCTTTTCATCTTTTATAGGAAATCTTTTTACATAACCATACTTTTTAAGTTCCTTCATCCCTGAGTACAAGCTACTAATTTTATCTTTCGCATGAGTCGCTATTTCTTCCATGTAAAACACCCAATCATCAGGCAATGATAAAATGTAAGCTAATATTCCTTTCGCCTTCCAACTCAAACGTTCATCTCGAAGACCTGTATTATTAATGGTCGTATAATTTTTGTTTTTATTAACCCGAAATGTTGCCATTCGTTTACCTCCTTACACAAACTGCCACATATGCTTGTTCACTTCCAATTATTTCTTGAATCTCGTAATGTGGATATCCAACACTGAAATATCGCTCAATCATCTGATTTAACTCTTCTTTGCTATTTGTTCGCTCCCAAAATTTCCGAGTTAACAGTACTTGATAAGGAACTAGATTTATCTGCATGTACTACTTACTCACTTTCCGTGATATACTAAATTAAAATGTTTTTTCTAAGATACCCATTGCCGTGGGTTTCTTTTTTATGCATTTTGCACATATTCAATGATGTTCGCCAATTTTTCGAATAAGAGCGTTTAAGCACACGAACCGATTCTCAATAAGACGTCGCTGCTTTTTATTTGGTAATTTGTAATGAGCCAGTAGTTTAAGATAGTCAGCTACTTTTACGTTGTTGTAGTTGATAGTTAGATTCATTGGTTATTACCTCTTCCATTGAGATAATGAAAGTTTTGTTCTAAGAACTCGCGCATTTCTTTCGCCTTGAACATCCAACGCCCACTGCTTTTATTATTCGAAATTTCTTTCATTTCATTTTGGAACCTTGGATTAAATAAAATGTTTTCCGCTATCCAGTCATACTTACGATTTGTTTCTAGCTTTAATCGTTCCATGTTCCACCATGTTCCGATCCCCATTCCTTCTAAAATACTTTGAACCTTTTGTTCCGCTAGATTCCGAACATACTCTTCGTCAATAGCAACATTTACAACTGCTGTTCCGTCCATTAGGTATCCTCCCTTAAACCATCGGTCTCCAACCGTTAATAAAGTTCAGTGCTTCATTGAAATCTTTCTTCAAGATGTCACGATAACTGTTTACATTGAATGCATCTTTCAAATTACGTCCTAGCAACCCGAATAACTTACGAGTAGAATCATGTACATCTCTATCTACATGTCCGTTTTCCCATAAGAAATAGATCCGTTTAGCTTTTACTTTTTCAATTACTCGTTGTTGCCCATAATCAACAGTAAGTTGCTTTTCAACTACCTGTTCCAATGAAGAAACTCTTTTATTCAAGTTACTAGTTCCTGCCGCTAACAACTCTATTTGACCGAATGTATCCCCAGGAATTTTCATCTTTTTTTCAATATGTTCTTTTATCCTTTTAAATTCTCGCAGAAATTCTACTTTCATTTTCATAGCTTCTGGAGTCACGTATGACATCGCAACAATTACGAACGCATCTTCTGTTAAAAGATATTTTTTATACCACTGTTTATTTTGAGGATGTTGATATTGGGTCTGCCCAAAGTTGAGCATCCCCCATTTTATTTCATTAGCTTCCGCTAGCTTTTCTAATTGAACCTCGATATCACGAATTACATTTTTATGCTCTTTTCCAAACATTTCAGCAACAGTTAAACTATCCGTTACAACCTCTCCATTATTGTCAAAAACTAATTTATTATTTTGTATTTTGTCATTTACTACCGCTAAATTTCCCATTATGAAACCTCCTTGTTACTATTATTTTTTTCAGCCCAACAGGAAACTAAAAAGAACTTAAAGTTCGATTTGTTACTAAAAAAAATATCATCAATGTTCATATCAAAGAACTTTGCAATTTTTTTAGCTGTTTCCATTGATGGATTCCTTTCTTTTCGATCAATCATTCGGATATATCTTTCAGTAACTCCACAATAGATTGCAATTTCTTTATATAAGTTTCCTTGTGAGAAGCTTATTTTATTTTTCATGTAATCACCCTCCAAAAAAGAACTATATGTTCTAAATACAGAATATAGAACTTTTTTGTTCTATGTCAATGCAAAAAAGAACAATTTGTGCTAAACTTTAAAAAAAGTGAACAATTAGTTCAATTAGAGAGGTGAACAATATGATAGGTCTTAGAATAAAATCTTTGAGAAAAAAAGAAAATTTAACACAAAAACAACTAGCTGAAAAGATCGGAGTCTCCCAAAGAATGATAGGCTATTATGAATCCGAAGAAAGATTTCCTCCACATGATGTGCTAACTAAATTAGCTGATTGCTTTTCAATCTCCGCCGACTATTTATTAGGTAGAGCTGTTACGGATCAACCAAAAAAGCAATTAACACAAAAAGATGAGAAAGATAT
The DNA here is from genome assembly GCF_022625245.1 of Bacillus sp. TL12. Lineage (NCBI taxonomy): Bacteria > Bacillati > Bacillota > Bacilli > Caryophanales > Bacillaceae > Bacillus > Bacillus sp. TL12. The sequence continues at coordinate 122,238 of NZ_JAJJBY010000014.1, read as the reverse complement.
AGCAAAAAGAATGGAAGAAATAAAAAGAGACCTTCAAGGTGAAGACGGCTTAATGTTCTCTGGTGAACCTATGAGTGAGGAAGCTGTTGAATCATTATTAGATGCAATGGAGTACATCGTGAAACAAACAAAAATAATCAATAAAAAATACGTTCCTAAGAAATATCGTAATAACGACAATAACTGATGCGAGCTTAGGAGGGAAAACATTGAAATTCGTCATAAGAGATCTAGTCACACAACTTTGCACAAAATATAACACGAAAAATCCCTTTGAGCTTGCTGATTGTTTAAATATCATTGTATTTTTTCATGATTTACATGAAGAGATTAATGGTTTTTACAAATGTGAAGAAGGAAATAAGTTTATCGCTATTAATAATAATTTATCAGAAACTATGCAAAGGACAGTTTGTGCTCATGAATTGGGACATGCTGTCCTTCACGAAGAAGTAAATACTCTATTCTTACGAAAAAATACTTTTTTATCTGTTGATAGATTAGAAATAGAAGCAAATACCTTTGCTGCATTTTTATTAATAGACAAAAATACCATTATTCCAGGTGATACAAAAAAATGTATAGCATATAAAAATAACATTCCTATAGAACTCTTAAAGTTTTATAAAATTTATTAAAAGAGGAAGTTGCTTTGATTATTGATTTAGCGATTGAAAGAGAAAAAAGACAGAAACAAAAAGAAAATTAACTTGTAAAATTGCCTATCGTTACGCGAGTTTACGAAGAAGATGGAGAAATCAAATACGAAATAGAAGGATATATAGACACACCTGTTTCTTGGTTAAAAGAAAAATAAAGGAGGGAAAATCATGGCGTCTTTCCAAAAATACCAAACAAAAGATGGAGCTAAATGGCTCTACAAAATTTACACCACTATTAATCCGAAAACAGGAAAGAAAAAACAAACAACAAAACGTGGTTTTAAAACAAAGAAAGAAGCTCAACTTCATGCTGCGAAGGCTGAAACAGAATTAAGTAACGGGACTTTTATAGAAGATAAAAATGTGATGATTTCTACATTTTTGAATGATTGGCTTATAACCTACAAAAAAGGAAAGGTTAGAAATCATACATACAATCTTCACAAAACAGCAATAAACAAACATATCGTTCCGTTTTTCGGATCGTATAAGGTATTCGATATTACACCTTCACTCTGTCAAAAATTCGTGAATCACCTCTTAGAAGAAGGGTATAGTGAAAGTAGTGTTAAGAATTACACTGCACCTTTAAAAGGAGCTTTGCTCAAAGCTGTTGATTTGCAGCTTATTCAACAAACACCTTTCCGCGGAATTGTCATTGCTAAAAGTGATACTGAAGACAAAAAAATTAAGCATTTAGAAGGACAAGAAGTGAATACATTTGTTCAAAAATTAAAAGAAACAGAACCTCATTATTTCTCGTTGTTCTTTACACTACTTCACACAGGAATACGCAAGGGTGAGGCACTGGCTTTACGATGGGATGATATTGATTTAGAAGAAGGAACAATAAGTATCCGTCACACCTTCACTTATGATTATAAAAACCTAGATAATCTATTCGCTAAACCCAAAACAAAAGCATCTTACCGCACGATAATCTTAGCAGATTTTTTAATCCAAATCTTAAAAAATCATAAATTTGAACAGAATAAATGTAAACTGAAATTAGGAGGGTTATACCATGATCTTTCATTAGTATTCGCACGTGAAAATGGACTTCCTTATCCAAAGTCTACTTTACAAAGAGCTATGACTCGCATTTTAAAAAAAGCTAATGTAACAAATATCACGATTCATGGTTTACGTCATACACATGCCGTTCTTTTGTTAGACGCCGGATATTCAATGAAAGAAGTGCAAGAAAGATTAGGGCATGATTCAATTCAAATTACTTCTGACATATATGCCCACATTTCAAAAGAAATGAACAAAAAGAGTCTTAATAAATACGAAGCGTTTGCGAAACGCAACCTACTTTAAAAAGGTCATGGTATGGTCATGAAATAAATATGGTCAAAATATGGTCATAAGCTAAAAACAATTGATACTTCTCCCTTTATCCACGCATACAAAAAACCCTTGACACATTATGTGTCAAGGGTTTGAGACTCTTAGTAAAGAGACATGTATTGATCGCGTTCCCATTGGTGAACTTGCGTGCGGAACATATCCCACTCAATCTCTTTTGCTTCGATGAAGTGCTCAAGTAAGTGTTCGCCTAATGCGCCACATACAACTTCATCAGATTGTAGTGTAACTAATGCTTGCGCTAATGTTGCTGGTAAATCAACGATACCTGCTTCTTCACGCTCTTCTTTCGTCATAACATAGATGTTACGATCTACAGCAGCTGGCGGAGTTAATTTATTTTTAATTCCGTCAAGTCCTGCTGCTAATAATGTTGCCATTACTAAATATGGGTTTGCAGCCGGATCAACACTACGTACTTCTACACGTGTACTGATACCGCGAGATGCTGGGATACGTACTAATGGGCTACGGTTTTGTGCAGACCATGCTACGTAACAAGGTGCTTCATATCCAGGTACTAAACGTTTGTATGAGTTTACAGTTGGGTTCGCTACCGCAGTAAATGCTGGCGCGTGTTTTAAAATACCTGCGATAAAGTGACGTGCATCATCACTTAATTGTAAGTCACCATTTTGATCGTAGAATACGTTCTCTCCATTTTTGAATAATGACAAGTTACAATGCATTCCAGAACCGTTCACTCCGAATAATGGTTTTGGCATAAACGTTGCATGTAAGCCGTGTTTACGAGCAATTGTTTTAACAACAAGCTTAAATGTTTGAATATCATCACATGAACGAAGTGCATTTGCATATTTGAAATCAATTTCGTGCTGTCCTGGTGCAACTTCATGGTGAGATGCTTCAATTTCAAAGCCCATCTCTTCAAGTTCAAGAACGATATCACGACGACAGTTTTCCCCTAGATCCATCGGCGCAAGGTCGAAGTATCCACCGTTATCGTTTAGTTCTAATGTTGGATTTCCTTTTTCATCAACTTTGAATAAGAAGAACTCTGGCTCTGGTCCAAGGTTGAATTCATTAAATCCTAGCGCTTCCATTTCTTTTAACATACGTTTTAAGTTATTACGTGGGTCACCTTCAAACGGAGTGCCATCAGCATTGTAGATATCGCAAATTAAGCGAGCTACTTTACCTTTTTCAGCAGTCCAAGGGAATACTACCCAAGTATCTAAGTCTGGATATAGGTACATATCAGACTCTTCAATACGAACAAACCCTTCAATTGAAGATCCATCAAACATCATTTTGTTATCTAGAGCTTTTGTTAATTGACTAACTGGAATCTCTACGTTTTTAATAATCCCTAAAAGATCCGTAAATTGTAAACGGATATACTTTACATTCTCTTCTTTCGCTAAACGGAAAATATCTTCTTTTGTGTACTTTGCCATTATAAATTCCTCCTTAGTCCCTCTAAACACCTTCAGAATCAGTTATCCCTAGTGAAAAAACCTTGAAATATCACCTTGTCGTAATGAAGTTCGATTAAATCTGCCTGTATGTTGCAGTTCATCACGAAGAATTTTACGAAGCTCGGATTTTGAAATTTCTTTTGTTTCTTCTTTTACTTTCACTGCTTCTGTTTGATTTTCTTTCATTTGCAATACTTGTTTAATACCAGCCATATTTAAGCCTTGATCTAACAAATCTTTAATTTCTAACAACTTATCTACATCATTAAATGAAAACAATCTACGATTTCCCTTTGTACGGGTTGGGAAAATTAAATTGTGCTCTTCATAATAGCGAATTTGACGAGCAGATAGCTGTGTTAAATCCATTACAATACCAATTGGAAACAGCGGGGCAGAACGTCTATCTTCTTTCATTGTTTCAGTTCCTCCTTCGCCTTAACTGTTTCTCATTTTATACCATGTTATGTTTGATGTCAACAGATGTTAGCTTTTCTTACATGATTTTTTATAAATTTTTTCATTCTTTTTTAAAATGGCACAAATACATTCTTCTATGCAAAAAAAGCTGTCGAAATCGACAGCTTTCCCTTACGAAATTGTTAATAGATTTTTTTCAATTAATGCATCAATTGCGGAACAAATCGCAATCTTCACATGAGAATACGTTAATCCACCTTGTACATAAGCAACATATGGCGGACGAATTGGACCATCTGCTGATAGCTCAATACTTGCACCTTGAATAAAAGTACCCGCAGCCATGATGACATCATCTTCATAACCCGGCATATAGTTTGGATACGGTGTAAAGTGTGAATTGATCGGAGACGCATATTGAATTGCTTGACAAAACGCAACCATACGCTCTTTGTCATCAAATTGAACAGACTGAATTAGATCTGTTCGTGCAGCATCCCAAGTTGGTGATGTATTCATGCCTAATTTCTCTAAAAATGCAGCTGTAAAAACCGCTCCTTTTAACGCTTGACCAGCAACATGAGGCGCCAAGAAGAAACCTTGATACATTTCTTGCAAGCTGTACAATGATGCCCCAGCTTCCGCTCCAATCCCGGGAGAAGTTAAACGATACGCACAAGCTTCTACATATTGTTCTTTCCCAACAATATAACCACCTGTTTTTACAATTCCACCACCCGGGTTTTTAATGAGAGATCCCGCCATTAAATCCGCTCCAACATGACACGGTTCTAACTCTTCCACAAATTCACCATAACAGTTGTCTACAAATACAACAACATCCGGTTTGATTTCTTTAACAAACGAGATCATCTCTTTAATCTCTGAAATGGTAAATGACGGACGTGTTGCATACCCTTTCGAACGCTGAATGCCAATCATTTTCGTATTTTCATGAATTGCCGCTTCTACAGCTTTAAAGTCAACTCGCCCTTCTGCTGTTAACGGTACAGCGTTGTAACCAATGTTATATTCTTTAAAAGAACCAACACCTTTACCACGCACACCGACAATCTCTTCTAACGTGTCATACGGTTTCCCTGTTATATATAACAACTCGTCATCAGGTCGTAAAATACCAAATAAAGCTGTTGAAATCGCATGTGTACCCGAAATAATTTGCGGACGAACAAGTCCTGCCTCTGCTCCAAATACATCAGCATACACCGTTTCTAATGTGTCACGACCGATATCATCATAACCATACCCTGTCGTTGGGATAAAGTGTGAATCACTAATTTTATGCTCACGAAAACTTTCTAATACGCGAAATTGATTACTTTCAATTACTGCATCAATGCGTTTATGTACACCTGTAATTTGTTCTTCTACTTCTTTTACAATAGGAGCGATTCTTTCTCCATTTTTCAAACGATCAAACATTTTTATTCTCTTCTCCTTTTTGCACTAAAAATCTCTTTAATTGTCCATTTAATGGTGAGTGAGCAAATATATAACCTGTACATTCATACAAAAACTCATTTTCTTTGAATTCCATCCCGGTTAACACCGTTTCTGTTTTTAAAAGCGTTAGTAATCTGCCTTCGTTTGGAGGAATCATAACCCTATACGATTCCATCTCTTCCATCATCTTCATTTCTACTGATTCTTTCAAGTGTAATAAATCTACTTCCTCAAAAGCACTTGTCATAAGAAAATCACTTTTTGGAAACGGAATAAAATTCTGATGTAATTGATCTTTTTTATTGTAAACCGTAATAATTGGAATATGATCGATTTTAAGATCTTGTAGTAATTGTTTCACAGTCTGTTCATGCCCTACATAATTCGGATCTGCAGAATCAACAACGTGCAAAATCACATCCGCTTCCCCCGCTTCTTCTAGCGTAGAACGAAACGCTGCAACCAATGATGTTGGCAAATCTTGAATAAACCCTACCGTATCAGTTAGCAATACAGTATATCCGCATGGCAATTGCATCTTTCTTGTCGTTGGGTCTAACGTTGCAAACAGTAAATTTTCTTCAAACGTATCCGCTTCTGTTAGTCTGTTAAACAACGTCGATTTCCCAGCATTTGTATAACCAATTAATGCAACTTGAAATACTTGATTACCCTTACGGCGCTCACGATACCTTTTCCGGTGCTCCACAACACCCGCTAGCTGTTTCTTAATTTCATCAATACGAGAACGAATATGACGACGATCCGTTTCTAGCTTTGTTTCACCAGGACCTCTCGTACCAATCCCACCTCCAAGACGTGATAGCGCTAGTCCCTGTCCCATAAGACGCGGCATTGTGTATTGCAGTTGAGCTAATTCCACCTGGAGCTTACCTTCTCTTGATTTTGCACGCTGAGCAAAAATATCCAATATCAGTTGTGTTCGATCAATCACCCTTGCATCTAATACAGAAGATAAATTACGAATTTGACTAGGTGTTAACTCATTATTAAATATAATAACAGCCGGTTCTAGTTCTTCCGTCAGCGCTGCAAGTTCTTCTAATTTCCCCTTACCTATGTATGTAGCAGGATGAAATTTCGGTCGTTTTTGCGTTGTAGATACCAAAACTTCCGCACGAGCTGTCTTCGCAAGCGACGCAAGCTCTTTCATGGAATGCATAAACCGCTCATCATCATCTTGCGGCAATTGACAGCCAACTAATATGACTTTTTCTTTTTCTTCCATCAAATATGTTCACTCATCCTTTTCGAAATTTAAACCTTCTAATATAATAACAGAGGAGGCATATTTCATCTAGTTAGCGGGGGAGAAAATTCATGGCATGGGAGATTTTTAGCATCATTGGTACAATTGCCTTCGCACTCAGCGGAGCTATTGTCGCAATGGAAGAAGATTACGATATTTTCGGGGTATATATTTTAGGAATGGCAACTGCATTTGGGGGAGGTGCCCTTCGTAACTTATTAATCGGTTATCCAATCGTCGCGTTTTGGCAACAGGACATGTTATTTCAAATCGCACTCTTATCAATGACGATTATCTTTCTATTTCCAAATAAACTCATTACACATTGGAAACGGTGGGAAAACATCACGGATGCTATCGGCTTATCAGCATTCGCGATACAAGGAGCTCTTTACGCACAAAAACTCAATTTACCTATTAGCGCTACAATTGTCGCATCCGTTTTAACAGGGATTGGCGGCGGTATCATTCGCGATTTATTAGCACGTCGAAAACCCCTCGTCCTTCGTGCAGAAGTATATGCATTTTGGACGATTTTAGCAGGATTTTTAATCGGTGCCAAAATCGTTGTTAGCGATTGGGCTTTATATACTTTATTCATTTTGATTGTTTGCTTCCGTATGATTTCTATTCATTACAGATGGCATTTGCCACACAGACGCTTAGATAGTAAAGAGCGTTCCATTCATAAATAGTAACTTCATCCCTTTACAGATCGTAAAGGGTTTTTTCTTTTCTAACGTGTTTTTCCGCCCATAGTGTCCATACTAAATTTTAAAGAGAGGTGAACATAATGACCAACCACGTAAACAAAGGAGCTCAAAAAAGCTCAGTCAATCAAATCCATTTCGATCCAAAATCTGCCCATGAAAAAAGTAAAAAGATGGAGCGATATCATAGGGCATATCAACAAAAAGCTAAAGAAGAATAGAGGTGATAAGAAATGGCAAAAGGAAATAATAACCGCAATCGCGGACAAAGTAGTAGCGTTAATCCACAAGGACTTGCATCAGATGTAGCTGATACAAGCCCAAAAAGCAAATTAGAGCAACGAGCAAAAACAAAAAATACAAAATAAAACATGATGCATTATATTTTCCACACAAATTAAACGCACAGTTTATGAACTGTGCGTCTCTTCTTCTAGCGTTAAATCACCACTTGATATCCCAATTAAATCATACTTATCGTATGCATCCTCTTGCAATAAGCGCATCGCTTGTGTTCGAATGGATTTCTCAACAATATTCCGGACATAACGCCCATTACTAAACGATGCAATTTGTGACGAATACTTCACCGCATGTAAATGATCTCGGAATTTCCACTCCGCCTCTTTTGATAACTGATATTCTCGCTCGTCATACATTCTCTTTCCAATTTCGAGCAACTGATTCACTGTATAATCCGCAAACTCAATAATAAACGGGAAGCGCGATTGTAAACCTGGATTTAAAGAAAGGAAATGATTCATCTCTCTTGAATATCCAGCTAAAATCAAAACAAACCCATGTTGCTTATCTTCCATATGTTTGACAAGCGTATCAATCGCTTCTTTTCCAAAGTCTTTCTCTCCACCACGCGCTAGGGAATATGCCTCATCAATAAACAATATTCCACCCATAGCTTTTTTTATTAAATCTCTTGTTTTTTGTGCTGTATGCCCAATATATTCTCCCACGAGATCCGCACGTTCCGCCTCGACCAAATGCCCTTTTGATAAAATGTTCATTTCAAATAATAATTTCCCGATCATTCTTGCAACAGTTGTTTTTCCCGTTCCCGGATTTCCCTTAAATAACATATGAAGCACTTGCTTTTCTGATTTCAAACCAATTTCTTGTCTTTTCTTATTCACATAAATCCATGCATAAATTTCTTTTATTATTTTTTTTATATCTTCCATTCCAACAAGTTTACCCATTTCCTCTTCGATTCGCTGTAGCATCTCATGCTTCGTAGACGTTTCCTTTGAAATTACGGATTTGTTTTCTGAAGCAGGTACTGAAATTTTTTTTCGGTGATTTAACACGATATTAATTTGATTATTATTTTTCTTTCGCATCGATTGTTCCATACAATCACCTCTTTTTATCAACTCACCAAATAATATCATTAATATTTCCACTTCCCCTACAAATAACTATTTTCAGAAAAATTTGCTATAATATAAGAAAAAACAGGGTGGTGGGAATATGGAAACACGGGAACTTCATGATACAGTACAAGCTTTTTCTTCTTTTTTATTAAATCAAGGCCGAAAACCTTCAACAATCAAACGTTATGTCTATGACATTGAAGATTTCGGGCATTGGTTAGAAAAAAACAAAAAACTTTCCTCTAGTAATATATGGGATACACTTTGTACAAAAGACTACGAAGATTATTTTTCCGACTTAAAAAAGAAACGACATTACTCTGAAAAAACAATGCACCGTGTATTTATTGTCTTAAACAGACTATACCAGTTTTTAAATCTCCCAAACCCATTAAAAGACATGGAACTCATCATCCAGCCTAATCGTGCGTTACGTGATGAGGACTTCATTTCAAGAGATGATGAAAAACGCTTAAAACATACTCTAACCTCATTAGAGGGATTATCAGAGAAACAACGCCCTGTCCGTCCATTACTAATGGATCGTAATATCTCTATTGTTAATTTACTCATCGATTACGGCTTATCCCTACAAGAACTTGTATCATTAAATATGCATCACGTTCATTTTGAAACGAATACAATTTCCATTCCAGCAGTAGCAGGTGTTGAAAGAACCATTCAATTGACTGACGAAGACAAAAAACAACTATATAATTATTATAAAACAATTCCTGAGCCAGTTCGCCCCAAATACCATAGTGATGACCCATTGTTTGTAGCATTCGATTTCAATCGTAATACATATCGGTGGGTGTACGAAAATGATGCTCCAAAAGCACTAACAGAAATAGCAGTCCAAAAAATGATTCGCCTTGAGGTAGCTAGAGCAAATTTACGCAAAGGAATTTCCAGTCAACATTTTCGAAATACCTTTATTTTACGATTAATTGAACAACACACCCCAGAACAAGAAATTATAAAACGTGTTGGTTTTAAATCAAAAATTTCCTTAAAAAGGTATTATCAATATGCGAAACAAAAAGAAAACGCCTCCTAAATAGGCGTTTTTACTATTTTTATATAAACAGCCCGTTTCCCTATTCCTTTTTACATTTAACTTGCATCTACTATGGTAGGTTTTTAACTATCTCCATTAGAAAGGAGCATTTTAATGTCTCACTCTAACGATAATTCGAAAAAGAATTCAAAACCTTATTTTCCAACACAACCTCGCCGTATTCCAGCTGTTCATTATACTCCTATCCCTGAATTATACGTGAATCTTTTTTCTGATACCTTAAGCGATCTAACCGATATTATTCCGACTGTATTTTCTAATCCAACACATTCTAATAAAAAAGAACTCACTAACCTATTAGAAATAATAAAAGGATTACTGGAACGTTTAAACTTATCACTTACACAACGAGAAACTGGCATTGCAATTGTCGAAAATTCAATTACGATTTTAGATAATGAACCTTTTGTAGCAAATGCAACTTATATTGAATTACAAAACTTACTCAACTTTTCACTATACATCACTAAGTTATTTAGACTTAATCATCAGGTGTCCCAAAAAATCATCGAACAAATAAAGAAATTACAAATTACCTTACTACAAATTGCACCAGTTGGAATGATTGGGCCTCAGGGAGAGCGTGGACCTCAAGGTGAAACTGGACCTCAGGGGGAGCAAGGGCCTCAAGGCGAACAAGGACCCCAGAGCGAACAAGGACCCCAGGGCGAACAAGGACCTCAGGGGGAGCAAGGGCCTCAAGGCGAACAAGGACCTCAGGGGGAGCAAGGGCCTCAAGGCGAACAAGGACCCCAGGGCGAACAAGGACCTCAGGGGGAGCAAGGGCCTCAAGGCGAACAAGGACCTCAGGGGGAGCAAGGGCCTCAAGGCGAACAAGGACCTCAGGGGGAGCAAGGGCTTCAAGGCGAACAAGGACTTCAAGGCGAACAAGGACCTCAAGGCGAACAAGGACTTCAAGGCGAACAAGGGCTCCAAGGCGAACGTGGATCTCAGGGGGAGCAAGGACCTCAAGGCGAAACTGGACCTCAGGGGGAGCAAGGACCTCAAGGCGAACAAGGACCTCAAGGCGAAACTGGACCTCAGGGGGAGCAAGGGCCTCAAGGCGAACAAGGACCTCAAGGCGAGCAAGGGCCTCAAGGCGAACAAGGACCTCAAGGCGAACAAGGACCTCAAGGCGAACAAGGACCTCAAGGCGAAACTGGACCTCAGGGTGGGCAAGGGCCTCAAGGCGAAACTGGACCTCAAGGCGAACAAGGACTTCAAGGCGAACAAGGACCTCAAGGCGAACAAGGACTTCAAGGCGAACGTGGACCTCAGGGAGAACAAGGGCTTCAAGGTGAACAAGGGCCTCAAGGCGAACAAGGACCTCAAGGCGAACAAGGACCTCGAGGCGAGCAAGGGCCTCAAGGCGAACAAGGACCTCAAGGCGAACGTGGACCTCAAGGCGAACAAGGACTTCAAGGTGAACGTGGACCTCAGGGAGAACAAGGGCTTCAAGGTGAACAAGGACCTCAAGGCGAACAAGGACCTCAAGGCGAACAAGGACCTCGAGGCGAGCAAGGGCCTCAAGGCGAACAAGGACCTCAAGGCGAACAAGGACCTCAAGGCGAACAAGGACCTCGAGGCGAGCAAGGGCCTCAAGGCGAACAAGGACCTCAAGGCGAACAAGGACCTCAAGGCGAACAAGGACTTCAAGGTGAACGTGGACCTCAGGGAGAACAAGGGCTTCAAGGTGAACAAGGACCTCAAGGCGAACAAGGACCTCGAGGCGAGCAAGGGCTTCAAGGCGAACAAGGGCTTCAAGGTGAACAAGGACCTCAAGGCGAACAAGGACTTCAAGGTGAACGTGGACCTCAGGGAGAACAAGGGCTTCAAGGTGAACGTGGACCTCAAGGCGAACAAGGACCTCAGGGAGAACAAGGGCCTCAAGGTGAACAAGGACCTCAAGGCGAACAAGGACCTCAAGGTGAACAAGGACCTCAGGGCGAGCGAGGACCTCAAGGCGAGCGAGGACCTCAAGGCGAACAAGGACCTCAAGGCGAACAAGGACCTCAGGGCGAGCGAGGACCTCAAGGCGAGCAAGGACCTCAAGGCGAACAAGGACCTCAAGGTGAACAAGGACCTCAGGGCGAGCGAGGACCTCAAGGCGAGCGAGGACCTCAAGGCGAGCGAGGACTTCAGGGGTTTAGCTTTCCGGTAACTACAGCTGTACTAAAAAGTACACTTCCACAAGTTATAGAACCTAATCAAAACATACAGTTTAACCTTACATCAAGCATAAATAACATGCATTTCAATGCAACAGATACAATCACAATCCTTGAAGATGGTGTTTATATCATTGACTTTTCAGCTTCAACAATATTTTCAGGATCAGCTCCCTTTGGCTTTGGTATTTCCATTAATGGCAATATACCTTCAGATAACTTTTCAGCAAACGCAATTGGGAGCTCAATTACATTTTCAAGCATCGAAACTTTAAAAGCACGAACTACAATTGCTATTCAATCTACTACTAATACAATCACTATTCCCGCTACAGGTGATACCACTGTTAGACTCACTATATTCCGTATTCATTAGAGGATGTTTAAAAGCACATAAATAAAAAAAGAGCGAATCCCTCGCTCTTTTTTATTATGTACATTTCCTTGCTACTCTAGTTCAATTGAAACATTTTTTTGTGGAACAAATGTAGAAATAGCATGTTTATAAATAAGCTGTTGCTTACCTTCTGTTTCCAATAAAACTGTAAAGTTATCAAAACCTTTAATCAATCCACGAAGCTGGAAACCATTTAATAAGTACAGCGTCACAAACGTATTTTCTTTACGGAGTTGATTTAAAAACTGATCTTGAATATTGATTGATTGCTTCATGTCGAATCCTCCTCTTTTTCTCTACTTACTTATTATTCGACTTTAATTATAGCTTTCCTTCTATGTACCGCAAAATTTCTGCTGTTTTTTCGCCTTCGGTCACATCAAACCACGCGACATCCATTTTATTACGGAACCATGTTAATTGACGTTTTGCATAGCGTCGTGAATTTGTTTTCAATTGAGCTATCGCTTCTTCCAGCGAAACACGACCTTCAAAATAACTATATAATTCTTTATAACCAATTGCTTGGATCGATTGACAATCCCGAATACCACTTTCATACAAGGCCTTTACCTCTTGCAACAAACCTTGTTCGACCATAAGATCGACACGCAAGTTGATGCGATCATATAACATTTCACGATCCATCGTCAAGCCAATTAATGAAACATCATATAGCAACTCATTTTCCTGTCCTTCAAGTTGATCACTCATTTTCTGACCTGTCGTATGAAAAATTTCCAAAGCACGGATAACACGTCTTACATTATTTGCATGTATTCGATTCGCACTTTCTGGATCAACCTCTTGCAGTTTCTTATGTACATATTCTACACCATGTTCTGTCGCTAGTTTTTCCAATTTCTCTCGATATACAGGGTCTCCAGCTTCATCTGTAAACTGATAGTCATATAAAACTGCTTGTATATAAAGGCCGGTACCCCCAACAATAATCGGTAATTTTCCACGTTCTGTAATCTCTCGAATATGTCCTCGAACAAGCTCTTGAAATTCCGCCACAGAAAATGAATCTTCCGGATTTTTAATATCGATCATGTAATGCGGAATCCCTTCCGTTTCTTCTTTTGTTACCTTAGCTGTCCCGATATCCATCGTACGATAAATTTGCATCGAGTCTCCGCTAATGATTTCACCATTTAAAGCTTTCGCAATATCAATGCTTAATTTCGTCTTTCCTACCGCAGTCGGCCCGATGATGACAGCAATTTTTTCACGTTGCAGTTCTCCCATATACTTCAACTCTCTTTATGTAATCTTATCCATCTGATCATTATATCCAATCTTACCAATTTTGATAGTCATAATGCAAGTTCTTTCAATACGGTAAATGAAATTCAAAAATAAAAATGACAATTCCATAATCAATAGGAACATCTTCCTTCCCTCACCGATTATCATTCCTAACTATAATCAACATTTTATAGGGTTTTATATTTCACGCCTCTCTCTGAATCTTGAGGTGCGTTCCTTGCCACCCACAAACAGTAAAATAAAATTGACATAATTTGTCCAACGAGACATATATATGATAAAAAATAAGATCGGAGAGGATATAATGAAAATCGGACAAGCTGCTATTAATTTTTCAACATTAACAGAAGAACTCATTTTAGCAACAGCAGTAAAAGAAAAGAACTGCTCACAAGAAGAATTATATTTCGCTTTAAACTGCTTACTACGTTCCTTTCATACATTATTAAATTACCAAACTTTAGACGAATCAACTAAACAATATGCACAAACTCAATTCTGTAGTGCTTATAAGATTATTACAGGACGAACTGTATATCCATTTTAAAATCACAAAAACGGCTGTTAGGAAATTCCTAACAGCCTGAAAAACCAGCGCTCAACGTTTGTAAACTGGATTTATTTTTTTAGCAACAATAACATTATTTTAAAACTTTCACTTTAACAGTTTTACGCCCCCATTTGTTAGCAACTGCGTCAGAGCCAACTAGAACGTCGATACGGTTACCTTTAATTGCACCGCCAGTGTCACCAGCGATTGCTTCTCCATATCCTTCTACCCATACTTTTGATCCTAATGGAATCACTTTCGGGTCAACAGCAATCATCTTCATGTTTGGATTCGCTGTTAGATCGTGACCCATTGCAGTTAATACACGACCGCCATATGTACCATTTTCGCTCGGATGAGCTGTATATGCTGTCGCTACAACTGTTAGTTCACGACCACCAGAAGGAGCATTTGTTTCTGCCGCTTTTACTTGAGTAGCTGGCTTAGCAGCTGGTTTTTCTTGTGCCGCTGGAGCTTTTGCCTCTGCTTTCGCAGGCGCTTCAGCTTTGGCAGGAGCAGGCGTTTCTTGTTTTTCAATAATAGGTGCTGTACCTGTTAAATAAGGAACATGAACGTAAGCCGTTTTCCCGTTATATTCGAATTGTAACCACTCATTTTGTACTTGGCTTGTTGTTTCAATCATATCGTCTTTCTTAAGCGTACCAAGAATTTCTGAGTTTGTGTTCGCTTCAGCACGTACGTTTAATACGTTTGCTGTTACATAATAGATGTTTTTTGTAAATTCTGCACTTACGAACACGTCTTTACCATTTAATTTGATTTGTGACCATCCGTTTTCTGTATTTGTAACCTCTAATTTATGACCATTTAATAATTTCCCTACAATTTTTGATTCAGTAGTTGGGTTCTCGCGTACATTTAATACCTCTGTTGTTACAACAGTTTCTGCTTGTGCAGAAGTAGTGAAAATCCCAAGACCAAAAACCGCTGCTGCTGCTATACCAATTAATTTTTTCATGAATAGCCTCCATTCGCTTTGTTTTCGTGTCCTCATTATAGCAACAGTTTTTTTCGGAATTAGGAAAAACACACAATTACAAACGATTCGTAATCAACCATTAATGCTTTGTAATATAAAGTAGAATAAAAGAAAATAGTGTTCTATACGTATTTTTAAGAGCTTTTATCATTTTCCCCTTTCAAATACATATGTTTTTTTGCAATAAAAGTAACAGTATTACCATCTTGTTACAAAAAAACAGCAAAACATTACAATTCTTCATTACGTTATGTCATTTTATGTAATAAACCACATACATAACGTATGCTAAAAACCAAAAATGACATCTACCTAGTATGGCAGCTGTCATTTTTAGTTTTTATGAATTTTTCTTTTTCCATATTCCTAACATAAGAGCTGATACTACAGAACCTATTAATATAGAAAGAATATATAAAACTGGTTTATTCACTAATAATATAACAAATATTCCACCGTGCGGGGCTGGCAATGTAATTCCAAACAACATTGATAACGCCCCAGCAAGACTCGAACCGATAACACAACTTACAATTACACGGATTGGATCAGCTGCTGCAAATGGGATTGCTCCTTCTGTAATAAATGACGCTCCCATAATATAGTTTGTAATACCTGATTTACGCTCTGCTTCTGTAAATTTTGATTTAAAAAATGTAGTTGCAAAAGCAATCGCAAGTGGTGGTACCATTCCACCAGCCATAACAGCTGAATGCACACCAAAGTTTCCAGCCTCAATTGCAGCAATCCCAAATGTAAATGCCGCTTTATTAATAGGACCACCCATATCAACTGCCATCATGCCACCTAAAATAAGTCCTAATAATATAGCATTTGCACCGCCTAAACCATTTAACCAACTCGTTAACGCCTCATTTAAAGCGACAACAGGAGGGTTTACAACTTTCAACATTAATACACCTGTAAGTAACAAACCTAGTACTGGATATAATAAAACGGGTTTAATCCCTTCTAATTGCGCTGGTAAACCTGCCAACACTTTCTTTAAACCAAGTACAATATAACCAGCTAAGAAACCAGCAATTAATCCACCTAAAAATCCAGCATTTGCTTGTGCCGCTAAAAATCCACCGACAATACCAGGCATAAATCCTGGGCGATCCGCAATAGAACTTGCAATAAATCCAGCTAATATCGGAACAAGGAATTGAAATGCTCCTTTACCTCCAATTGACATTAACGTTTCTGCAATCGGACCTTTCGTATCAATTCCACCGAAGAAAAAGGCCAGTGCAATTAAAATACCTCCACCAACAACGAAAGGTAGCATGTTACTAACACCATTCATTAAATGCTTATATATACCAAATCCTTTTTCTTTCTCTGCTCCCTCTGCTTTTTCACTTTCTTTTACACCTTTAAAAATGGGAGCATCTCGATTTATAGCACGCTGAATAAGTTGTTCTGACTTTCGGATACCATCTGCAACAGGTACTTGAATCACGTGTTTTCCAGAGAAACGATTCATTTCTACTTGCTTATCTGCCGCAACGATAATAGCTGTTGCACGCTCGATATCTTCTTTCGTTAAACCATTTTTCACACCAGTAGATCCGTTTGTTTCCACCTTAATCGTAATTCCTAACTCTGCGGCTTTAGCCTTCAAACTATCCGCCGCCATATATGTGTGAGCGATACCAGTCGGACAAGCGGTTACCGCTAATACATATGGCTCATTTCCTTCAGGCTTTACTACTTCACTATTTTCATCTTCTCGTTCGTTTTCATTTTCTTTTTCATCAAATAAACGAAGAAGCTCCTCTTCACTTTTTGCTTCTAATAGTTGTTTGCGAAACCCTTCATCCATTAATAATGTAGATAAACGAGATAGCGTTTCTAAGTGCGTATTGTTCGCCCCTTCACTCGCCGCAATCATAAAGAATAAATGAGCTGGTTGCCCATCAAGCGATTCATAGTTGACACCGCTTACACTACGACCAAAGCAAATAGCTGGTTGTTTAACCGCTTTTGTTTTTGCATGTGGAATAGCAATTCCTTCGCCAATTCCAGTTGTACTTTGCATTTCACGCTTTAAAATAGCCTCTTTAAATTCCGCTTGGTTATTTAACCTTCCTGCCTTTTCTAATTTCTCTACTAATTCATCGATGACAGCTTCTTTTGCTGAAGCTGTCAAATCCATGATAACTGTATCCCTTTTTAAAAGCTCTGTAATTTTCATATTCTGTTCCCCCTACCGCTTTGTAATCATTACTTGCGATAATAATTCCTCTACTTTATCTTTCGTACATAAATCAGCTGAAAAAGCTGTCGCACTTCCTGTTGCTACCCCATAACGAAATGCTTCTTCAACATCTTTTGTTTTTTCATATATCCCTACAAAACCTGCAACAAGAGAATCTCCCGCTCCAACAGAGTTGATAACCGTTCCGTTTGGCACAGTTGCCTCGTATACTCCTTCATTAGTAAATAGCAAAGCTCCATCTCCTGCCATAGAAACAATTACATTCTGCACACCTTGTTCAATTAACTTTCTGCCATATGGAATAATTTCTTCTACTGTAGAAAGCTTTTCTGCAAATAATTCTCCAAGTTCATGATGATTCGGTTTTATTAAAAATGGTTTATTTTGAATTACATGCTGAAGTGCACTTCCACTCGCATCAACAATGATATGAATATGACGTTCTGCTCCAAAACTAGCCATTGTTTCATAAAATGTTTTTGGAATCGATGCAGGAATACTACCGGCTAATACAAGATAATCACCAGCTTGCATCTTCTCCATTTTTTTCAGCAACTGCCTCATTTGTTCATCTGTAATAACCGGTCCTTTCCCGTTCAGTTCTGTTTCTTCATGTCCTTTTATTTTTACGTTAATACGCGAGTCTCCATCTACATGAACAAAATCGGTCTTAACACCTTCACCCTTCAAAATATCTTCAATAAATCCACCTGTAAATCCACCTATAAAACCAAGTGCTGTATTCTCTCTTCCAAGCCGATGAAGCACACGGGATACATTAATCCCTTTCCCACCTGGAAATTTCATATCTTCTTTCGCTCGATTGACAGTTCCAATCGTAAAATTCTCTGCTTGAACCACATAATCAATCGATGGATTTAAAGTAACTGTATAAATCATCGTTTATCAACCTCAATTACATTTGTTTTTCGTTTATATTCTTCTTGCTCTTCTTCTAATGTATTTGTAATAATTGTCGCTTCTTCAATACTTGCAACTTTCGCAAATGCAACTTCAGAAAATTTACTTTCATCTATTAAAAAATAACCTTCATTCGCTAGTGTTAACGCCATTTTTTTCAGCAACGCTTCTTCCGGGTCAGGTGTTGTATATCCTAGCTGTTCATGTACACCATTCGCCCCTAAGAAACACTTATCAAACCGGTACTGCTGCATGCTTTCTTGTGCCATTGCACCAATTAATGCTTTTGTTCGACTCTTCATCATCCCGCCAAGTAAATAAGCACGAATATTATTTTCAACTAGCGCTTCAATATGCATAAGCCCATTTGTCACAACGGTAACTTCTTTCTCTATTAAATACGGAATCATTTCAAATGTTGTACTTCCTGCATCTAAATAAACGCAATCACCTTTTTCTACAAAAGACGCAGCATGTTTAGCGATTTTCTTTTTCACTTGAATGTTTTTGGCTGATTTTTCAACCATTGTAGGCTCTTCACCTTTTCCAGTTAATATAGCAGCACCGCCATGTACTCTTTTTAATAAACGCTCTTTTTCTAATTGCGCTAAATCACGACGGATCGTCGATTCTGAACTTCCTGTTTCTTCCATTAATTGTTGTAATTTTACTACTTTTCTCTCTTTCACAAGCTGTAAAATTAGCTGATGACGTTCAGGAGTTAACATATCACTCACCTCTTCTTTGATTACAGTATAATGAAACTGAATCCAAAAATCAATCAAAAACATCCAAGATCATTCAAATATAATCACAAAACATTCAATAACGCTCAAAAAACCTTCTTGATACATATCAAGAAGGCTTTTTAAATTACTTTTATTCTTTATAATGAGGCTCTATAAATCGCTATTACATCTTCTTTATTTAATTTCTTAAAATGACCGAATTCACCATATACCATCGCTTTTTCAGCCATTACACCAATTTTCTCTTCTCCAATTTCATAGTCAGCTAAACGGGATGGCGCTTCAATAGATGTCCAAAAGTCTCTCAAAGCTTCAATACCTTCTAAGGCAATTTCCTTATCCGTTTTTCCATCTGCTTCTACATGAAATACACGCACCGCAAATTGTTTAAAACGGTCCACATTTTCATCCAAAACATGCTTCATCCAATTCGGGAATAAAATTGCTAAGCCACCACCGTGCGGAATATCATACACAGCTGAAACAGCGTGCTCAATATTATGCGTTGCCCAATCACCGCGGACGCCCATTGCTAAAATACCATTTAGCGCCATTGTCCCGCAATATAAAATCGTTTCTCGGTGCTCATAGCTTTCTAAATCATTTAAAAGTTTTGGAGCTGTTTCAATTACCGTTTTTAAAATAGATTCACAGTAACGGTCTTGCAGTTCTGTATTTATACCTTGATGAAAGTATTGTTCTAACACATGCGACATAATATCAACCATACCGTAGATCGTTTGGTTTCGCGGAACAGAAGCTGTATGAGTCGGATCTAAAATAGAAAACTGTGGGAAAGTAACAGGACTACCCCATCCATACTTTTCATTCGTTTCCCAATTTGTAATAACAGAACCTGCATTCATCTCAGAACCTGTTGCTGCAAGAGTTAGTACTGTACCAAATGGTAAAGCTTCATTTGCAAATGCTTTCTTTGTCACAATATCCCATACATCACCATCGTATTTACTACCGGCAGCAATTGCTTTCGTACAATCGATAACACTTCCACCACCGACAGCTAAAATAAATTGAATATCGTTTTCTTTGCAGATTTGAATCCCCTTGTTTACAGTAGATAAACGCGGGTTTGGTTCAACACCTGTTAACTCAAAAATTTCTGCATCAATTTCTTTTAAGATAGCGATTACATTATCATATATACCATTTCGTTTAATACTCCCCCCACCATATACGAGAAGAACCTTTTTACCATACTGGGGGATCTCCGTCTTTAATTGCTCTAATTGTCCTTGGCCAAAAATAAGCTTTGTCGGATTACGAAACACAAAATTTTGCATAATTCCCTATCCATCCTTCCACTATAAAAGTTGCTATACTTTTGTATAACATATTTTTTTCTTTTCACAAAAATATTTGCCTTAACAAAAAAAACCTAGCCAAAAAGGCTAGGATCATTTTATTGATAATACGGCGAAATCATTAAATAAACGATAACACCTGAAAGGCTTACATATAACCAAATTGGCATCGTCCAACGTACAATCTTACGGTGACGAGTCAATTGATTTGTAAAACCATATACAAGCGCGAATAATGCAAGTGGTACGATAATCGCTGCAAGGAAAATATGCGTAATTAAAATAATGAAGTACACATATTTAATTACCCCTTCTCCATCGAAATGCGTCGCTGGTGCCAAGTAATGATACGTTAAATAGGAAACACAAAATAGCAATGTTGTTGTAAATGCCGCAAGGATAAAACCTCGGTGCATCTTTACATTCTTTTTAATAATAGAAAATAATGCTGCCAATAAAAAAACAAATGTAAAACTGTTAAAAATTGCATTTAACATCGGTAATATTGTTACATCAAAATGTACTTCTCCCTTGTACCCAACAGGTCCAAAAAACAAAAATAAAATAATCGCATTGACGATCACAGAAAGCGTTATCACAATAGGAGCATAGCTCTTCTGATTATTTAATCGATCCGTCAAATTGTTCACTCCCTTTTCCTCTTCTACATATGTATAGTTAACCTCACTATTTTAACATATTATTCACAGTGCAAATGTGACAATACTTTGACACCGTCAAGTTAAACAAAGAAAAAATCCTTCTAATCGTACTTCTTAAGAAGGATTTTATCGCTTTATTATTTAAATAGCAATTCGTTTAATTTTTGTTAAAAAACATGTCACTATACGCTTGATAAATCTCTGATACTTGATATCCCATTAATGAGATTGCTGTTAGTGAAAAGAAACCGATCATAAGAAATCGAAACCACATATTATTCTCCTCCTTGTATTTAGCTTATTAACAATACGCTGCATTACAAGTCAGATCGCAATCTCCTTCTTCCGCTTCCTTTCTCTTCACAATTGCTGTTATAAACCGAATCATAAAGAATGTAATAAACGGAAGTTCCATCCGTTTAATATTGGCATAGCTGAGCAACGGTTCCCGCTCTAAATCGGACAGAGATGAGAAGGAATAGAACATACCTTGCTCTTCCATGTATACAATTACAATTTTTAAACAAAATAAAATCCCAAGAAATGAAACAATATCTTGCCACCCTGTTGTATATAATACATTATAAAGATCCAATACGTACTCTTCCATTATCCCCCTCCTTCCTTTTTCATCATTTTCCTTGCCTGTATATAAAAAGTCAAGAAAAATGTTTTATATCCACTATGGCAATAGTGACTATATAATTTCTATTTGTACTTCTTGTTCTTGTAATATTTGAACGACTAACTCTAAGATCATGTTTTGCATTAACTGATACACTTTTTTTTGAGACATACTTTTCTCATTTGAGCATGCTACGATATACTCAATACGCTGCAAAATATAACCATCCACAAGTAAAATGCCTTTTTCAACTGTTACAGGATTCTGCTTTACATTTTTAGCTTCTGGTGAAAAAAGTTTACTATCCGTCAAAATAACCTCCTGCGAAATCCCTTTAATTCCTGTGACTTTTTCTTGAAATATCACTTTTTCTTTCAAACCAATCTCAGTTTTATACTTTCCTATTTCTATCGGCAGTCTCGTCGTTATATAATTATTAGATAGGCTATCTTTTTTCTCTTTTGATACCATGTTGTGCATAGGAGTCCAAAATGATTGTTTTATATAACTATCCCCAAAATCGCTTATATCTTCCAAATTTATAACTTCTAAAAGTACCCTATTTTCAAAAAGCTTTGAAGAAACGAAATAACAATATGGCTCTTCATGATAATGATGTACTGTAGCTAACATCTTTGCCTCTAATTCATTAAGCATTTTCTCCGTTTCATTTTGAAATATAAATACTTCTTCATCTTTACTACTTAAAATAGGTAGGTTTAAAAAATCAGATACTTCAGCAACAGTAGAAAATGGGGTTTTTACAATTATAGAACGTGCTGCACTTCCACTTTTCAATTCAGAGGCAGAGTTATCCGCTTCCTTTTTCTCTTCCGCCGATTTCTCCTCTTCTACGCTCTCTTCAATCGATTTATCTGCTTCCTGGCTCCCAAACGTTGAGCTATCCTCTTCTACGCTCTCTTCAATCGGTTTATCTGCTCCCTTACCCCCTTCCGCTGATTTCTCCTCTTCTACGCTCTCTTCAATCGATTTATCTGCTTCTTTGTCCCCTTCCACTGATTTCTCCCCTTCTATGCTCTCTTCAATCGATTTATCTGCTTCCTTTTTCTTTAGAATTTTTTTGTGTTTAGTAAAAAGTTTATCCTCCATTTTATTACTAATCCACGGATTGGTAGTAATAATAGGTAGATTTAAAAAATTAGATACTTCAGCATCAGTAGAAAACGTTTTTTTCACGGTTATGGAACGTCCTGCACTTCCTATTTTTAATTCATTTGGAGATTTATTTACTTCCTTATGCTCTTCAGATAATTTTTCCTCTTTCATCCCCTCTTCAATCAATTTGTCTGCTTTCTTATGCTCTTCTATCGTTAGATCCTCTTTCACATTTTCTTCAATCAATTTATGTTTTTTCTTGCTCTTTAAAGTTTTTTTATGTTTAGAAAAAAGTTCATCCGCCACTTTAATACTAATCCACGGATTGCTCATCACCAATCACTTCCTAACTGATGAATTGAAAAGTGTATGTATTTTTAAAATATACATAACCGTTTCAACATTATATATGTTTTATAACAATAAAAAAGACATCATCTTTCATATTGAAAGATGATGTCTTTTTTTATTAAACGTTTACTTGCTGAACTTGTAAAACTTTCAAAGTAAGATCTAATACTATTTTTTCACGAATTTCCTTAAATTCCTCACCTAAATGTTTAGGGCATGGTGAGAAGTCTAATTCGAAAAAGTCTGCACGTATTAATTCACAATACGGTTGTTCATTATAAAAAGTAGTATTTTCAAAGAAAAACTTGTCCAAACGAGGTAAATCACCGTCTTTTGGATTAATGAATTGCGATCTGTTTGCTGAGCCAGCAGCAAAAAGTGGAGGAGTTAGGAAATCATCTTCAGTTAAGTCTACAAAACCGTAGAATGGGACATTTGCAGTTCGATAGCGAACGTGTCCATGACAATCCTTAGTAGCATATTCGATATTTTTACGAATATAGCCTTCTACAAATAATTTTGCTTGCGTTACTTCACGGTATCCTGTGTCATTAAAATCTTCGAACGCAACTGGTACAAGTTTACATTGCGTTAAAAATACATCTTTTAACACTCGTTTAATTTCTACTGCTCCATCTTCAAGTTCAATATTTGCTTCTACGACAATTTGGACAATTCTTTCTGCCAAAACAACTGGGATTTTCACCCTTGCATTTTGTCTAACGATAGCTGGTGCATCTGCATCGTTAAGTGGAATTTGAGTTTGACCTTTAACTGAACAATGTACATGTTTTGAACATTTTTCACTCATATTTTACATTCTCCTTTTTATAACATTTTTAGAGTATTAAAACTCGTTATGTTATAACTCATGTACGTTTTCTATTAATGGTGTAGACTTGTATAATAGTCATTTTTATTATTTTATAAAAGCAATAGACTTCTTATAGTTATATACATATAAACATTAAAATCATATACCTATCATTTTTTATAGAACATACTAACTTCTATTCACATACCTTTTACCATGAATTGACAAAATTATTCAAATTATGTAACATAAATTTATCGACAGGATATGCAATGCTTGTACTTTTTATTCATCTTTCCTTGTTGATGAAAAATTCTACAGAACAACTCTAAGTAATTCTTACTTTTGCTTACAAAGATGAATATCATTTTTGGTGCTTTTTTATTTATATTCCTAAAAAATCCCATCTTAAAGTTCTGGGAAAAGAAAATTTTTAATCGAGGGACTATGCTCGTTCCCCGAAATTATCAATCTAACCATCAATGAGGTGGAAATGAAGTAATGTATCAAAATATGGAGGGATTGTTTATGTCTGCCTATGCACCACAAGAAATTACTGAATTGGCCGCAAGTTCCGGTCAAAAAAAAGCACTTTTGCCGCTATTGCCTATGTTGATTTTAGGATTTTTTGGCGGCGCTTTCATAGCGCTTGGTTATCTACTTGATATTCACGTCATTGGAACAATGCCAAAATCTTGGGGATCCTTTACTAGTTTTCTAGGAGCAGCCGTTTTCCCTATCGGCCTAATTCTAGTTATTCTTGCCGGTGGTGAACTAGTGACTGGTAATATGATGACCGTATCTATTGCTTGGTTTTCAAAAAAAATCTCTTTCTCTAAAGTATTAAAAAATTTACTAATTGTTACAATTAGTAATTTTATTGGTGCTATATTTGTCGCTTATTTTTTTGGCCACATCGCCGGATTAACAGAGGGACAATTTTTGGAAAAAACGGTATCGATTGCTCAGGCAAAACTACATGATACACCTGTGCAAGCATTTATTTCTGCTATTGGTTGTAACTGGCTCGTTTGCTTAGCAGTTTGGCTCAGTCTGGGTAGCAAAGAGTTTGCTGGAAAAGTAATTGGTATTTGGTTCCCCATTATGACTTTTGTTGCAATTGGCTTTCAACACGTTGTTGCCAATATGTTCGTTATTCCAGCCGCCATTTTTGCAGGTCACCTAACTTGGATGGAATACTTACCGAATTTCATTGTTGTTTTCTTTGGAAACTTAGTAGGTGGTATGCTATTCGTAGCGCTCCCTTACTTCTTGGCTTACACTAAACCAGAGCAGTCAAAAAGTGAAACAACGGAATTGAAAAAGAAATCTGCAACTGCTTAACAAAAAGAATTTCATATAAAACCTATAGTACACTTGTTCTCTTCTCTTTTATACGTTATAATAACAACTTAAATAGCATTATTTACATATGAGGTGAAGATATGAATAAAACAGAATTAATTAAAAATGTAGCACAAACAGCTGAAATTTCTCAAAAAGAAGCTACTGTAGTTGTGCAATCTGTAGTAGAATCAATCACAAACACTTTAGCAGCTGGTGAAAAAGTACAACTTATCGGATTCGGTACATTTGAAGTTCGTGAAAGAGCTGCTCGTACAGGCCGTAACCCACAAACAGGTGAAGAAATGCAAATCGCAGCTTCAAAAGTACCTGCATTTAAAGCTGGTAAAGAACTAAAAGAAGCAGTAAAATAATAAAAAATGGCCTTCTCGCTTATGAGAAGGCTTTTTTATGTTTAAATTGTTGTATTAATCTCATTATAAAAAGGCTCGTCAAACCTATAATCCTAGTTGGATAATTAATACGTCATCCTTTCATGTGGGCTAAATAACATTGGAACAACCTCCGAATAAATAACATTTCCAAGTACATTTACTAAAAATTAGATTTAAAAATAACACTGTCTATAAAGTGAAACTTTAATCAGTGGGGGTCTTACTGCCCATTAATGCGGGATAAAGGTATCAACATAAATAAAAAACAAGCTAGATTCAATACTAGCTCGTTTTATTACGCTTTTGAGAATCGTTCGAACACTGTCATTAACTCTTCGATTGCTTCGTCTCCATTCCCATCTTTAATCGCATTAGAAACACAATGGTCTGTATGATTTTTAAGGATTCCCATACCAACCTTCTTCATCGCTGCATTAATAGCTGAAATTTGCACTAAAATATCAACACAATAGCGATCATTTTCAATCATATTTTGGATACCACGTACTTGCCCTTCAATTCTCTTTAACCGATTCATAATTTGTTCTTTTTCTTTATCCGACCTATGAGTAGTAGCTGCTTCATTTTCATTATGCTTCATTTTATCACCTTCTTAAAGTTTCTATCCTATTAACAAATAGATATCTCTAACAACCCTATTCCATTTCAATCTACATGTAATAACATCTAATCGGAGTATAACATTTATAGCATAAAATATACATACAGATATACTCTATATTTTCCTATATAAAAAAGGTAAGCAGCTGCTTACCTTTTTTATATAGATATAAGGACATTACATACGTGTTTCTGTACTACATTTTCTAATGTTTCATTCAAAAACAAAAATTAGGATATATTACTTACAAATCTCAGTGCCTTACTTAACGCGGTTGGAACTACCGACGCATGATTCTCTCCCTCAGCTTCATAAAATGCAAATCGAAATTTATTATATTGCAAATTCAGTAAACGCTCTGATAATGCATTCGCATCTCGAACCATATGCTCTCTTTCTAATGCTCCTACTGTCAGAAAGACTCCCACTTCAAAATTCGCTCTGTCCAATTCATTTATAAACTCTATTTCGTTTTCAAGAACAGACTGATTATTCCACCAAATAGATGGGCTACTGATGAAATAATTTTGAAAGGCATTTATATTTGTAAATAATACATGTAAAGCGAATAATCCACCGAGTGAATGTCCAAATATCGTTTGTCTTCCTCTATTAATCTTAAAATTCTTTTCGATGTGTGGCTTCAATTCATCTTGAAGAAATGCTAAAAATTCATTTGCTCCTCCTGACTCAGGCCACGGTTTCCCATCAGGTTTTGGCGGCGCATCCATAGAAGGTACAGAAGGAGTAAAATCATAACATCTTTCAGAAGCTGCAAAAGCACCTTCTATCGGATAACCAACGCCAACAATTATAGATGGTGCAACTCCTGTTTTTTCTGCTCTTACTGATTGGATCTTAATAGCTTCTTGGAACGTTTGAAAAAATGCGTTTCCATCTAATACATAAATTACAGGATATCCATGTTCTGGAGCAGGTTGCTTTGGCTTCGAAATATAAATTTGATATTCACGGTTTCCTATTTTCGAATACATCTTCCATTGCTCTGCACCAGAAATGGTAACATCTTTTTTCTCAATACTTGTATTCATGTCCCTCTCCCCTCCTCTTATTATTTTAACTAGTTACATATATTTCAGTTTTTTCTTCTTGGAACACACTATCATAACCGAAACATACAGGAGCTCCATTATAAGGATCTATCATGACCCGTGCGTCAATATGAAATACACTTTTTAATACTTCATTTGTAATGATTTCTACTGGGCTTCCTGCTGTAATAATTTTTCCATCTTTCATCGCAATAATCTCATCTGAAAATCGCGCTGCATGATTAATATCATGTAAAACCATAACAACCGTACATTTGTGATCTTTGTTTAATCGTTCAACAATTTGCAATACTTCTAATTGATGAGACATATCAAGGTATGTAGTCGGTTCATCTAATAATAAAACTTCTGTTTCTTGTGCTAAAGCCATTGCTAGCCATACTTTTTGTCTTTGTCCACCAGATAGGTTTCCGATTTGACGCGTACGAAAAGCGGATGTTTTTGTAATATCTAATGCCCAATCAATCATTTCTTTATCTTTTGGTGATAGTTTATTCACATTATTTCGATGTGGGTAACGTCCGTAAGAAATCAATTCTTCCACTTTCAGTTCGCCTGGTGCAATTGGGTTTTGCGGAAGTAGTGCGAGCTGCTTTGCAATTTGTTTTGTAGGAATTGTATTTAAATCTTGTCCTTGTAAATACACTTTTCCGCTTTTTTGTTTTAAAATTCGTCCCATTGTTTTTAAGAGTGTTGATTTCCCGCATCCATTTGGGCCAATAATTGTGGTAACTTTCCCATTTTGTATCTCTACATTCAAATCACGAAACACTGTAAACTTTTCATAACTTGTTTCTAAATTTTCAGCCCTTAGATCATTCACTTTCTCTCACTCCTCTTACGCCTTCGCTTTATATAACAAATATAGGAAATATGGTACACCAATAATCGAAATGACAATTCCAACTGGTAATTCCACAGGTGTAAATATTGTTTTTGCAATAAAGTCTGAAACAATGACAAGTAGCATACCGATTGCTCCACATACAGGAATCACATACATATGCTGAATACCAACGAGACGTTTTGCAATATGCGGTGCCATCAGTCCTACAAATCCGATACTGCCCGAGACAGCAACACAGGCACTTACTAATCCAATACTACTTAATAATAAAATAGATTTTTCTCTCTCAACCGAAACTCCTAAACTCGTAATACTCGTTTCCTCCAATTGAAATAAATCAAGTAAATAGGCTTTTCTTTTAATTATAGGAATTAGGATAATGAGCCACGGCAGCATAGCAATAATATATTTCCAATTTGCATTATATATACTCCCGGAAACCCAAACGGCAGCCATTTCAAAGTCAGTTGCTTTCATTTTCAATGATAAATACATAGAAAATGCACCAAATCCTGATCCTATCGCAATTCCTGTTAATAAAAGACGTTGGGAATCTAGTTTTCCATTTCGCCAAGAAAACATATAAATTAATATAGCTGCACCTAAACCACCAACTAACCCAAACATTGGCATCATCATAATCGAGACCCAGTCCGTACTTTTCAACTGTCCTTGAAAGAAAAACATAAAAATAACAATTGCAGTTCCTGCTCCAGCATTCACACCTAAAATACCCGGATCAGCTAAACCGTTTCTTGTAATTCCTTGAATAACTGCTCCAGCAATTCCAAGACCTAATCCTACTAAACCAGCGATCACAATTCTTGGAAGCCGAAAATCAAATATTACTAAATCATGTTCGGGAACAGGATTTACCCGAAAGATTGTCCGACACACATCCATAACTGTAATATCAAATGTACCGTTTGTTAAACTAACATATATAGCTATCAAAATTAAAAATATAATGATCCCCATTGTCATTACATAATTCCGATTTGAACCCTTAAGCATGCTTCTCTCCTCCTCTTGTCCGTATTAAATAAAGGAAGAAAGGAATTCCAATTAAAGACGTAACAACTCCTATTGGTGTTTCAAACGGATAATTTACAAACCTACTTACTATATCGCATAAAGCTAAAAACAAACCACCAATCACTCCTGCACAAGGGATAATCCATTTATAATCTACTCCAATTAAAAAACGAGTAATATGCGGAATAATAAGTCCTACAAAACCAATTTTTCCGACTAGCGCAACCGCCGTCCCTGTCAAGAATATAACTGATATAATAGCGGTCGCTTTTACTAGTTTTGTACGTTGCCCTAAATTGACAGAAACCTCTTTTCCTAATGAAAGAATCGTAATCGATTTCGATATTAGTAGTGCCAAAATAATCCCAACTACCCCGAAAGGAATTGCTAATTTGATTACATTTGGATCGACTTGATGTAATTTGGCATTGTACCAAAAACTAATATTTTGAGAAACTTGAAAATAGGATGCAATTGCAGCAGAAACACTACTTAAAAATGTACCTATAACAGTTCCAATAATCGCTAACCGAACTGGTGATAATCCATTTCGAAGCAATGAACCGAACCCAAAAACAATTCCGGCTCCTAATGCTGATCCTAGCATAGAACATAAAATCATATTAATTGAAGACATTCCCGGAAGGAATACCATACAAATTGTAATCACAAAAGCTGAGCCATCTGTCACACCCATAATAGAAGGGGATGCAAGATAGTTTCTTGTCATCCCCTGCATAAGTGCTCCTGATATGGCTAGAAATGCTCCTACTAAAAGAGCCCCAACTACCCTTGGTAAACGAGAAGTAATAATAATATTATGATTTACATTTCCTGAATCAAAATGAAACAATGCATTCCAAGTTGTTTCAAAATCGATATTTTTCGCCCCATATAAAATTGAAAGCATAATTGTAAGTAAAATAACGATGGGTGCCAAACATAAAATTATCATTGGTACTGAATTTATTTTCCGCATATCATTCAACGCACCTTACTTATTTAGATAAATTTTTCACAGCTTCTTTTAAGAAAGCAGTTTTACTCCAAGCAGTACCACCTTGTGCCATTGGATCAACAGAGTTTACAAATACTTTTTTATCTTTTACAGCATTAATGCTTTGCCAAATTGGATTGCTTTGTAAATCTTCTAATATTTGTGGTTTATCCTTATTCTCGCTCTCTTCAAATTGTAAGAAGATATAATCTGGATTACTCTCAGCTAATTTTTCTAAGGAAATTGCTTCTTGTGCTTTTACAGCTTTAATTTCTTCTGGAACAGTTAATCCTAAATCTTTATAAATAACTGGGTTGAAGTAAACGCCTTCTGGATAAAGATACAAGTTACTAGCTCTTAATCTTATTACAAGAACCTTTTTATCTTTTAATTTATCACCAATTTTTTCTTTCGCTTTTTCAGCATCAGCTTTATAATCTTTAATAATTTTTTCCGCTTTATCTTTTTTACCAGATAACTCTCCCATTAACTTCAAGTTTTCTTCCCAATTCGTAGAAATATGTGATACCGGGAATGTTGGGGCTACCTTTGCAAATTTCTCAGCTGCCTCTGGTGGGAATTTTGAGCTAGATGTAATTACATCTGGTTTTAATTGAAGTAATGTTTCAAAATTTGGTTCCATTTTCTCACCGATAGATTTTGCCCCTTTTAAATCTTCTGCTAAGTACTTCGGTAATTGTCCACCTACTGTTATTGCTCCTACTGGCTTAATGCCAAGTACAGCTGCATCTTCCATTGATTCTAAGCTAGCTGTTGCAACTTTTGTTACTTTTGCAGGTACTGTATATTCTTTACCTAAATATGTAATTTTTTGTTTTTCATCTTTTTTCGTCTCTGTCGCTTTTGACTCTTGTTTTGATTCTCCTGAAGTTTTATCCGCACTATTACATGCTGCAAGTCCAATACTTAATACTGTAACCATTCCTAATGTAAATAATTTCTTGTTCATGTTTATAAATGCTCCTCTCTAAATTAACAACCTTTAAATATATTATTTTAATGAAATCCTATTTCTGTTTATATATCCACTTACAATACATCTATTTAAAATTAAAACTCATTTACTTCACTTCCCCTGATAATAAATTATCTTCTATCCTCACTCATTGATAATCATTATCATTGATAATGATTATCGTTATTAAGTATATAGATATATACAAATTATTTCAAGAATTATTTGAGAAATTTTAACAAGACAAATAAAAAGTAGTATCTATCCTTTATTCAAAATAGATACTACTTTTTTATATTTTCTAAATTTCTAGATTCAATTCAACAGAACAATGATCTGATCCCATTACTTCACTATTGATTTTCGCATCGACTTCCTCTAAGTATTCTATAAAACCACCTTTTGCAATTACTGCTCGTAAACCATTTACATTCCACGAAATAAATTTCACTTTTTGTTCCTCCTCATGCTACTGTAGCATGATATCATACTCGCTCTACATTTATATTTTCTGCTTACATGCTAACACAAAATATAACGTCTATCATTTTCACCTTTGTAATCTTGCTCTTACATTCATAAATACGTACGTGCGTACTTGTTTCAGGGTATACTAATTTCGGAGGTGATTCCATGCAAAATGAGAGATTACAATTCGAAACAAGTGTAAATCATTTGACGAATGAACGCTGGCAAGCGATTATACATAACGATGCTTCTTATGATGACAAATTTTTTTACGCCGTAAAGACAACAGGTATTTTTTGCCGTCCATCATGTAAATCTAGAACACCTAACAAAGACAATGTACGAATTTTCCTCAATGCAAAACATGCACTATCCGAAAAATTCCGTCCTTGCAAACGTTGTAAGCCAAATGGATTAAAGTTACCTAATGAAGATTGGATAACTCAAATTATAGAGTACATTGATAAAAATTATCACGAACCATTAACTCTTGAAATACTTGCAGATATGTGTCATGGCAGCCCCTATCATTTACAGCGTACTTTTAAGCGAATGAAAGGCATCACTCCGCTAGAGTATATACAACAATTAAGGATTTCCAAAGCTATGCAGTATCTTACAAATACAAATCAAACAATTATAGAGATAGGTTTTGCTGTGGGTATAGCCAACACTGCACATTTTGCAACATTATTTAAAAAGAAAACAGGGTATACCCCTACTGAATACCGAAAAATGAAGCACACAAGCGAGGGAAAGTACAATGGAATCTAAAACAAATCAAATTATATATTGGACTCTATTTGTTCACGAAAACTGGCATATGTATATTGCCGCAACATCAACAGGATTATGCTTTGTAGGATCTCAAAATCAAACTTTTGAAGAATTAACAACTTGGACGAAAAAACGGTTTCCAAAGCATACTTTAGTTCAGAATCCCTTAAAGTTACAACCATATGTTCAAGAACTAGAAGAGTATCTAAAAACACAACGGGAAGTATTTACATGTCCCATTGATGTTCACGGAACACCATTCCAGTTAGCTGTCTGGAATGCATTACGTGAAATTCCTTATGGAAAAACCTATTCCTACTCGGATATTGCAGCGCTCATTGAAAAACCAAAATCAGTGCGCGCTGTCGGTACTGCAATTGGAACCAATCCTTTATTAATTACAATCCCTTGTCATCGTGTAATTGGAAAGAATGGAAAATTAACTGGATTTCGAGGCGGTTTAGAAATGAAAAAAGAGTTATTAACATTAGAAAAAGCATTGCTGTAGGTGGTTGAAAATGAAAAATGCTACATTTCCTTTTGAATGGGACGCTCCTTATTTTATAGGTAACAAAACAGTTAAAAACTACTGCTTCCCTTGGTGTGAACAAAAGCAGTCCAAAAAAAACAATCAGAAATTTAAATCTAGAAAAGAAGCGGAACAAACTGGTTATCAGCCTTGTAGAAATTGTTGTCCTGAGCTTCCATATAGAGCATGGAAAGATGGAAATGAAAGCATAACATTAATTGTTCCGAAAGAATTTAGCTTTAAACAAAACTTACATTATCTTTCACGTTCCAAAAATGAATGTATGTTTCACATTGAAAACAACAAAATTTATAGAGTCATTCCGATTGAGGGAGAAAACCCGTTAATCGAGACAAGTGTAAATAATGAAGGAAATATCCATGTTCGTTTTTTAGGTGATGAAATGCCGCCTGAGAAATGGGTTCGTGCTAGAGTAGCGAGGTATGTAAGAGAATGGTTTGACTTAGATACGGATTTAACCTCATTTTATGATGTAGCAAAAAACGATGTACTTCTGTCTAAACCAATCAACGAATATTACGGACTACGCAATATGGGAATTCCTGATTTATTTGAGGCACTTTGCTGGGGTATTCTTGGTCAACAAATTAATCTCACATTTGCCTATACATTAAAAAGGCGCTTTGTTGAATCCTTCGGTGAACATATCGAATGGAATAGACGAAAATATTGGATATTTCCAACACCAGAGGTTATCGCCAACCTATCTGTAGAAGATCTAACAGAACTAAAAATGACCATAAGAAAATGTGAATATCTTATTGGTGTCGCAAAACTCATGACACAAGGTGTCTTAAGTAAAGACTTGTTCATAAACAGCGACCTAAAAAATGCCGAGAAAACATTAACCGACATACGCGGTATTGGACCATGGACAGCAAATTATGTTTTAATGCGTTGTCTAAGATTTCCTTCTGCTTTTCCAATTGACGATGTTGGCCTACATAATGTCATTAAACGTTTAACAGGATCAGAAAGTAAACCAACAAAAAAAGAAATAAGAGAGTACGCTTCAGCATGGAAGGATTGGGAATCCTATGCGACCTTTTATTTATGGAGAGTTCTGTATTAAAATCCGGGTAGTAATCAATAACTCCCCGGATTTCCTCTTTATGCCTGCTCTTCAAACAATCGTGCTATTTCTATTATTACATGAGTAGCCTTCTCCATATTATCTACAGAAACGTATTCAAATTTACCGTGGTAGTTTTCCCCACCAGTAAAAATGTTTGGCGTCGGCAAGCCCATATATGATAATTGAGACCCATCCGTCCCTCCGCGAATCGGTTGAATATTTGGTTCAATGTCTAGATTTTTCATCGCCTCATACGCAACATCAACAATTTCCCTAACCGGTTCAATTTTCTCAAGCATATTGTAATACTGATCATTCATCTCAAGAACAATATTTTCTTCACCATATTTTTCTTGCATCTGCTTCGTAATATTTGTAACTTTTTCTTTACGAGCCTCAAAGTTATCACGTTCAAAATCTCGAATAATGTAATGAGATTTACTTTGCTCAACATCACCATTTACAGAAATGAGATGGTAGAAACCTTCATATCCCTCTGTATATTCTGGTGCCTCTTCTACCGGTAACTGCGCATGAAACTCCATCCCTAACTTACTTGCATTGAGCATTTTATTTTTTGCTGTTCCAGGATGCGTATTATTTCCTTTAAAAGTAAGTTTTGCACTTGCAGCATTGAAGCTCTCATACTCCAATCCTCCAAGTGGGCCTCCGTCCATTGTATAAGCGAAAGACGCTCCAAAAGCTTTCACATCAAAGTGAGATGGT
This sequence comes from Bacillus sp. TL12, assembly GCF_022625245.1. Lineage (NCBI taxonomy): Bacteria > Bacillati > Bacillota > Bacilli > Caryophanales > Bacillaceae > Bacillus > Bacillus sp. TL12. Next base: position 87,377 of record NZ_JAJJBY010000014.1, on the reverse strand, counting down.
CCACGGCCGATTTCTTCATCCGGCGTAAATGCTACTCTTATCTTTCCATGTTTAATTTGTGGGTTATGTAATAAATAATTCATAGCAGTCATGATTTCTGTAAGGCCAGCTTTATCATCTGCCCCAAGAAGTGTTGTTCCATCAGTTGTGATTAAAGTATGACCTTTATATGATGGTAATTCTGGAAATTGTTCTGGTGTTAAAACGACATTCAATTCTTTATTCAAGGTAATTGCCTTACCATCAAAATCTTCATGAATTTGTGGTTTTACATTCTTCCCTGTAAAATCAGTTGCTGTATCTAAATGGGCTAAAAAACCAATTACAGGAACATTTTTATCCGTATTCGCAGGAAGTGTTGCCATGACATACCCATTTTCATCCATCATTACTTCTGTCAAACCAATTTGTTTTAATTCTTCAACTAGTAATTTTCCAAATTCAATTTGCCCCGGTGTTGACGGTACTGTATGACTTTCTTCATTCGATTGTGTATCTATCTTCACATATCTTGTAAATCTTTCTATAAGCTCTTGTTTCAAATCATTTCACTCCTTTTTCATAAATCTCTCTTTATTATAATCCTCATAGCGAAATTTTTTAAAGTTTTTAACTACAATGTAGATTGGAAGGAAAATCGATAAATTTACTTATTACAACAATTCTTATTAACAAACCTATAGGTATATTTTATGTACATGAAATCTGATCCCTCCCACCTCACTTCTTTGTTTCCACTGGATTTTGAGGTGGGAGTGTTACTGTCCGAAAATAGTTGGATAAAAACGTATCAAAAAACTCGTAATCGAATGGTACCTTACAGCAAAGCTCTTCTTCTCATCCATTGCGTCGCAACCCATTTTTCACCTTTTATAACAGGTGAACCACCATGAAGCGTCAGTTCATTTAATGATTTATCATTATAAAAGTATTCAAAGTATACGGCTGAACCTTTTTTCGGAGCTATAGAAAGATCAAGTTTTGGGAAATATGTTTCTCCGCCTTCTTCTACATCGTTTAAATACATCACAAGCGTACTAATACGATTGTTTTCTGCTGCTCTGCTATGTTCTGCAAAGTAATCATAGTGTGCTTTATATTCTTGTCCAGGGGTGTATTTTAAAATATGAAGACCTTCACCATGTTCGGCAGGAATATTCATAATCGAAGACACTCGTTTTTCAATTTTGGCAACGATTTCATTTCCCTCTAAAAATGTACCGCTACTTGTTCGGATATTGTTTACTTCACGAGAAGCACCGATTTTCGAACGTTTCATAGAATCTTTTGATAATTCAATTAACAATTCGCATTCTTCATCACTTAATACATTTGCTAAAACGACAATAAGAGGCTCTTCTACTCTTGAGATAATTTGTATTTCTCTGTCTTCTGTCACAATGGTGTTCCCTGTATGGTTAAAAATCGTTAGTTCTTTATTTTCATTTTGATTTTTCATTATTACTTCCCCTATCTCCCTTAAAAAATAATTAGATAGCATTAATATATCATATTTTCTTATTATTCACTCTTTAATAAATATTGCAATAATTAATGTTCTAGTATACTATAATAGCTGAAAAAGAAGACATGTAATTTCAAATATTTTAAGTGCTTTAGTGAGGAAAAAGACAGACCACATTAGTGCAAACTTATGAACATATAAATCTTCACTCACAAAAAATATTGGAGTCTATTTTGAAGACATTATCATCAAAATAGACTCCAATATTTAGATTATTATCAAGTAAAAACTTGAACAAACGCCCCCCTTTTTATAACTATTCTACCTTTATTTATCTATATGCATAAGTACAATTCTCCATCCATCAGGATCTTCTATTGTAATGCCTTTTTCTTTCCAGTATGGATTTTCCGCTTCAACTTCATGATGACCCATTGCATGTAGTCTATTATTTATTTTTTCAATTTCACTTTTATCCGGTATATAAAATACAAGTAAATTATCTTTTGTTGGAGCTGGACATGGACTACCATTCGTATGCCTTGTAAACTCTAGATGATATTCTACATCAGGCAATCCAAACATAACTCCATCATACCCTTCATGATTATGAAATTCACCTATACGTTTTAATCCTAATCCTTCTTCATAAAATGCAATAACTTCTTCAAATTTATCTGTCGGGCGTGCAATTCTAAAACGAATCCATTTTTTCATGTAATTATCCCCCTATAAAATTTTATTACACTCTTATCTATTAATATAAATGAGTTTAATTTTTATGAAATCACGCTTTCGTATGAAGATGAATTAATACAAAAGGTTGATATTACATGAAATAAGAAGGAACAATTTTTATATCAAAAAAAACCCTTCACATTTATTCAGAACGTGTGTAATAAAATGATAATAACCGTTCTATTAAACTATTTATTGAAATTCATGTTAACGGGAGGAAATAAAATGGATGAAAACAATCGAAAAAGAAAATGGAACGGGTCTTCCAAAGCGATCCCGCTTTTTCTTTTAGAAATAAAAAATGAATTAAAGAAAAAAAGTAAGCTCAAACAAATCCCTCTTAAAACATGTAAATTAACAAAAGAAGAAAAAATGCTAATCCATGAAATTAAAGAACGGACAAAACAACTGAACAAAAATAACGTGACGAGAACACGTGCTTATTATCAGTTTTACCTTCAGTATCCTGAAATACACTGGGCTTTACTTGGACACCTGGTCTCACGTAATGGTGGTTGGAACATGACAGATTTAAAAGGAGATTTATATACAAGACTGTTATCAGAAAAAGATCAACTTATCTACTATTCTTTTTTAGAACGGGGAAACTGGTTAATCTTCCAAGATGTGTATCCACAATTTTTACTATATGAACAAAGCCTCAAAAGATCCAAAACTCTCTTCTACCTCCTACCCCATCTCAACGTCTCAACGTTTATGGAAACGATATGGAACCATTTTTGGAAAACGGGCAATCACTATACATTAGCTGTAGCAACGATTATTAATGAACAAAACTACTTAGAAAAAAGGGTCATTCAAAATGAGCATTTTAAAAAGACCGTATTAAATAGTATTGGATTTAAACTCTTTGACTTCTTACGCTTTAATCATATCCTTTTTCCATACTATGAAGATGAGACCAAACAAAAAACATTGTTATTTGGTGATACAATGAAACACTTTACCTCCTTACATGAACGAATTTTACTAGGTAAACGATTATACTCTTTATTGTTTCGCAACGAACATATGTTATCGAAAGTATTAAATTGGGCTCACGATCGTTCACATACTGCTTCACGAAAAGACTATTGGCCTCATTTGTTTTCCGATGTAAATGAGTCATTTTCCCGTGAATTTTATAAACGTAGAATAAAAAAATGTCACCTCAGAAAAGATGCAAATCGTTTATACAGCCCTCAATTAATATACGCATGGAGAGATTTGGAACATGAAGAGGCAGAAAAAGGGGACTGGTTTGAAGACTGGTGTATCGTAGACTATTTCATTGATAAAGGAGAAAATATAAATGGAAAAATTGAGGATGACTATTGCAAAACGCTTGAAAAAATTGAACTTGCAATTCTCACGAAAAAAAACATCCTTCTCAGAGAAGAAGAAACAGAAGAGTAATCACCTAGCGTTTATAGTCACCATCATTTTCTCCTGTTTCATCGGAACATATTTAGACTTCCTATTTGTGAGTAAACAAATGTATGCTTTTCCAGTAAGGCCATTTTCAAATATCTTTACAATCAACATTGCCTTTACATTACTACTATTACCAACCTTTACTGCTTTCTTTTTACATATTGCAAAATCTTTATCTACATTTTCAAGAATTCTATTTATCATTTTGATTGGCATTTGTGCAAGTATATCGGAGCAATTTGCTGAAAGCTTAGGATTATTCACTCATAGTGAAAACTGGTATCATTCTTATTCTCTCTTCGGATATATGATTTTCATGCTTTTTATGTGGAAGATTTATCGTTGGCTACAATACTAAGTAATGGCTGTAGATTAACAAAAGCATTGTTACTTTATAAAGAAAAAGCAAATTAGAAACTAACTTCTAATTTACTTTAAAGGTTTCTTATTAAGTCCCTTGTATTTCTAGATTCTATGTCTGATAACTTAATAATTTTTTCAATAATACATTGCTCATTACTCTGTAGGCTCATAGATGCAACGGAGCGCAACATTTTATGCTCACCAATACAAATTCCTTCTTTTGCATGCAAAAACATTGGCACATCATTTGCATCGTTACCGAAAGCGATGAATGATCCTTCTTCTATCCCTAACTTTTGTAATCCTTTCCATTTATCAATCCCTAATGGACTTATATCAATAATATCCTCTTGACGATGTGCATACATTTGCACAGGTAGTTCATTTAACACTTGCACTAATTTTTCTTCATTCCCACCAGGGAACAACACAACTTTCACCATTTCATCGATGCAATCAATCGATACATTAGCAGCTAATTTATCGGGATCTATGTTGCGATAAATTGGGTGATTTTCACTTCCAGTATAAGCATAATCCCATTGACTATCGATCAAATAAGCAGGGTGATGCTCCTCTATTAATGACCGAATAGACTTCACAGTTGATTTATCAAATGGTGTAACCTGAGTGACTTTTCCTTCTTTTGCAACAAATGCTCCATTCCCACCAATCATTGAATAGTGATGCATATGCCTTGGTATAACAGGTAATAAATCTCTTATTGGTCTAGCAGATGCAAATATGATTTCATGTCCTCTAGCATGACAAGTATCTAACGCTTGAATAATTCCTTCGGTTAACGGCCTACCTTTGAAACAAATTGTACCATCAATATCAAAAATAAATTTCATATACATCACTCCTTTCTTTTTAATGTAAAAGAATTCTTTTATAATGAACAGGACAGATGTCCGAAAAAGGAGAAAAATCATGAAAAAGATTGAAGACGACTTGCTGCTATCAACTTACTTAGCAAATGAACATATACAGAAACTATTTACACATCCTCATCACCCATTTCAAATTCGACGATTTGATGTAAAAGAGATTGTGTTACACGAAGGAGAAGCTATTGACGGCCTATACATTCAAATATCTGGACGCACAAAAATCACGACGAGCGTGATTACAGGAAAAGCATTATTACTTCGATTTTGTTCTGCCGTTTCCATTATGGGTGATATTGAACTCATTCAAAATGTAAATATACAATCTCATGTAAATGCTGAAGAAAAAAACGATTTTATTTTTATCAATAAACACTATGTTAATAAAGTACTTTTACATGACATTAATTTTTCACAGGAACTTTTACGCCATGTGACTTACAAACTACAAACATGTACGACTGCCTCACGTATTAATTTGCTAGCTTCAGTGGAAACACGATTTGCAAGTTACTTATGCACAATACGAAATACCTCTAAACTATTCGGGAGAGAAATCCGTACAACAGATCATCACGAGATCGCTTCACTTATCGGTACTACAACTCGACATTTAAATCGCGTGATTGAAAAATTAAGTGTAACGAATGTGATTCGCAAAGAAAACAAACAAATTACCGTGAAAGATTGGGAATCTATTGAACGTATTTCTAATGGCTTAAGGTACGAATAATATCGTTATACTACATATTATTGCATTCAAAAAAGGAGCAACTCATTCCAATTGCTCCTTCTCTTTATATTTTTTCCTTGTAAATGGTTTTTAAGCAATCCGTTAAACTACATCTCCCGCTACTAACAAAGGACGGCTTTGAAGTGTTTTAGAACGCAAACTATACGCAACCACTTTCTTCTTATATTGTTTAATCACATCAACACGATCATCGAAACTGTAAATCGAGAACTTAACATCAGATTTGCCTCTCTTTGTCTCAATCACCAATGGAATCCCATCATGCTGTGGTGGAAAATAGTATTTCTCTAAAAATATCGCTTCGTTAAACTGATTAATTATTTGAATTTCATCTTTCCCATCTAAGCGTTTTCCATCAACAGTTACAGTAGCTGCTTCCTCATTAAGTTGTGGATGTAGTTCAAACCTACTGACAAAAGACTCCACAACAGAGTTTGGAATGCTTGAAATTAATATTTTAAGTGCACCGAAAAGAGCTAACATAACTACAAACCAAGTCGTCATATTCTATCATCCCCACTACATTCTGAATTCTTATTATTACATGATTCCTATTATCGCCCGATACCATTTAGAGTCTCTACAAATCTTTTAATCCCTATATGAATAAGATCTGCGTTCGCTCTTCCAAAAGTAAAACGTACATATTCTTTTTTCGAACCTAATACACTCCCTGGAACAAAAGCTACACCATTTTGTATGGCTCTTCCTAATAAATGATATTCATCAATTGAGCCCTGTACTTGACACCATAAATGGATACCGCCTTCTGGAATATGAAATGTAACCTGATTCCCTAATAGTTCCCCAAGACTTGTGACTAATTGATCCCTTCTCTGTTTTAGTTGTTTACGAAGCAAAGAAATATGCGTATGAAAATTTTCTGATTCTAAAAATTGATTCGCAATCCATTGAGGAAAGACACTATGTCCAAAATCTACTTGCTGCTTTGCATCTGCTAAACGCTCAATGACCCGAGGTGGGCCAATCACCCACCCAATTCGTAATCCAGATGCTACGATTTTCGATAATGAACTAATATATAGAACATTTCCATTCGTATCCATAGATTTTAAGGTTGGATTTACGTTGCCATTAAAGGACGTTAAGCTATAAGGATCATCCTCCACAATCGGTATACCAAATTCAGATGACAATTCTAAAATCTTTTTACGACGAGACAATGAGAGAATAGTTCCAGTTGGATTTTGATAGTCCGGATTTAGAAATACCATTCGAATCCGGTGCTTTCTGTGTAAATCTATCAAATCATCCGGATTCATTCCATGTTGATCCACAGGTAAATGGAATATTTTTAACCCAGCGGATTTAAACATCGGAAGTGAAAAACAATACGATGGATCTTCAATGGCAATCGCATCTCCTGGCTTAAGCAAGCACTGCACAATAAGATTAAGTGCCTGCTGCGCCCCTGATGTAATTAAAATAGAGCTTGGATCAACATCTATGTTTTTATATTTATCAACATGTGAAGAGATCGTTCCCCTTAACTTTTCATTTCCTTGTGGATGATCATATCCTAAATTCTCCATAAACATTTGTTCTGAGAGAATCCGACGAAACTGGTCAGCAGGAAACAAATCTCGTGACAACTCACCACTTGCCAAATTAATCAAATTATCCTTCTGAGTTTCTGTTCGAATGTGTTGAACTAGTGGCAAATTCGGGAGAAACGAACCATCTTCTACATATCTTCCCCAGTTTGGTGTACGTTTACGCGATACCCCCCATATATCTGTGTTTACACGTGTCCCGCTTCCTTTTGTTCTCTCGACTACCCCAAGTGATTTCAGTTCCTCATATGCTGCGACTACCGTACTGCGGTTTACTTGCAACTCTTTTGCTAAAGTACGTTCCGAAGGTAACATACGATCTGAAGAAAATTCTCCTGAAGAAATTCCACGTTCTATATAGTCAGCGATTTGTTTATAGACTGGGGTTTTATCTGCACGATTGGGTCTCCATTCCATCTAATTCCCTCCCCTTATCAGCAGTCTTTTTATTAATTAAAATAAAATTAATATGTTAACCTTTGTTTGTTATATACTAAGTATTTTCCTGTTTGCATTTAGCATAGTTTGCCCCATTCATCCCCAGCTATGAAAATATTCACTCGTTCTACAATGTGAGTAGTAGTAACTAAACATATATACGAATTGAATTTCCACCCCTATTGTACATTCACATATTGAGGAATGAAGCTTCTTTAGGTTAAAAAGTGCTACCTCTCTATCCTTATAAAGTGAAACTTTAATCAGTGGGAGGTTTTCTTCATCCCGCACTGATTATTAGCCCTCACCAGTTGGGTTTTTACGGACAGCCCGACTCTCATCTAACCTCTTTACTTTTACTAAACTTTGAGGTAGGAGTCTTACTTCCTGTCAATGCAAGATAAAAAGAATAGTGTTAAAAAATAAACATTCCATTTCATTTAGGCTACCTATTTATCAAAAGTAGCAAGACTACAAGACAGCAACCGCATACCACGTAACTCCTATAAGCAGACTTAAAAGAAGAACGATATAAATAGCAGACAAATTCTTTACATTCTGCTTCGTAGACTGACCGTAATTTTCCTCCGCGTTTCTTGTAACGAACACCGTTCCTAAAAGTGATGCAATTACAATAATAATAACGAATAAAATTGCAAATTTCATTGGCTTTCTCCTTTCTAAAACCAGTCTATTTGAATAGAAAACCTAACCGCTCAACCTAAAAAACTTTATATTTTCTGGATGAAAACATAATCAAAATATTTAAAGCATACTACCCTTCTCTTTTATAATAAGGGATATTCATTTTAAAAGGACCATCCACTTCCACAACTTTTTACTCATCCACTTTACAAGTGAAAAATAGTGTTTCTAAGTAATTGCTACCACTAAAAAATAAAAAAACAATACAAAAAAGCAAACAACCTAATGAGTCTTTCTCACCGGTTGTTTGCTTTATATTAGCTCTACAATTCATTTGAGCTTCTTTATACCTACATCAAAAATTTTTAATGTTATTAATGAGAGAAATGTTAAACAAACGAAGCAAATTAACGGTTAACCACTTCGTTCTCTGTTTGAACATCTACTGGAACACGTTTTCCTATTCCAAAAGCATAAAAACTAATGACAACGATCGCTAGGAAAACAATACCTACAATAAGTGAAATTCGTGTATCTTCATTGAACCACATACCGATTAATACCATAACTAAAAAGGCAATCGTTACATAATTTGTAACAGGCGCAAAAGGCATTTTGAACGGATGATTTTCCATTTCAGCTCCTTTTGCTTTTCTGAATCGAATTTGACTAATCAGAATGACAAACCACGGAACCATACCAGGAAGTACACTTGCGCTGTATACATACACGAATAAGTTTTTTGGTGCAATATAACTTAAAATAACACCAACTGCTAAACCAATCAACACACCAACCGTACCAAATAAAGGCACACCATTACGGGAAATTTTTGTGAAGTATTTTGGTGCTTGTCCATTCACCCCTAATGTATAAAGCATGCGACCTGCACTGTAAATACCACTGTTACATCCAGACATTGCAGCTGTGATTACAACAAAGTTAATCAGTCCAGCTGCTGCTGTAATCCCAATTTTCGCAAAAGTTGCTACAAACGGGCTGCCAATTGAGTTGAGTTGATCCCAAGGATAAACAGTTACAATAACAAAAATTGCACCGATATAGAAAATTAAAATACGCCAAATTGTACTTTGAATTGCTTTCGTTAACGTTTTTTTCGGATCTTTTGCTTCACCAGCTGTAATTCCAATTAATTCAACGCCTTGGTAAGCCCCAACAACTAGTGATAGCGCAAAGAAGAACCCTGACCAGCCACCCGTAAAGAAGCCGCCGTTTTCCCAAAGGTTCGATAATCCAATCGCATTCCCTCCGTTACCAAGTCCAAAGAAGATAAGTCCAAATCCTGCAATAATCATCAACACAATGGTAACAATTTTAATCATCGCAAACCAAAATTCAAATTCACCAAATGATTTAACAGAAATTAAATTCGCCGCACCAAGAATCACCATTGTGATGATACCTGGCACCCAAGCAGGCAGATCCGGGAACCAGTACTGCATGTATGCCCCAACTGCTATAATTTCTGACATCCCAACAATCACCCACTGGAACCAGTTACTCCATGCTGTCATATATCCTGCTAATGGGTGTATATACTTATGGCCAAATGTCGCAAATGAACCTGTACCAGGCTCTACATACAACATTTCTCCCATCGCACGCATAATGAAAAATATAAAAATCCCGGCAATTGCATAAGCTAGCATTACCGATGGGCCTGTCCACCGAATCGTGCTGGCTGATCCCATAAATAAACCAACACCAATTGTACCACCCAAGGCAATCATTTGAATATGACGCGCTTCCAATCCCCTTTTTAGTTCTTTATTTGCCACTTTACTTCCTCCTCATCCACGATTCATAAGCAACATACAATACTACAATTTTTATTAGGTAACAAAGTGATCAAGCAAGCGTCATTTTCTCTCTTTTAAAGCTGCTCTAAACTCATTCCTAACAATTAGAACAAATTCCCCTATCTTCCTTTCTTCATAAAATTACTTATTTTATAATAATTGATTTGTCTGAAAAATACAATTACTTTTCTTGGAAATTAATATGGGTTAATCGATTAGGGAATACTAAATATATTAGTAACAAACAGCGATATTTTCATTATTCAAATTACCAATAAATATTTTTTGAATATATAAAATTTTTAGGAATAGTTACTCACCATTGATCCTAAGACTAAATATAAAAATCTCTTTTTTTCTTATCGTGTACTCCAAAAAAATATGGAAATACCGAATGAAACAATTTTCCTTAACTCTAAAAATCATTGGAATAGTCTACCAAATTTAATAATACTAGTATTTTTATACATAGGAATCTCGCCTTTCAATCAAATCCTAAGAATGCGAAATGATGAGTTGATCAAAAAATGTATTGACAGAATAGCTTATATTTTTTTATAATCCGTTATAACAACTTAAGCACATGTAATTTGTCATGATTTTATCTGCGATGAAGAGGAGAGTAGATGATTAGGAGCGTATCAGAGAGCTGCCCCAAGGCTGAAAGGGTGGTAACGATCGAATCATTGAAGGTAGCCTTGGAGCTTTACTTGTGAAATAGCTATTTCATGTCTAGATTAGTAAGTAACGGTTGGTCCCGTTAGCAGACCTAAGTTTAATTTTATTCGTTAAACTTATAAAGCCTGTTTTTCGTGAGGGAAATAGGGGAAATTGGGTGGTACCGTGATACTTTCGCCCCAATATTTGATTTTCAGAATCAAATATTGGGGCTTTTTATATGAATTGAATACATAACAGCGTTGAAAAGAAGGAGTAAAAGAGAATTCTCATACACAGAGAGTCGTTCCACTGGCTGAGAGAACGATTATGATACCCCTTTGAAGGTAGTCTTGGAGCTTTGCTTTTGAAAGGTGGAAAAATTGTATCCAGTAGAAAGCAACGATATGGTTCTCGTTACCGAACTAAAGTCATATTGACTTACTAAGTCTATTTACCGTAAGGAAATAGAAAAGTTGGGTGGTACCGTGATAACCTCGCCCCAACATTTGATTGATTTTTCAGGAATCGATCAAATGTTGGGGCTTTTTATATAAATTGAATACATAATGGCGTTGAAAAGAAGGAGTAAAAGAGAATTCTCATACACAGAGAGTCGTTTCACTGGCTGAAAGAACGATTATGAGATCTCTTTGAAGGTAGTCTTGGAGCTTTGCTTTTGAAAGATGGAAAAATTGTATCTAGTAGAAAGCAACGATATAGTTCTCGTTATCGAACTAAAGTCATATTGACTTACTAAGTCTATTTACCGTGAGGAAATAGAAAAGTTGGGTGGTACCGCGATAATCTCGCCTCAGCAATCAAGCATATTATGCATATTTGATTGTGGAGGTGAGTTTTTTTATTTTCTACGTAAAAATGAAAAGACATTAAAAAAGTCATAGAAATTAAAAAGATGAAAGCAGGAGGAATAAAAATGAAAAATTTTTCAATTAAAGATAACTTATATATCGGTCTTATGTTATTCGCTCTATTTTTTGGAGCAGGCAACTTGATTTTCCCCCCTTCCTTAGGGCATGCCGCTGGAGCAAATATTTGGGAAGGAATGATGGGTTTCCTTATTACTTCAGTTGGTCTACCAATATTAGGTGTAACTGCTATCGCTAAGTTCGGAAGTTTACAAGCATTAACCAATCATGTACATCCAAAATTTTCAATAACCTTCACACTCATAACATACTTATGTCTTGGTCCATTTTTAGTTATTCCACGTGCAGGAAGTGTAGCTTTTGAAATGGGGGCTGTTCCGTTTCTTCCGAATGAGTTAAAGACCCAAGGTTTATCACTTTTTATTTATACCATTCTTTATTTTTCTTTAAATTTTTGGTTATGTCTAAATCCTTCTAAATTATTTGATCGAATTGGTAAAGTTTTAACTCCCATTATACTAGGAATTATTGCAATTATATTTATTCAAAGTATATTACATCCAATTGGAGAATATGGAATACCATCTCAAAAGTATGAACATACCGCTATATTTAAAGGCGTTATAGATGGTTACTTAACAATGGACGCTTTATCTGCTCTTCTTTTTGGAAGTGTTGTTATTACAGCAATTAAAAAAAGAGGTATCCATGATTCAAAAAAGATAACTCATATCACTATTAAGACAGGGATAATCGCAGGCGCTTTTTTAGCAATTATTTATCTGATGCTAGGGCATTTAGGAGCTACTAGCCAGTCTTTGATTCTTTCAACTGAAAATGGTGGACTTATTTTAACAGTTGTGACTACTCATTTATTTGGGAATTTAGGTAGTATTCTATTAGGATTAGTATTTACTCTTGCTTGCTTAACGACATCCATTGGCCTTATCACTTCTTGTGGTCAATATTTTTCTAGAATTATTCCATATTTTAGTTATAAAACATGGATTGGAATTCTTTGTTTCATTAGTATGTCTCTTGCTAACCTAGGTTTAACTCAAATTATATTATTTTCTGTTCCAATATTAACTATGATTTATCCTTTAACCATCGTTTTAATTATTTTATCTTTTTTTCATAAATCTTTTAAAGGTTACTCATCTGTTTACGTAGGTAGTTTAGCAGGAACAGCTTTCATTAGTATCGTTGATGGCTTAAAGCAAAGTAACATTGAAATACATGTTATCGAAAGCCTTTATCATTTTATTCCATTATATACGGTGGGAATGGGTTGGATTTTACCTGCAATATTTGGAGCTTTTGTAGGCTATTTATGGAGAATATTAAGAAATGATTATTTTTCCCATAATGAATCAGAGGTACAAAATGATAAAATGTTATCTACTAAGTAAAAGAAAGGATGCCTTTATAAGGCATCCTCTTTATGTGTATAAACAGTTACTTACTTGCACACTTTTTTACTATTACTGAACCTTGATTTGGCTGCTTCATTATTTACAACCAGTTCTTATAATAAAGTGAAACTTTAATCAGTGGAGTTTTTCTTCATTCCCCACTGATTATCAGTTGAATCAATCGGGCTTTTACGAGCAGTTGATCCCCACCTATCTTCCCCGTTTTTCTCTGAATTTTGAGGTGGGGGCTTACTGCCCGTTAATGCGAGATAAATAGATCAATAGAGAAAAGTAAAGATAAAATGTAGATAATGTCGAAATCAACAAAAGAATAATTCATTGCATTCACTCTTTAATAACTTATGAGAAAAAATCGTTTATCCCTCTAATAAAGATAAGCTATTTCCCAACTTCGAAAACTTGTTATACACTAGAAAGATAGCAAGCAAACTATTCAATAGCAGGTGAAAGAATATGTATGATGTTACAATCATTGGTGGCGGAGTAAGTGCTGTTTTTATGGCTTATGTACTAGCTAAAAGCAACCAAAAAATTTTAATTCTTGATAAAGGCAAACCATTAGAACATAGAAATTGTCCTTTAGATACGGGTAATTCATGTACTTGTAATACATGTGATAAATATTTTGGATTCGGTGGTTTAGGGAAATCTGAAGGGAAATTTAATTACACAAATGGGTTCGGAGGAGAACTAGAAAAAAAAGTAGGTAAAAAAACTTTTCTAAAACTAATGGATGAAGTAGACGAGATTCTATGTCGTTTTGGCGGAGACATAACTCCAAAATATTCAACAGAGAATCAAAGCCTTACCCAAAAAGCTGAGGCGTGCGATTTACAGATGTTATCAACACAAGTAAGACATCTAGGTACTACACTTTCAACAAACATTTTTCAGCAACTCTATGAATTTTTACGTAACAAGATAGATATCCAATTTCACATAGATGTACAATATATCGTTAAGCAGGAGCAACATTTTAAAATAACTACAAATCAAGGGGTTATTCACTCTAGACAGGTGGTATTTGCAACTGGGCGTTCTGGGGCAGACTGGTTAAAAGAAAAATGCTCTTCTCTTGGAATTGTACAGGAGCAAGCTCGTGTAGATTTAGGTATCCGAGTAGAGATGAAAGAATATCAGCTACGCTCGATATTAAAAGACACATTTGAAACAAAACTTTCTTATCAACATAAAAATTTCACAGCAACTACTTACTGTATGAATCCAAAAGGACGTATTATTCGTAAGTATGAAGAAGGTTTAGTTATGCCCGACGGTCAAAACTTTCGAGAGCAAGGTAATGACACTTCTAATTTAAATTTCACTTTATTTATTCCACGCTATTTCCATACTCTCAAAGAGGCCAATTTATACGCAAAAAAAATTATTAGAGGAATTAATCAGGGACGAGATCGAATTGTTGTGCAGCGCTTAGAGGATTTATTAAAAAAACAACCTACAGTAGAAAGAATGATGAAATATAATCGTATACAACCTACACTACAGGGAGATTACGGAGATCTTAATAAAGAAATCCCTCCATTATATATTGGAGCCCTCAAAGATTTTTTGTTACGTTTAGAACAATTTATCGAAGAACCTATTGACAAGGATACACTACTATATGGGATTGATGGGAAGTTTTATGCTCCTACGATTAAAATCAACGAAAGATTTGAGACAACTATTAAAGGATTGTATTTGATTGGAGATTGTTCGGGCATTACTCATTCATTATCTCAAGCAGCAGCAAGTGGTCTGTATGTTGGAAAGTACTTATCTCATTATTCAACGCTTGAATTATAGACACTATTTAACCCTACACTTACGATAAATGACAACTCATTACATACAGTGAAATTCCCATCAATACGGGGGCTTCATTCCCTACTTGGGATTATCTTTTACCAATCGGGGTCTTACTGCCTATTAATGCGGATAAAAATTACACTTTAAAACAAGACACCCAGGATAAATTCAAGGGTTTATCCTGGGTGTTTTTTACTGCACTAAATATGATCCTTTTATTTCTTTATGATTGAAAGTGAATCTATTAAATCCACCTGATTTCCCATATCTTTAGTAAATTTCACCTATTTAGTCTCTGCTTGTACAGCTTTTGTATCATCAGTATTAAATGGCTTATCTTCTCCATAAAGATAACTTTTCTCCAAACACAAAAGCTTAATTCAGTCATGCAATTCATTAACACTTACGTATATAACCCTTCTCATTACTTAGCCATCTCACAGATTAAATCAACTAATTGAGTAGTTCCCTCATCATCTTTTCTTCTATAATTATTCATATTTTGAATATATCTTTCTCTGTCTTTATATAATTGATTTATCGAATTAATAAATTTGTAGCCTGTTGTATCTTCTTGAAGTAATACTTCAGCGTAACATGAATGCCTGAAATATTCCGTGTTTATAATTTGATCTCCTCTACTAGAACCACTAGTGAGCGGGATTAAAAGGATCGGCTTTTTCAAAACCAATAAGTTCAGAAATAGCGGTAGAACCTGCCCTTGAAACAACAACACTCGCAAGATTAAGTATATCCGGTAATTCCTCTCCTACATATTCGAACTGTTTATAGCCTTCTACCTGGATGGATCCATTTTTCCCTTTCCACACATATGCACAATATTAAACTTCTCTAATAATTTATTTAAATTATCTCTAATCATACCATTTATCCACTGCGCACCTTGACTTCCCCCCATTACTAATAGCACAGGTTTATTTATTCGAAATCCACAATACTAATGAAATATGACTAATTACTTATTTCACCTATCATATGTAAATTTCGTTTTATGGGAGAAACAAGGACCTTTCTATTCTTCACATCGTATAACCCTATTGGCGTCACTCTAATGAAAGGTAAGTGTGTTGCAGAGAAGAATAGTAACGTAAAGGACGGGTCATTAAAGTGATAACCTCGTTCTTGAAGTAATTTCACCATAATTTTCTCTTCGTGTATTAAGGAACTCATTTCTAAGTCGGACATGATCCCTAATAAAGGTAGAGCAATTTCATGTAAAATTTTATTCCTTTCAGTTATTACTATTCCACCACCGATTTCTTTCACTCTTTTAAAAGCACTTCGCATATCTTCTTTACTCTTTCCAATAAGAATGATATCACCCGTACCGGAATAAGAGCTTGCAAAGCCTCCTAATCGATTTGCAAAACCTTTCACTACTGTATTAACTCACCAAGTACCATCACGAGCAATCATCATAAGGAAACATTCATCATGTTCAAAAGAAAGTTCATCACATTTTAAATCAATTTCACTAGCATATGGCTTTGTAATAACATTATTCAATAACTTTATACCATTTGCATCAGAAAAAATCATATCTTCTTTCTGTAAACACCAGTCTAATTGTAAAGGAACTACTTGGAATTTATCCCATTCTACGTTTAATGATTCATTTTTATTTATTCCATCACGTTTAATCCATTGTCCTTTTGCAATAACACTAATTGGAGTAGGATTTTCTTTACTTTCCAATATATTAATATTAGCAATTCTTGCTGTAGCAATCGTACCATGTAGATGCTCCATATTATAATAACGAGCAATATTATAACTTGCCATATGATAAGCATCTATTAATGGGATTCCTTGTTTTATTGCTATTGCAATCATTGTATCATTCATACCATTTTCATAAAAAGACGGGTGCGAACCGTCTGTTGTAAAGAAGAATCTATCAAATTGACGAACACCTAATTCCAGTAATTCTTTTAGTAAAATTTCTAAATCCGGTCGGATAGAAGAGTTTCTAAGAGATACTGTGTAACCATGCATAAGACGTGTTAAGGCTTCCTGACCTGTCATTGCTTCATGATCACAATCAGTCCCCAGCAACATTAGCTTTGCTAACGTTGTTTCGGATGCTCCTGGAAAATGTCCCTCTACTTTTTTCTTTAACTTTTTTGTTTCTTGTATCCAAGATAGCATCTGATCATCGCCATTTAATAATCTCGGCCATGCTGTTAGTTCACCGCCTTGAAGAACTGCTTCATGCTGAAGCCATGCCGATATTTCTTCACTGTTAAATATCAAGCTTTCATTTTGCAATTCGGTTTGTCCATCGTAACGGCACCACCAGTACATACTTGCAGGGATATTTTGTAAATTATCTAATAAATCAAATGCTACTTCACGTTGTAGCTCAAAGAAAATGGTCAAATTATCATTAATTAACGTTGTTGTACCTAATTGCATCGCATAATTCGCTAATGTCTGAGGATTATATAATTGATAAGGGTGTGCATGCGGTTCGATATAACCAGGTACTACATACTTTCCATGACAATCAATTACTTCACAATCATGTAGTTGTTGTGGCAATTTTCCCCCTACATATACAATACGATCATCAAAAATCCAAATATTTGCCATAACCCATTCACGCATATATGAATTTAAATAAGTCGCATTCTTTAATAAGATATGCGGACTTCTAGTACCATCAAGTATCTCAACATGTTTTCTTATTTGTTTATTAGACCGTCCAAAGTGACTTTGTGGCAATATATTCCCCTCCATATCAACAAGCTATTATCTTCGTATTCAGCTTGTAGTACATCATTTAAATTAACTAATACTAAATCAAAATTAAAAAGTCATAGACTATCATTTATAAGATAGTCTATATTAATAATCCTATCCTTTAAAACACAAAAATTCAAATTATTCAATAAAATAAAGTGTTTTTTTATCATTTTAATTTGTTCTTATTTTTTATATATTTTCATCAAGATTAGTAAAATAGTGATCTTTACGATAAGAAACAGCTTCCATTGTTGCTATCAGATTTTGCTCATGTAAAATATCAAATGGAAGTAATTAAAAACCCAATTGTACTAACACCATATATATGATTGTTCCCCCAACTATGGAGAGAAGCATTTGTCTCTTCCAGAAGTGAAGCAATATTACCACTGTAACCGCAATCAGTTCAGAAGCGCCATGACTACCGGATAATAAGTTCACATCCTTGAACCAGTAAATGACTAAAAGACTTATCACCGCCGAAGGTAGTACCCTGCCGAGATACTGAATATACTGTGGTGTAGGTTTACCTGATGGAAAAAATCTTGTAAGCATTAACCATGGCAATTATGATAATTTGCTGTAATAAACTCATCGTCATGCGATGAGTTGAAAATAGGATTAGAAACATTAAGACAATATCTCAGCTAATTTAAAAGCAAAAAAATCCAATACTAAAAACCTTACGAAACATCTCATCAATTTATATATTAAGCCAAGAAACAGGCCACCTTAAAAAAGATAAAATGAACATTTTTGTTACATAAGGAGAAAACGTCTATCAAGATAGTTAACAACTGTGTCATTTACTCTATAAGAAAAATATATATATTTAAACATAAAAACAAAGAGCCCTCCGAAAACAACTTTTCGGAGGGCTCTTTAACTCAGAAATCTTTTACTTCCTAAGAATAACGGATATATCTTTTTATAAACGGTACACAACTACTACATAACCCGCTTAAACATCTTCTCCAGTTCATAAGTAGAATGATGCACAAGAATCGGTCTACCATGCGGACATGTGTATGGATTTGTTGTTGTACGCAGTTCTTCGAGTAAAGCAAAGATTTGATCGTTTGTTAAATATTGATTCGCTTTAATTGATGCTTTACAGCTCATCATGATGGCTACTTCTTCACGTAACTTTTTAATATCGACTTTTTTTAGTTTAACCACTTGCTGCATCATTTCGTCAATAATCTCTGTTTCTTTCCCTTTTGGGAACCATGTTGGATGTGAGCGGACAATAAAGGATTGATGACCAAATTGTTCTAGGAACAATCCTACCTTTTTCAATTCCTCTAATTCTTCTTCGACACGTAAGAATTCAGTAAGCGATAAATCAATACGATATGGTACAAGTAACTCCTGTACTTCTTGTGTTACTTGACCTACTTTATCACGGAAATATTCATAATTAATTCGCTCTTGCGCTGCATGCTGGTCAATCATATATAAGCCTTTATCATTTTGAGCGAAAATATAAGTTCCATGCATTTGCCCAATTGGATAAAGTGGTGGTAAATCGTTTCCGTTCATTTCAATTTCTTGGATTTCTTCCTCTTCTTCTAATTCAAACCCATCATCGCTGCTACCCCAATCTTTTGCTTCTGGAATTGATTCTTCAATGATTGGCTTAGACGGTTGCCATTTATTTTCTTCTCTTACTAAAGACTCAGGAGGCTGCCATTCTTGCTTTGATGGTTGCCAAAGTTGCGGCGCGGGCTTTTGTTTTATTGTACTCACTTCTTCTTGCTTCTCATCCATCCCAGTTGGTAAGACGATATTAGACATAGGTGGCTCTTTGGGCTTTGTATGCTCAAAATAGAATTGTTCTTGCACACTTTGGTCTTTTTCTTTTTTCTTCGTTGTCACTCCAGCATCTGGAATAAGTTGTATTTTTTTAAATGCATCTTGTAATGTGCTTTCAATTAATTGCAGGAGTTCCTGCTCTTTACTAAAACGCACTTCTAATTTTGCTGGATGGACGTTAACGTCAACTAGCATTGGATCCATCTCAATTGATAAGAAACCGATTGGATAACGCCCAACTGGAAGCAATGTATGATACCCTTGCTGGATTGCTTTCATTAGTACATAGTTTCGAACGTAGCGGCCATTTACAATCGTTGACATGTAGTTACGAGACGCTCTCGTTACTTCAGGCAATGTGACATAGCCACGAATGGTAAAATCTAATGATTCTGCTTCAATCGGAATTAATTTTTTTGCAACTTGAATACTGTAAATAGCTGCAAGTACTTGTCTTACATCACCATTTCCAGATGTATGAAGCAATTTTTTCTCATTATGAAATAGCTTCAAAGATACCTCTGGATGGGACATTGCAATGCGATACACAATGTCTGTAATATTACCAAGCTCTGTATGAATTGTTTTCATATATTTAAGGCGCGCGGGCGTATTAAAAAACAGGTTTTGAACTGTAATATCTGTTCCTTTACGGCTCGCTGTTTTTTCCTGCTTTATAATGTCTCCACCTTTAATAACAAGATGTGTACCTGGTGCATCTCCTGTGCTTGTGATTAACTCTAATTCACTAACAGATGCAATACTTGGCAATGCCTCACCGCGGAAACCTAACGTCCGGATTCGAAACAGATCATTTTCATCCTTAATTTTGCTTGTTGCATGTCGTTCAAAGGCAACAATACAATCTTCTTCATCAATGCCATCCCCATTATCGATGATGCGAATCTTCGATAATCCAGCTTCTTCTAAGTGGATTTCAATAGATGTACTATTCGCATCGATGGAATTTTCGACAAGCTCTTTTACAACCGAAGCAGGGCGTTCGACTACTTCTCCAGCTGCAATTAAGTTTGAGAGTTGGTCATCGAGTTTGCGAATTTTCCCCATCTACTTACTCATCCTTTCTTTAACTTTTTCTGTAAACGATACAATTCATTTAATGCTTCGAGAGGCGTCATATCAAGTAAATCAATTTTTTTAATTTGTGTTAAGACCGCTGCTTCTTTTTGATCCAGTGCAAGCTTTTCTTGTTTTTTAGGAGATTGTTCTGCTGCAAAGAAAGATAGCTGTGATTCTTCTGCTTCTTCGTTCTTCTCTGGTATTGTTTCTACCTCTTCTTTTACTACAGCTGGTTCTTGAACAATTTCTTCTTGGACTTTAACTTCTGCACGTTTCGGAATGATGATCTCCTCTTGCCCTTCTAACTGTGCTAATACTTCTTTTGCACGAGCAATTAAACTCTCTGGAAGTTCAGCAAGCTGGGCAACGTGAATACCATAACTTTTATCTGCCGCACCATCTTGAATTTTATGCAAGAAAACAACTTTTCCGTTTTCTTCAATAGCTGAAACATGTACGTTTTTCAGTTGTTCTAAGCTTTCTTCTAATACAGTCAATTCGTGGTAATGCGTTGAGAATAATGTCTTCGCTCCAATTTGGTCATGAATATGCTCAATGATTGCTTGTGCGAGTGCCATACCGTCATACGTAGATGTACCGCGGCCTATTTCATCAAATAAAATTAAACTTCTTTCTGATGCATTTGCAATCGCATTTTTCGCTTCTAACATTTCGACCATAAACGTACTTTGACCTGAAATTAAATCATCTGCTGCACCAATTCTTGTAAAGATTTGATCAAAGACTGGTAATACAGCTTCTGTTGCAGGTACAAAGCAACCGATTTGCGACATAACAGTAACAAGTGCTAATTGACGCATATACGTACTTTTCCCCGACATGTTTGGACCTGTAATTAAAAAGACATCCATGTTTTCAGGCATCACACAATCGTTCGGAACATACAACTTTCCGTTCAAAACTTTTTCTACAACAGGATGGCGACCATCTTTTATAAAGATCTCACGTTTATTTGTTAAAACTGGTTTTACAAATTGTTCTTCTTCACTCACTGTAGCAAAACTTTGCAGTACATCTAATTCACTAATTACTTTCGCTAAGTGCTGTAATTTAGGAATAAACACTTTTACTTCTTCACGAAGTGCAGTAAATAAATCATATTCTAACTGTACAATTTTTTCTTCTGCCTCTAAAATCAATGTTTCTTTTTCTTTTAATTCATCTGTAATGAAGCGCTCCGCATTTGCAAGCGTCTGTTTGCGCTCATAACGCCCTTCTGGAAGCGAAGCAAGGTTTGCCTTTGTTACTTCAATATAGTAGCCAAAAATACGATTGTAACCAATCTTTAACGATTTAATTCCCGTAATATCACGTTCGCGTTTTTCAAGCTCTGCAATCCATGTTTTTCCGTTCTTACTAACATAACGATATTCATCTAGCCTGTTATTATAACCATCTTTTATAATATCTCCATCTTTTATAGAAAGCGGTGGGTTTTCTTGGATACTTCTATCTAGTAACTCTGTTAAACTTTCACATGGATCAGCGCCTTGAATTAATCTTGTCGCATAAGAATTGTCTAACAGACTAACTGCCTCTAAAATGGTCGGAACTTGCAATAGAGAACGTTTTAATTGCAGTAAATCGCGAGCATTGACGCTACCATATGCGACTTTTCCCGCTAAACGCTCTAGGTCATACACTTCTTTTAGTTTTTCTTTTAAATCTTCACGTAAGAAATAGTCATTCACAAATGTTTCAACCATTTCTAGACGCTCTTCAATTTTTTCTTTTTGTATAAGCGGGCGTTCCATCCACTGTTTTAGCATACGGCCGCCCATCGCTGTTTTGGTTTTGTCTAATAGCCATAATAAAGAGCCTGTTTTTTCTTTTGTTCGAAGTGTTTCTGTTAGCTCTAAATTACGCTTTGAATGCACATCAATTTTCATAAATTGATTGGTATAATAAATATCTACCGACTGCAGGTGATCTAATGAACGTTTTTGTGTTCTTAATACATAATTTAATAAGCGCCCTACTGCTGTAACTAATTTCGTTTGGGTTACATTTTTCACAAGATGCTCTAATCCTTCAGGTACTTTCGTTTCATCTTCATAAGAGATTGTCATCTTTAATGTTTCCGTCAGCTTACTTAGCTCATCTTTTGAAAATGTAGAATCCACAACAATTTCTTTTGAACCTGTTGCGTAGACTTCTAATAAGACATCTTCTACAGAACCTGTTAACAGTGTTACTGTATTTTGCCCTGTTGTTAAATCATTACAAGCTAATGCATACGAACCATCTTCAAAATGAGTTAACGCAGCTAAAAAGTTATTTTCTTTTTCATCAATCGTACGCCCCTCCATCATGGTTCCTGGCGTAATTAATTGAACAACTTCACGACGTACAACACCTTTTGCTGTTTTCGGATCTTCTACTTGTTCACAGATTGCAACTTTATATCCTTTTTCAACGAGCTGTTCAATATAATTTTTCGCTGCATGGTACGGAACACCACACATCGGTATTCGATCACTGCTTCCCCCATCTCGGCTAGTTAGCGTAATTTCAAGTTCATGAGCTGCCTTAACTGCATCTTCAAAAAACATTTCATAAAAATCACCTAAACGAAAAAATAAAAAGGCATCTTGATAGTCTGCCTTGACCTTTAAATATTGTTGTATCATAGGGGTATACTGGGCCATTTGTTTCCTCCATACTTCATAAAAATGTGCTATATATTTAAATGCCGCACTTCACGGACACTCTTATCTCCTCTTTTAGGAGCCTCTCTCTTCATTATAGCACATTTTTATAAGGAAACATGTTCATTCACCTTATGTAAAAAGCTAGGAAGAATTTCTCCCTAGCTTTCTATTACTCTTCTTCTGCTTCTACAATAAAGTTTGGATCTAACTCTTCAAATTCATCATCATCTACTTCAAAATCTTCCTCATTCTCTGGACATCCATCTGGATTTACATTTACACAAATTTTTGTTTCACCGACAACTTCTGTTACAAATTCACGCTCTACAGTTACAACAATCTTGTTACCATTTGGTGAAACAATCGCTTCTAAACAATTTGGATGTTGAATAACGCGAGCAATAATTTCTAAATCTTCACCTGAAAAATTTTTGTCACGATATCCAACATTCACTTCATCCGTGTAACTAACACGTTCTGTTACAACTTCTGTTTTTGTGTTTTCATCAAATGAGTACCACGTATTCACATCGTAGTATCCTTCAATTTCTACAGACTTCCCATTCTTTCTTGCTTCATATGTGTGATTAATTACCCAACATCCGAGAATACTTGTCGGCTCATGATTTGATTCACATGTATGCGTTGATTTTGTATACTTACGTCCTTTGCCCACTACTGCCTTTGTAATAATCTCTCTAAATTCGGACATTCGGAACCCTCCTCAATCAATATTCACTTAATCATATGCGTGACAATAGCGGAATGTGTCATTCTTTTTTTGACAAAAGACTATAGAGTTGAATAAAAATAAAAAAGAGATGCCTATAAGGCATCTCTCCTAACAACCACAATTCCCTTTTTTACTCTCTATTTCAGCACCGGTTTCACCTTTTAACACATTACCACCAGTTGAAATTAAAATTTCATCCGTTACGTTATTAGAAATGGTACTTGCTACAAGTTGCAGTAAATCATTTACATATGTTTGTGAAGATTTGAATTCCTGTACAACCGGAATGCTATCCAGTTTATCTTGCAAGGCGTCTATTTCCGCTTCTACTTTTTTCAACGCTTCCCATTTACCATAATGTTGTAAGTTTACAGCTTGTTTTTGCAGTGCCTTAATTTCATCAATTGCACGTTTCACATTTTCATTTTTATGAATTTGTGCTTCTGCACGTTTAAAGAAATCCACTTCTTCTGTTTCAGAAATCATTTTCGCTAATTCTTTCGCTTGCTCGACAATTTCATCTTTTGTATAAATCTTCATCTATTATTTCACCTCGATCGGCTCCTCAACCAATTCCCCGTTTAGAGACCAAGTTTTTGCTTCCGTTACTTTTACTTTTACAAGCTGACCGATTGCAGATTTTGGAGCTACGAAGTTTACAAGCTTATTAGTACGTGTATAACCTGCAAGCACATCAGGATTATTTTTACTCTCTCCATCAACTAATACTTCAACAATTTGACCTACATATCGTTTATTCTTTTCCATAGAATATTCATTCACTAATGTATTTAAGCGTTGCAAACGCTCTTTTTTTACTTCCATCGGTACATTATCCTTCATTTTTGCAGCAGGTGTACCTTCACGTGGAGAATAAATAAATGTAAATGCACTATCAAAACCTACTTCACGATATAACGACATCGTTTCTTCAAACTGCTCGTCTGTTTCATTTGGGAAACCAACGATAATATCAGTTGTTAATACTGCATTCGGAATCGTTTCTTTAATTTTACGTACAAGTTCTAAATAATGCTCCCGTGAATATTTACGTGCCATAATTTTTAGCATATCTGTACTTCCCGATTGCACTGGTAAGTGGATATGTTCAACTAAATTACCGCCTTTTCCAAGCACCTCAATTAAGTGATCATCGAAATCACGTGGGTGACTTGTTGTAAAGCGAACACGTGCTATATCAATCTTACGAAGTTCATCCATTAAATCGCCAAGACCATATTCTAAATCTTCAAAGTCTTTACCATATGCGTTCACATTTTGACCAAGCAGCGTAATTTCTTTATATCCATTTGCCGCTAAATGACGAATTTCATTAATAATATCCTCTGGGCGACGACTACGTTCTTTACCGCGTGTATATGGTACGATGCAATATGTACAAAATTTGTCGCATCCATACATAATATTTACCCATGCTTTAATATCGCCACGACGTACTTTCGGAAGATTTTCAATTACATCTCCTTCTTTAGACCAAACCTCAACAACTGTCGCTTTTGAGAACATCGCATCTTTTAAAATGTACGGCAAGCGATGAATATTATGTGTACCAAATACCATATCTACATGCTGATTTTTTTGCATAATTTTGTTTACAACAGATTCTTCCTGAGACATACAACCACACACACCGATTAAAAGATCAGGGTTTCTTTGTTTTAATGGTTTTAAATGACCAAGTTCCCCAAATACTTTATTCTCAGCATTTTCACGAATGGCACAAGTATTTAATAGAATCACGTCTGCATCTTCTGTCGAAAATGTTGGTTCATATCCAAGCGCTGTAAAAATACCAGCCATTACTTCCGTATCATGCTCATTCATTTGACATCCGTAAGTACGGATATAAAACTTTCTTCCAGCACCAAAGTTACGAAACTCTTCTGGCAAACCAAAATCACGCTCAATTTTCACTTCTTCTTTCCCGCGTTTTTTCGCATCCTTCAAGGAAGGTGGCTGATATACACTTTCAAAGTATTTACTATAATCTTTTTCTTCTTTTTTCATAGAAGAATTCGCTTGTTGACTTGCTAATCGTTGTTGCTCGTTCATGGGTAATCTCCTTTCAACCTTAACTATACACACTCTGTAGTCCATTTTAATGACAATCAGACCCATCTTAAAGATTAGAATAGTTTGAGAGATAGCTTACCCCTTGAAATTCAAGTAATCGATCTAACCATCCATAAGAATAGGGTCTTCCCGACACGAATAGACATTCCCTTTTTTGTTGTTTTAACCTTGTCCTTTTAAAAAGCATATTGCTTTATTCCTATACACACTACCATAGTATAAAGTGTTTAGCCAAATTTAACAACAAAGAGACCGTATCATACCCACATACTACAGCACACAAACCAACTTTTCTAACAAGACGATACTTTTATTATTTTAACATTCTGAATTTTTCTGGTAAACAAAAAAAGCTGCCGTTAAGCAGCTTTTTTATTACGATTACATAAATTCAGCAACAAGTTCATCGAACATTTTTTGATCCATTTGTAAGTCTGCTTGCACTAAAGGCTTTTCGCTATATCCCTTTACAAGCTCTTGGTAAGAAGGCTGCTCTGTGTTTTGATAAATTAAGCCCGTTACTAAACCTTTGTTTTCCATTAACGTTTGCATAGCAATCATACGATTAGATGGATCGTATCCTTCTACTGTGCTGAGTTTTGTTAAATTCTCTTTAAACCAGTCATACGTATTTATTTTATTATAAGTTACACATGGGCTAAATACGTTAATTAATGAGAACCCTTTATGCTGAATACCAGCTTCAATCAGCTGTGTTAATTCTTTTAAATCACTAGAGAAACTTTGAGCAACAAATGTCGCACCAGCTGTTAATGCCATTTCCATTACAGATAAAGCTGGCTCAATTGAACCTTGTGGTGTACTTTTCGTTTTAAATCCCGCTTCACTACGTGGTGAAGTTTGACCTTTTGTTAAACCGTAAATTTGGTTATCCATAACGATGTACGTAATGTCAATGTTACGACGAATGGAATGAATGGTATGTCCCATACCGATCGCAAAACCATCTCCATCACCACCAGATGCGATAACTGTTAAATCACGGTTTGCCATTTTTACCCCTTGTGCTATTGGAAGTGCACGTCCATGAATACTATGAACGCCATATGAATTAATATAGCCTGAAATACGACCTGAACAGCCGATACCTGAAATAACAGCTAACTCATCTGGATTTAAACCAACGTTCGCAGCTGCACGTTGAATTGCCGCTTGCACTGAGAAGTCACCGCAACCTGGACACCAGTTTGGTTTTACGCTGTTACGAAAGTCCTTAAATGTTGCCATTTAATACAACCCCTTTTTTGCATTCGTTGTAAATTTCTTTTGGTAAGAATGGATTTCCGTCGTATTTTAACAGACTAGAAATTTTCTCTCCATTACCAAGATTCATTTTCATAATGTTAGCAAGCTGACCTGTTGCATTATTTTCCACAACAACAACGCGCTTTGCACCCTTCACAAGGGGAAGGATTTCATGTGTTGGGAACGGATGAATTAAACGGACGTGAGCATGATTTACTTTTAATCCTTCTTGCTCTAAACGCTCCATCGCTTCTTCAATTGCACCACGAGTAGAGTTAAAACCTACTAATAATACATCAGCGTCATCATGCTTGGCATTTTTGTATACAGGGGTATTAAATTTTAAATTCTCCATTTTACGGAAACGTTTGTCCATTTGTGCTTTACGATTCAGTGCTGATTCAGATGGTTTACCAGTTTCATCGTGTTCTACGCCTGTAACATGGTGAACACCATTTTTCATGCCAGGTAAAACGCGTGGTGAAATACCATCTTCTGTCACTTCGTAACGTTTAAAGTAAGCTTTATTTTCACGCTCTGGTAACTCTGCTTGTAAGTCAAGTTTACCGCGGCGAATTTCTACTCGGTCTAACTTCAGTGGTTCTACCGTTTGTTTCCCTAAAGAAAGCTGTAAGTCTGTTAAGAAAATAACAGGGACTTGATATTCTTCTGCTAAGTTAAACGCTTCGACAATGTCATAAAATGCTTCTTCAACAGTACTTGGTGCCATTACGATTTTTGGAATTTCACCGTGTGTACCGTAAATCATTGCCATTAAATCTGATTGCTCTTGTTTTGTTGGCAAACCAGTACTTGGACCACCACGCTGGGTATCAACGATAACAAGCGGTGTTTCTGTAATACCAGCTAAACCAATTGCTTCCATCATTAAAGATAAACCAGGCCCTGCTGATGCAGTTAGCGTACGTACACCGGCATAGTTTGCACCAATTGCCATTGTACAAGCGGCGATTTCATCCTCTGTTTGGATGACTGTTCCGCCTACCTTAGGAAGTTTTTTAATTAAATATTCCATAATTTCGGATGCAGGTGTAATCGGGTATGCTGACATAAAGCGTGCACCACCAGCTACTGCCCCGAATGCAATTGCATCGTTACCGATCATAAACATACGTTTTTGACCATCAGCTTTTTCAAGCTGCATCATGTTTACTTTCTCACCAAGTAATTCTTTCATATATTGAGAGCCTTGCTTAATTGCTTCCATATTCTTCGCAACAACTTGCTCTCCTTTGCGACCGAAAATTTCATCAACAACTTCTAAATATACAGTTTCATCTAATCCTAATACTGCACTAGATGCCCCGACAGCAACCATGTTTTTCATTAACGATGTACCTAGCTCAGAAGCAATATCTGTAAATGGTATTGCGTATAGATTTACATCTGAATTTTCTGGTATAGTTGGATTAAATTTTGCATCTGCAACAACAATTCCACCTGGTCGTAGCTCATGGAAGTTAAAATCAATTGTTTCTTGATCAAAAGCAATTAAAATATCTAAATCATCTGATATCGCGCGCACTTCAGTTGTACTTACGCGAATTTTATTATTAGTATGACCACCCTTAATTCGTGATGAAAAGTGGCGGTAACCGTAAAGGTAATACCCTAAGCGGTTTAATGCAATACAGAAAATTTCTCCTGTACTTTCAATTCCTTCACCTTGTTGTCCTCCAACTTTCCATGAAAGTTGACTAATCATCTCCTACACCCCTTTTGGCTGCATTCATTGTAGTGTATTTTTTTACAGTATTAGTGTAGCACTTTTTATACAAAGAAACTACAATGGACGCAAATTATACCTCTTCAGATTTCCCTGAATGTTTTGCGTAATCTTAATTCGTCTACAATTCTAGCCTTACAATGAAAAAAATGCAATAATTTGGCTTGATTTTTTATTTGAATTTTTTAATTTTTCTAAATTTTTATCCTCAAATTAAAATACATTATAAAATAGGTAACTAGAAAGAAATATGATTAATGAAATTATCATATAAAAAGCTTTGAACATGCCTTTCACTGTATCGTTTACTCAGTTCATTGATTACATTTTCATAACGCCGATATGCTTCCACACCGACAACCGTTTCTGTGATACCATCAAAATCCGAACCAAATCCTATATTACACTCTCCTCCAAGTGAACAAATGCGTTCCACATGCCGTAATATGTCATCCATATAAGCAGGCCTATGATTAGTTAAAAACTCTGGAACAAATGTTACACCAATTACACCATCTTTTTGAATAAGTGCTTGTACTTGTTCATCTTTCAGATTACGCGGGTGTTGACAAAGCCCATAGCAATTTGAATGTGACGCAATTGGATATTGAGCAATTTCCATCACATCCCAAAAACCTTTTTCATTTAAATGAGACACATCTGTCCATAAACGAAACGCATTCAATTCTTCTACAACTTTCTTACCAAATGTAGTAAGTCCTGCTCCTCTTGTTTCCAACGCTCCATCAGCTAATAAATTCGCATGATTCCACGTGAGTCCCATAGATCGAACTCCTAAACGATAGAGCGTGCGTAATTTGATCATTTCTTTTCCAATTGCTTCGCCTCCTTCTAATGTTAAAATGGCACCAATTTCGTTTGCTCCTAACTGCTCTATATCTTTTTTTGTCTGAATCAATCTCATGCTCGGCAACGATAAAATCTGGTTATAAAATATATCTATCATAGATAACGCAGCTTCAAAACGTCGCTCATACGAAACGCTTTCAGGTACGTATATCGCAAAGCATTGTATGCTTCCTTTTCTTTTTTCCAATTGTTCAAATGTAATATGTAGAGACGGATCATTTTGAAAATTCTTCTTTCCTTTTGCATTCCATAATTGCCATAGTACATCACAGTGTGCATCAAACACTTTCACTTTTATTCCTCCTTCCCCATAAAAACAACCTGTTTGCATGGAAGCAAACAGGTTGTTCAAACTTAACGAGGTTCTACAATTAATTTTATTGCTGTACGTTCTTCACCATCAATCATAATGTCTGTAAAAGCTGGGATACAAATCAAATCCAAACCACTAGGCGCTACAAACCCTCTTGCAATTGCTACTGCCTTCACGGCTTGATTTAATGCACCTGCGCCAATAGCTTGGATTTCTGCTGTTCCGCGTTCGCGAATAACCCCAGCAAGTGCACCGGCTACAGAGTTAGGGACCGAAGTTGCTTTAACTTTTAATATTTCCATTCCTCGTTTCCTCCTCGTTTCTTTAAAAAGTATTAGCGATTATTTCACTTTAACTTATATTCACGAGGAAAGACATGTATTCCTGCTAAATTCCTGTAATTTTTCTAAAAAATTAAAATATAATGTTTTTTCTAACTTTTAAAAGATATTATTCGAAAAATGGCTGATCATCATTAATTAAAATACGTTCAATCTTCTTCGCTTTTCCTGTATTTGGATCCACATCAATTAATACTGCACTTAACTGTGTTCTTCCGTTTGTTACTTCAAAACGTACAGGTAAATTCGTTAAAAACTTCTTCAGTACAGCTTCACGATCCATACCTAAAATCCCATCATATGGACCAGTCATTCCAACATCTGTAATGTAAGCTGTTCCGCTTGGTAAAATACGATTATCTGCTGTTGGAACATGTGTATGTGTCCCTACTACTGCTGTAGCACGTCCATCTACATACCAACCAAGTGCTTGTTTTTCACTTGTTGTCTCAGCATGAAAATCAATAAAGATAATATTCGTGCGCTTTTTTGCAATATTAATTAATTCATCCACTTTTCGGAATGGACAATCAATTGGAGGAAGGAACGTACGCCCTTGTAAGTTAATTACCGCTACTTCTGTACCGTTACAATTTACAAAAATAAGTCCTTTTCCTGGTGTCCCCTCTGGGAAATTAGCTGGTCTTGCAAGATATTTTGCATCATCTATAAATTCAAATACCTCACGATTATCCCAAGCATGATTCCCAAGCGTAACTGCTTGTGCACCACACTCTAAAAAGTTTCGGTAAATTTTCTCTGTAATACCACGACCACCCGCAGCATTTTCTCCATTAATAATTGTTACTGTAGGCGTATATTTTTTCTTTAACCCTGGTACGTATTGTTGAATCATACCTCTTCCAGGGGATCCTACTACATCTCCAACAAATAATATTCTCATATCCATTACCCTTCCTATGTACTATATAAATACAAATTAAAAAACAACATAAAACCCTTCTTTTTAGATGGGAGAGCGCATCCAGCCATGCATAGGAGCGGCCAGATCCTTTTCCTGCCCCATGCCAAGTGAAAACAAAAAGAAAAAACGAGTACAGATTACCTTTTGTTATCCATTAGCCGTGGCTTATACGTCGAAAAATCAAAATGGATTTATATACTTATTTTATTACTACCTTACAAGTTGTTTACTTATAAGAAAAACAAACTGCTCATTTAAACTTTTCTTCTATTCTAGCCAATTAGAATTGAAATCGAATAAAGGTGATTTACAAACGCTTTATTTTATATTACCCAATTCCAACACAAAAAAATAAAGTGGTATTTCACCACTTTATTTTGCGTATTCCACTGCACGTGTTTCACGAATAACTGTTACTTTAATATGTCCTGGATAATCCAGTTCATTTTCAATACGTTTTCGGATATCACGTGCTAAACGATGAGCTTCTAAATCATCGATTGTATCTGGTTTTACCAAGATGCGAACTTCGCGTCCTGCTTGAATTGCAAAGGATTTCTCCACTCCTTCATAGGATTCTGAAATCTCTTCTAACTTTTCAAGACGGCGAATATAGTTTTCCAATGTCTCACTACGAGCTCCTGGTCTTGCAGCTGATAGCGCATCCGCTGCTGCAACTAAAACTGCAATAATGGAAGTTGGCTCTGTATCACCATGGTGAGATGCGATACTGTTAATAACAACTGGATGCTCTTTATATTTCGTTGCGAGTTCAACACCAATTTCAACGTGACTGCCTTCTACTTCATGGTCAATTGCTTTTCCGATATCATGCAATAGACCTGCACGTCTCGCTAGCTTTTCGTCCTCGCCAAGCTCCGCTGCCATAAGTCCTGCTAAATACGCTACTTCCATAGAGTGTTTTAACACATTTTGACCATAACTTGTACGGAATTTCAAACGACCTAAAATCTTGATTAAATCTGGATGTAATCCATGTACACCCACTTCAAATGTCGTTTGTTCTCCCACTTCACGAATATACTCATCCACTTCACGTCTTGATTTCTCAACCATTTCCTCAATACGCGCTGGGTGAATACGTCCATCCTGAACGAGCTTATCAAGAGCGATACGAGCTGTTTCACGACGAATTGGATCAAATCCTGATAGGATTACCGCTTCTGGCGTATCATCAATAATAAGGTCAATACCCGTTAACGTTTCTAACGTACGAATATTACGTCCTTCTCGTCCGATGATACGTCCTTTCATTTCGTCATTTGGAAGATTTACAACCGAAACGGTTGTTTCAGCAACATGATCAGCTGCACATCTTTGCATTGCAAGAGATAAAATCTCTTTTGCTTTCTTATCCGCCTCTTCTTTCGCACGAACTTCACTTTCTTTTACCATAACGGCAATTTCATGAGAAATTTCACTTTCCACTTTTCCTAAAATGATTGCTTTCGCTTGTTCGCGTGTCAGATTGGAAATGCGCTCTAATTCCGTTTGTTGCTTTTGAACTAACTCTCCCACTTTGCTTTCCAACTCTTCAATCTGTTGTTGTCTCGCTACAAGAGATTCCTCTTTCTTTTCTAACATTTGCTCGCGTTTATCGAGCGTCTCGTCTTTACGATCAAGGTTCTCTTCTTTTTGCATTAAACGATTTTCTTGTTTTTGTAATTCGCTTCTACGGTCACGAATTTCTAATTCAGCTTCTGTACGAAGTGTATGAATTTCATCCTTTGCTTCTAAAAGCGCTTCTTTCTTAAGTGCCTCTGCTTCGCGATTTGCATCTTCTAAAATGCGTCTCGCTTCGTTTGCTGCACCATTAATCTTCGCTTCTGCAATAGACTTTCGAACAAAAAAGCCAACAACTGCACCGACTGTTGCAAGCAAAATGGAGATGAGTACCCAAACTGTACTACTCATGATTTCACCTCCCCTTGCTATGAATGAAAAAAGACTGTCGGCATGTACATTGATTTGCAACGTACAGCAAAGACCGTCGCCCCGCTTTTTTAAGGGACTTTCTTCATTTCACAATTAAAATGTCATATTATTATTTCGAAAAGGTATAGAACCTACTCCGAATGTTACTTCTCTTCTAGAGAAGAGTGTATCGTATATAAGAAAAAATATACATTCTCATTGTATCTATCGCATTTTTCATTGTCAAGCGTTGTCTACTTTTACTTTCTTTACCTTTGTCATGAAAATCTTCTTTTAACGAAGAAAGTTTATATTCACCAATGATGCCAGCCCTTACCAAATCAATTTGCATATGTGAGAGTACCTTAACAAAAAAACTCATTACATATTATTGCAGGATAAAAAATAAAAGACACGAAATCGTGTCTTTTATTAGTCAAGAAGAGTTCCTTCTTCTGTGCTCTCAGTTGCAGCATCTTCACCAATCCCATGATGTTCACGAATGAAGAATGCAATTTCATCCGTAAGTTCTGGATTTTCTTTTAAGAATTGCTTTGAGTTTTCACGTCCTTGTCCCAAGCGCTCTTCATTATAAGAATACCAAGCACCACTTTTTTGGACAATATCCAGTTCAGAAGCCATATCTAAAATTTCACCCTGTCTTGAAATCCCTTCTCCGTACATAATATCAACTTCAGCCACACGGAAAGGCGGTGCCACTTTATTTTTTACCACTTTTATTTTTGTTTTATTACCCACAATGTCATTACCTTGCTTTAATTGCTCAGCACGACGCACTTCGAGACGAACTGTTGAATAGAATTTCAACGCACGACCACCTGGAGTTGTTTCTGGCGTAATCTATAGATTTTCCATTTCTATAGTATGGACTATCTCTTCATCTCCTCATAGAGAGCCTTGCACTTCCAGCAGGAGCCTATCTTCTGCCGTACCCTACTCAGTTAACTAAAAAGTCCTTTTCGGTAGTCTCTACACCTTCCTCATATAAACATGAAGCTTGGCACGGTATTACCCTGATATTATGGAGGGCTTCACCGTTAGCAGCTATTTAAATAGCTACACCCTTAGGCAATAAGGTTCACAAGGTTTTTTAACATGCTATCACTAGCAAGGGAAACCCATAGTAAACTCCTTAATCTTTTGTATTACTTTTTCTTTATTCGCTAATTCTTCTTCATATACAACGAGATATTTATAAAAATTTTCCTGCATAAATAAAGTTTTTCGTTTATCCCGCTCTTTGACTTTTTTTAGTGAATGTGACCATTTCCCATGGACATCTAGACAATATTTTCTACCTAAATAGAAATCAACAGACCACTTATCAATTCTTTTTTGTTTAACAAATGCTAAATCAAGGTTTAACAGCATTTGTTCAACTTGCTGTTAAATTAAAGTATCGTAATTTTTCTTCCTAACCTTTACATTTAGCTCTTTTCTTCTTTTGGCCACACATGTATCTGTCACGCCATACTTAGCTGCAATTTCAACATGTGTTAAATATGGATTTTTTAACTCTCGCTCAACTTCCATAGTTTGAGGCAGGTAGATTTTTTTATGTCTAACTCTTTTAATTCCGAGTAATTTTAAAATCTCACCAACTCGCCTTTCATCTATGTTAATTTCTTTGCCAATGTCTTTCAATTTTCTATCGGCATGTTGCGCAATAAAATCCACTTGCCATTGCTCTATATTTCGATAAGTTCTGTTTCCCACTGTCACTGTCACTTTAACCTCTCCTCATAAGAAATTTTCTTATTAAGGTTTATATGAAGAAGACAATAAAGATTAAAACGTAACACTCTGATTAAGCAACTTGTAGTTGATTTCCAAACATAACCCCAACTTTTTCACGAATTTGGTTAATGAAGATTGCAATTGTTTTTGATTTGTTAATCGCACCAGAAAGCTTACGAAGTGCTTGTGACATTAAACGCGCTTGTAAACCGACGTGAGAGTCACCCATTTCCCCTTCGATTTCTGCTTTTGGTACAAGAGCTGCTACAGAGTCAATTACGATGATATCGATCGCACCGCTTCGTACTAATGCTTCTGCGATTTCTAAACCTTGTTCTCCTGTATCAGGCTGTGATAATAATAACTCATCAATATTAACACCTAACTTTTGTGCATATACTGGATCCATCGCATGTTCTGCATCAATAAATGCTGCTTGTCCACCTTGGCGTTGCACTTCTGCAATCGCATGTAAGGAAACCGTTGTTTTACCTGAGCTTTCAGGTCCGTAGATTTCAATAATACGGCCTCGCGGATAACCACCAACACCTAAAGCTACATCAAGT
Source organism: Bacillus sp. TL12 (assembly GCF_022625245.1). Taxonomy (NCBI): domain Bacteria; kingdom Bacillati; phylum Bacillota; class Bacilli; order Caryophanales; family Bacillaceae; genus Bacillus; species Bacillus sp. TL12. Next base: position 51,583 of record NZ_JAJJBY010000014.1, on the reverse strand, counting down.
GCTAACGAACCACTTGGTACTGTAGAAACTCTACGTTCTGCCTGTTCTCCTAATTTCATAATGGAACCTTTACCGAATTGCTTCTCTATTTGTTTCAACGCCATATCTAATGCCGCTTGACGATCACTCATTCAAAATTCCTCCTTAACTGAATTGCTAATCTTATTATACCTATTTTCATATCAATTTGCCAACAAAAATCGAACATTTATTCGATTTTTTTTATTTTCTATAGAAGAATGTATGATTTTTCAGTACAAAAAAGCTAGAAGAGGGTTAAAGCTCTTCTAGCTTTTTATACAAATGATAAAATCCATATTTTACAGAGCGTTCTCGGATTTGCTGACGACTTCCACTTAATATGAGAGGATATACAAGCGTAGGTTCATCCTTGATTGATAGACCTACAAAAACAGTCCCCGGTTCTTTATTTTCTGAAGCATCTGGTCCCGCCACTCCAGTAAAGCTAATTCCAATATCCGCCTTCAATTGTGCCTTTACATTTTCAGCAAGATAACGAGCACATTGTTCACTTACAGCACCTACTGTTTGCAGTACTTCTACAGGCACTTGCAACATATGTTGCTTCACATCATTATGATAGCAGATGACTCCACCTTTAAATACAGAGGAAACACCCGCATTTTCTGTTACTTGATTTCCGAATAGCCCGCCTGTTAAACTTTCTGCACAAGCTAAAGTCAAACCTTTTTTCTTTAATAAATCAATCGCTTTATTATGAAGAAAATCTTGATTATATCCGTAGAAAAACTCTCCTACTCTTTCTAAAATCAAATCCTCCGTCTGCTGTATAAGCGCTTCTGCTTTCTTTACATCTTGATGTTTAGCAGTTAAACGAAGCGTTACTTCTCCATCCGAAGCAAGTGGTGCAATCGTCGGGTTTGTTTGATTATCTATTAAATCTTGAACTTTCACCTCAAGTTGGGATTCTCCAATGCCGAAAAAACGAAGAACACGAGAATATATTTGCTCTTCAGTTGTAAATGTACGTAAAAACGGCTCTACATAGCTCGTATACATCGGTTTCATTTCTTTTGGTGGACCAGGTAATAAAACATACACCTTTTCGTTCTTAGCTAAGCCCATCCCTGGTGCCATACCATGATCATTTGCAAATACAGTCGAGCCTTTTAAAACAAGTGCTTGTTTCTTATTATTTTCTGTGAATTCACGTCCTGTGCGTTTAAAGTACTCGCCAATTGACGTTAATGCCACTTCATCATAAACAAGTTCTTCTTGTAAGGTTGAAGCAATGGTTTCTTTCGTTAAATCATCTTTTGTCGGTCCTAATCCACCAGTAAAAATGAGAATATCTGCACGCTTCTCAGCAATTTGAATCGCTTCTTGTAAACGATGATTATTATCACCCACAACAGTATGATAATACACATTCATTCCGATGGAAGCTAACTTTTCAGATAAAAACTTCGCATTTGTATTTGTAATTTGTCCGAGTAACAATTCTGTTCCAACCGCAATAATTTCGGCATTCATTCCGATTCCCCCGTAAGCTGTTATTTTGAATTTACAAAAGCAGCTTTATTTTTCCAGAAATAATCCCAGCCAGAAATAACTGTAAAGATAAGTGCAATCCATATGAAAATATCCGCAACCGGAATATGGATTAAATTTAACGGCACATCATGCAATAAATATGCTGAGATCGCAATAATTTGTGTCCATGTTTTAATTTTCCCTAGCATATTGGCTGCAACAACCTCACCAGTTCCAGCCAATATAAGACGTAATCCTGTTACAGCAAACTCACGGCTAATGATTACAATAACAATCCAAGATGGAACATATTGCATTTCTACTAATGTAATAAGCGCTGCTGAAACAAGTAACTTATCAGCTAAAGGATCAAGAAACTTACCTAGATTCGTTACGAGATTATACTTTCTTGCATAATGTCCATCAATCCAATCTGTAGCTGAAGCAACAATAAAAATGATTGCCCCTACTAAATGCTGAATTGGTAAATCTACATTTCCAACTGTATATGTTCCCCAGTTAAAAGGAGCTAACATAATTACTAAAAAAATTGGAATTAAGCAGATTCGAGATATTGTAATTTTATTTGGTAAATTCACAGCTATTCCTCCATCATGTCAAAAACATTTGTTCATTGGAAAAAAGTCATCGAAGCGATGACTGTTATTGTGCAGGTTGCCCTATCCCTAGATTTTTAATCACTAATCTTTGGTGATATTCCTTTTCTGGATCTAATGGGAAAGCAACAACTTGGCCATTCAGTTTAATTTCAACATTCGGTGCACTTCCAATGTTGAGAAGTACTTCTTTTGCTGTTGTTAAATCATGTTTTTCTGTTTGACCTTCTTGAAGTGTACCATTAAAAACGACACTTCCACCTTCATTTTTAATGTCTACATAACTTGCACCCTTCGCTGTAATTTCTAACTCCAGCGCTTTATTATTATGAATTTCCAAAGTAGATACCTTTCCACTTGTTCCAACAACCTTCACTTCTTCTTGTCCAGCAGGCGGTTGTTGTGCTGGTGGTTCTTCTTTCTTTGGCTCTTCTTTTTTAGTTTCTTCTTTTTTAGGCTCTTCTGCTTTTACTTCTTCTTTCTTTTCATCAAGCGGAGAATTTTTCGCCTTCTGTACTTCTATTTGTTCGCTTTTACTTTGTTTTACTTGTCCTTCATCTTTTCCCGCTAACCATTGGAAAACAAACCACACTACTACTCCTACTGCAATTACCAATAATGCAATTAATATTTTAGGCATATGATCTGCTATTGGAAGCGATGCTGCTTTTTGCATCGTTTCTTGCGTCTTTTGACTTTTTGATACTTGCGGTACATCACGAGATTCAGATTGTGGTATTACACTTTGATACTCTACAAGTAACTCTTCTCCGTTCAAACCAACCGCGTCCGCATATTGTTTAATAAATGCACGTGCATAAAATGCACCAGGCAATATACTATAATCGCCCTCTTCAATTGTTATTAAATAACGTTTTTGAATTTTCGTAACCTCATGTAGCTGATCAATAGACAAGCCATTCGCTTCTCTTGCTTCCTTCAGCTTTTGTCCTAATTCCGTCACTACTAACACCTCAATATTTCTTTAAAAGTCAAACATAGAGAAATTATTTTGCGCTCCTTGCTCAATTTCATCTACTAAATTATATTGAATTTCTTCATCATAATCGTTACGCAATTCAATAATATAATCAAAATCATCAAGTGTATATTCTGATTGACTCACAAATACATCTGGATGTTCGACAACTTTAGTTGCGGGTAATCTCATAATTTCACGAACGAGCTGCCAATGCCTTTCATTCGCACGCTTTGTTGAAACAATGCCATCTAATATAAAAATATTATCGTCACTATACTCATCTTCAATTAATTGACTACGTACAGTTTGTTTAATAAGAGTAGACGAAACAAAAAGCCAACGCTTATTTGCACAAACGCTTGCAGCAACGATAGATTCTGTTTTTCCAACGCGAGGCATTCCTCTTATCCCGATAAGTTTATGTCCTTCTTTTTTCATAAGTTCTGCCATAAAATCAACGAGTAACCCGAGTTCATCACGTACAAAACGAAATGTTTTCTTATCATCTGCATCTCGCTGTATGTACCTACCGTGCCTAACTGCCAACCTATCTCTGAGCTTTGGCGGACGATATTTCGTTACCGTTATATTATCCATCGTATTCAAAATTGATTCAAGTCTAGAGATTTGCTCTTGATTATCACACATAAGCAATAATCCACGCCGAGCATTATCTACACCATTAATTGTGACAATATTAATGCCAAGCATACCGATTAACGAAGAAACGTCACCAAGCAAGCCAGGTCGGTTTTTATGTATTTCATACTCAAAATACCATTCAATCATCAGACGTCACTCCCCTTGCTTACTTTACACCTACGTACTATATTATATGATTTTACGTTAATAGGGAAGATAAATGTATAATTGAAGCATGGTATTTTCAATACCTAAAAAAAAGAGAGGATTTTCTCCTCTCTTTTTTTACTTATGCTGTACAAACTTTACCATTAAATTAGCGATTGTATGTTGTTCTTGTTCATCAGCGACTTTCCAAAGCTCCGCCAATAATTTTTCTTGATCATTTCGTGCCTCTACTTCATTTGCCAAATAATCCCCTACACGGAAGGCCATATCTGAAACTGCACCACCATCAAGTCCTTTTCCTTGTGCCTGTTCTAAGCGCTCTCCTAAAAAGCTTTTCCACTGGTCAAAATTATCTAGTACTGACATGATTAAGCACCTCACTATTAAGTAATCGAATCATGCTTAATTTGTGCAATTCCTCATTTTTTATGTACAATTTTTTACTTTAACAATGCCAGCCGCCATTCACTCCAATAATTTGTCCTGTTATATACGAAGACCCTGGTGATACAAGGAATGAAACAGTTTTTGCCACTTCTTCTGGAAATCCAATCCTTCCAATTGGAATCTCTTCTGCAATTCCTTGCTTGTCCTCTTCTGAAAACACACTTAACATTTCCGTCTCTATTGCTCCTGGTGCCACTGCATTTACACGTATACCACTTAGCGCAACCTCTTTTGCAAGTGCTTTTACATATGAATTTTGTGCACCTTTTACCATTGAATATAGCACCTCACAAGAAGCTCCTACTTGTCCCCATATAGAGGAAATAACAACGATATTTCCTCTTCGTAGGCGAATCATCGATGGAAGCGCAAATGAAAAAAGATTATAGACGCTCTTCACCTGCAATTCCATCATCTCATTCAATTGCTCATTCGCCACATCTGTCACTAAACCAAATATACTTTTTCCAGCTGCATACACAATAACATCAAGAGAATGATGGATTTGTGCCCAGAGCTTTTGCACACCATCTGGCGTAGCCAAATTAGCTCGAACTGGAATAATGGCACCTAGCTCATGCTTTAATCCATTTATTTTTTCTACACTCTTGTTGTAATGAACATACACCGTATAACCATCTTCAACTAATTGTTTTGAAATTGCAGAGCCGATTCCTCCGCTTCCTCCAGTCACTAATGCAAACTTTTTCATATATACCCTCTCTTATCTTTCCTCTACAGAAAAACTCTTTCAAATCACTAATCTTGTCATGTATTCACAAACAAATAATACCCCTCACCTTACAATTCAGCAATAGCCAAAAGGTTAGATGAGGGGATACACTGTCCATAAAGTTTTAAATCGTAAGGCTGAAAAGCCTCACTTATTCATGTTTCATTTTATTTCTTCGGCAAGACTTGACAAATACTCATTCTTTCTTCAGATAAAAATACTTTTGCTGCTTCTTGTAAATCTTGAACAGTTAAGCCCTCTAAAACGGAAAGAGCATCAAACAAACTAGATTCATTAAACGCATACCTTGTGAATTGATTTGCAATGTATTCAGGTGAGTTAAGCGAGCGTAAGAAGCCACCAATTTTCTTTTTCTTTACACGCTCTAGCGTCTTCTCATCTAACTCATTATAATCAGTCTGCAATAAAATACCTTTCAAGCGATCGGCTAGCTCATCCGGCTGTTTCGTGTCGCCACCAACCATCGCAAAACCAAAGTTACTTTCTTCTGTATAATCATAAGAGAATGAATCATCAATGAGCCCTTCATTATATAATGACTCATAATGCGCTGATCCCTTCCCAAATAAATAATCCAAAAGTAATGTAAGCGCAATCTCTTGTTTTAAAAGTTCTTGCCCTTTTTCTTTAAGCCCAGTCGCTTTAATACCGATTAAACATTTCGGTGTCTGAACAGGCATAGAAATAATTTTTTTCTTTTCATTTACTGCTTCTGGTTCGTCTTCAAATGAACGTACGATTTCTGGTTGATTTTTATAATCTTTTTTCGCCTGGTTTTCACGTACCAAATTCATTGTTTTTTCTGGATCAATCGCACCTACAACAAATAACAACATGTTACTCGGATGATAGAATGTTTCATAACATTCATACAATAAGTCTTTTGTAATTTTACTAATGGATTCAATCGTTCCTGCAATATCAATTTTAATTGGATGTTTAACAAATAAACTATCGATTAAACCAAAATACAAACGCCAATCTGGGTTATCTTGATACATTTGAATTTCTTGGCCGATAATACCTTTTTCTTTTTCAACTGTTTTTTCGGAAAAATACGGCTCTTGAACGAAATTTAATAATGTATTTAAATTTTGTTCTACATTTGATGTACAAGAAAACAAGTACGCTGTTCTCGTAAATGACGTAAAAGCATTCGCAGAAGCCCCTTGCTTACTAAACAACTGAAATGCATCATGGTCTTCCTTTTCAAACAATTTATGCTCAAGGAAGTGAGCAATTCCATCTGGCACCCGAACCATTTCCTCTTTTCCAAGTGGAACAAACGTATTATCAACGGAGCCATATTTTGTTGTAAATGTCGCAAAAGTTTTGTTAAATCCTTGCTTTGGCAATATATATACATCTAATCCATTTGGAAGCTTTTCATAATACAGCGTTTCTTTTAATTGTTCATAAGAAATTTTCTCCACCTATTCTCCCTCCGTTCCGTGTAAAAAGTAAATCGTATCTAACTCAATGTTATTAGAAACCTTTACAATCTCCTCTTTCGTAACACGTTCAATCCCACTTAACCATTCTTCTACCGGACGCGTGTGCCCTGCAATGACGCCATGATAAAGCATTTCTACGAAACCACGCGGTGTATCAATTGCCTCTAAAATTTGGTTTTGAATAACGCTTTTCGTTTGGTGAATCTCTTCTTCTGAAAAATCACCGCTTTGCATCGCTTTCATTTGCTCTTTAATAATCTCGACCGCTTTTTCATAATTTTTCGCCTCAATTCCTGACATAACAAAAAGAAGACCTTTATGGCTTTCGAAACGCGATGCTGCATAATACGCTAAACTATTTTTTTCGCGCACATTGACAAATAATTTTGAGTGGGAAAATCCGCCAAATAACCCGTTAAACAGCTGCAATGCAAAATAATCTTCATCACGATACGTAATAAATGTACGATATCCAATATTTAATTTACTTTGCTTTAACTCTTGTTTTTCGACAATTTCTTGTTCCACATTATTGCGCTTATGAAGGATGACATTTTTCTCTGTTGCTGCACGAGGTGCAATTGCAAAGTATTTACCTACTAGGTCAATCGCATCCTCAGCTATGTCACCTATGATATATAGATCCATTTCATCTTCCGCCAACACCTTCTGATAATAGCGATATAAAGTTTCATTCGTAATGGAGGCAACACGCTCTTTTTGACCATTTGCACTTAAACGATATGCTTCTACTTTACACATTTCTTCAATTAATCGTTCATTTGCGTAGCGCATTTTATCATCATATGTAGCCTCAATTCTTTGTACGAGCGCTCTTTTTTCACTTTCTACAATTGATTGTAAAAAGCCGTTTCCTTCGGTTGCTGGATGTAATACAATATCAGACAGCATAGACAGTGCCTTTTCAAAGAGTGGCGGTGCATCCTGTAAATATGTTTCATTGGCAATATCCACATAAATAGAGACGATATGATCTTCCCCTTTTTTACTTACATCTACCGCTAGGGAAGAACCGTACAATTCCTCTAAATATTGACGAAGACGAATTACGGATGGTAATTTTTCTGTTGCACTTTGTAATACATATGGTAATAAAGCACGCTCTGTCACCGTTTCTTCATTCAATGGCGCTTTAAAGCGAAATACAAATGTATTTGTTTTATATTTATCTGTCGGAATGATATGTACACGCAAACCACCTAATTCATGCATTTGCTGTTCCATCAGTTTCATTAATAGCCCTCCTTTACGTATATAGGAATATTCCTCTTCAATATACAGTTTTTAGAAACAAAAAATCAAATTTTCTCCCCTATCTACTTTTTCCTCAAACAGTTTACCAATTAAAGAGAGAAAGAAAATTTCTGTATTAAGCATATTCTATGTAAAAAAGCCCGCACTAATGTGCGAGCTTTTTTACATACTTTTAAAACGCTTATCTTTTCCCTTTTTCATACGGTGTCCCAAGTGCCTTTGGAGCTTCTGAACGTCCAACAAAACCAACAAGCGCTAGAATCGTGAACACATATGGTAATATTGTTAAGAAAACACTTGGAATTTCTTTTAATACAGGAATTGTCCCACCAGTTACTCCAAGAGATTGAGCAAATCCAAAGAATAAAGCTGCTCCAAGCGCTCCGAGTGGATTCCATTTACCAAAGATCATAGCTGCTAATGCCAAGAAACCTTGTCCTGTAATTGTTGCTCCTGAGAAGTTATTCGAGATTGACATTGCAAAAACTGCCCCACCAACTCCCGCGAACATTCCTGAAATACAAACAGCAAGATAACGCATTTTATATACATTAATCCCCATTGTATCTGCTGCCATCGGATGCTCACCAACCGCACGAAGGCGAAGGCCAAACGGCGTTTTATAAATAATATACCAAACGACAAATGCTAAAATAATGGCGATATACGATGTTAACGGTACATTTGAGAAAAGGATTTTTCCGATAACCGGAATATCCGAAAGACCTGGAACATCAATTTTTTCAATACGATATTGAATAAAATCAGTTTGCCCTTTGCCAAATATCTTCTTAATCGCAAACACTGTTAAACCAAGGGCCAAAAAGTTGATGGCAACACCACTAACAACTTGATCCGCACGGAACGTAATCGATGCAACTGCATGAAGAAGTGCAAATAATCCGCCACCAATCGCTGCAAAAATAAGCGCAATCCATGGAGTCATTGTTCCCCATGTATCTCCCATTAACAACGTTGTTACTATACCAATAAACGCACCAAATAACATTAATCCTTCTAATGCAATATTTACAACACCAGAACGTTCACTAAACACTCCACCTAGTGCTGTAAAAATAAGAGGTGCTGCCGTATATAATGTACCTGTCACAAGAATGGCTAAAATATCTAAGAAGCTCATTTATTTCCCCTCCTTGCTCATGCGAGTAAGTGCCCATCTTAAAACATAACTACATGCAACAAAGAAGATAATACATGCAATAATTACGTTAATTAGCTCTGATGGAACATCAGCTTCAAAGTTCATTTGCGGCGCTGCACTTTTCAAACCACCAAATAATAAAGCTGCAAGTAAAATACCAAATGGATTATTTCCACCCAGAAGTGCTACTGCAATTCCATCAAATCCAATTCCAGTAAATGAAGACATCGCCGTCATATTTTGAAATGTCCCAAGCCCTTCCATTGCACCACCAATTCCAGCAAATGCACCTGCAATTGTCATGGATAAGACAACATTTCGAGACACTTTCATACCCGCATACTGAGAAGCATGTTGGTTAAATCCAACTGATTTCAATTCATATCCTAAAGTTGTTCGGTCTAATAAGAACCACATCAAAATAGCAACCACAATCGCAACGATAATCCCCCAATGAAGACGGGATCCATCTGTAATAGAAGATAACCATTCTGATGATAATGAGGCACTAGCCTGAATATCATATGACTTCTCATTCGCTTCATGTAAAAATCGCTTAATCAAGTCATATGTAACATAAAGAGCGATATAGTTCATCATAATTGTAACGATAACTTCATTTACTTTAAATTTACCCTTTAAGTACCCTGGAATAAATCCCCATAATCCACCAACTACAGCTGCAACTAATATAGATAATGGGATATGTAAAAATGCTGGTAAAGACACCGCATACCCAAACCAAACAGCCGCAAGCCACCCAACTAATAGTTGCCCTTCCACTCCGATATTAAATAATCCTGTACGAAATGCGAATGCAACAGACAAACCAGCTAAAACAAGTGGAATCATTGTCCGAAGCGTTTCACCTATAGCTTGCGGATTTCCAACCATCCCTTCCCATAACGCTACATAGCCAACAATTGGATCATATCCACTAACTACCATTACAATGGCTCCAACAATCAAACCAAAAATAACGGACAACACAGGTACTAAAATATTAATTGTTCGCTCCGTTAAAAACTTTTTAGCCATTTGTATTCACCTTCTCTTCCCCTGTTCCACCAGCCATTAACAGACCTAGTTGCTGTTCATTCGTTTCTTTTGCATTCACAATTGCAACAATTTTCCCTTCATAAATAACCGCAACACGGTCACTCACATTTAAAATCTCATCGAGTTCTAAGGATAGAAGAAGCACTGCTTTTCCTTTATCTCTCTGTTCGATTAATTTTTTATGAATAAATTCAATTGCCCCTACATCTAAACCACGGGTCGGCTGCGCTGCAATTAATAAATCCGGGTCACGATCTACTTCCCGTGCGATAATTGCCTTTTGTTGATTCCCACCAGATAGAGCACGTGCTAACGTTTGTTCACTAGGTGTGCGCACATCAAACTGTTCGATTAAAGCTTTGGCTTTCTCCGTAATTTTAGTAAAATTCAAAATCCCTTTTTTCGAAAATTGATTTTTATAATACGTTTGCAATACCATATTATCTCTAACAGAAAAATCAAGAACAAGCCCATGCTTATGACGGTCTTCTGGAATGTGACCAATCCCCTCTTCTGTAACGCGTCTAACTGGCCAATTTGTTATTTCTTTCCCTTTAATTGCAATAGAACCTGACTCAACTTTTCGTAAACCAGTAATCGCTTCTATAAGTTCACTTTGTCCATTCCCATCAATCCCTGCAATACCGACAATTTCTCCTGCACGAACAGTTAAGTCAAGGCCTTTTACAGCAGGCAATTGGCGTGCATCATAAACCACAAGGTTTGCAATGGAAAGTACATCTTCCTTAGGTTTTGCGTCCAATTTCTCTGTTTTAAAATTCACTTGACGTCCGACCATTAATTCTGCAAGTTTATGTTCATTTGTATTTGCAACGTCAACAGTTCCAATCCCTTTTCCTTTTCGAATGATTGTACAACGATCACAAACTTCCATAATTTCTTTTAACTTATGTGTAATAAGAATAATAGATTTACCTTCTTTTACAAGCTTTTTCATAATTTGAATGAGCTCATGAATTTCTTGAGGAGTTAACACTGCCGTCGGTTCATCAAATATTAAAATTTCCGCCCCTCGATAGAGCGTTTTTAAAATCTCAACACGCTGCTGCATACCGACCGAAATATCCTCAATCTTCGCATATGGATCTACTGCTAAACCGTATTGTTCAGATAACTGTTTAATCTCTTTTGCAGCGTCATCAATAGCAATCTTCCCTTTTTTCTTCGGTTCATTTCCAAGAATGATATTCTCTGTAACTGTAAAATTATGAACGAGCATAAAATGTTGATGAACCATACCAATTCCATAGTCATTTGCAATGTTCGGATTTGTAATTTTCACAGGATTTCCTTTAATTCTAATTTCTCCCTGCTCTGGCTGATACAAACCGAATAACACGTTCATTAACGTCGATTTTCCTGCACCATTTTCTCCCAGTAAAGCATGTATTTCTCCCTGTTTTACTTGTAGCGTAATATCATCATTTGCTACAATGCCTGGGAATACCTTTGTAATATTATTCATCTCAATTACGTATTCCATATTGTTCCTCCTTTTAACTGGGAACATTCCCCTATTACACTCTATTAAAAACAGCTTTATATATAAATCTGATTCGATTTTCCAACATATAAATTGCGGCTATAAAAAGCAAAAAGAGACCTCCACTCATTTTCTCTTTCTGTTTTCACATGGCACGGGGCAAAAAAAGGAACTGACCGCTTCTATCCACCGGCGGATCCTCTCTACCACCTAAAAGGAATGGTTTTATGTCGATCTTTCAAGCAGTATTTATATATACAAAGGTTAGTTCTAAGAACTAACCTTTGCTATTCCTCTATCATTATTTCTTTAGAGAAGCTTCATATGCTTTGTACTCATCTGGAGTAGCTGGTACTTTAATTTCACCATCAGTTATTTTCTTTTCAAACTCTTCTACTTTTGTTAAAATTTCTGGGTTTACTTTCTTCACGTTATCAGTTGTTTTTGCAATACCAACACCATCATCTTTTAAACCAAACTCTTCTATTTTTCCACCTTTTAACTTACCATCTTTTGCTTCTTGTGCTACTTTTGCAACTGCAACATCAACACGTTTTACCATAGAAGTTAAGGTTACATTTTCAGGCATACCTTCTTGATTTTGATCACGGTCAACACCGATTACCCAAACATTTTCACCTTTTTTCTTGCGGTTTTTCGCTTCTGTAAATACACCGTTACCAGTTGCACCTGAAGCGTGATAAATTACATCAATACCTTGACCATACATTGCTGATGCTAATACAGATCCTTTTTCCGGTTTATCAAACGCATCCGCATATTGTGCTACAATTTCAATATTTGGATTCACAGCTTTTGCTCCAGCTTTAAATCCTGATTCAAATTTCTCAATTAATGGGCTTTTCACTCCACCAATAAAACCAACTTTATTTGATTTCGTTGTCATCGCCGCAACAGCTCCAACAAGGAAAGATCCTTCATGATCTTTAAATGTAATGCTTGTTACGTTTGGCTTTTTCACAACAGTATCTACAATTGCAAATTGTTGTTTTGGATATTGATCCGCTACCTTTTCAATTGAATCTTGCATTAAGAATCCAATACCAAACGCTACATCATAATTACTTTTAGCGAATTTTGTTAAGTTTGGAATGTAATCCGCATCCTTACTTGATTGAATATAACGGTATCCTTCATTTTTTTTCATGTTGTTATCTTTACCGAATTTCGTTAAACCTTCCCAAGCAGATTGGTTAAAGGATTTATCGTCAACGCCCCCAACGTCTGTAACCATACCAACCTTGAAGTCTTTATCACCTTTTTTGTCACTACTTGCCTTGTCCGAATTACCACATGCACCTAAAACTGTACTCGCTGCTAATGTTAATGATAATAAAATACCTGCTTTTTTCTTCATACTAGAAACCCCTCCTAAATGATATATGTATCTATTAATATGCTAGTGTCCCCTTCTTCTTGCTGTCACCTCCCTAAAAAGGGAACGAATTACATGCGTTTTCGTAATACATGGAAGCTAAATTTGTCTGCTCGAAAATAATTAATAGAATATAAAATTGGCTCATCATTTTGATCATAATGCATTTGCTTTAAAATTAGTAGCGCCGTCTCTGGCTCACATTGCAGGATTGGTGATATTTTCGGATGATAACCAATTGGTTCAATATGAGCAACCGCATATGTAATACGTTTATGCGTGTTATTATGAATAACAGTAAGCAATGATTCCTCATTATAATCAGACAAATCTGGCAATACTTCTTTCGCTAACTTGTCAATGCAATAGACAACAGGTTCCCCATCTGCTGTACGAACACGCTCAATCATTACGGCCTCAAAGCCTTCATCACTATTAAACTTTTCTTTTTCTTCTTCTGTTAGACTCGTAGTAGATGATGATAAAAAGATTGTTCCTGGTGTTTTCCCCACACTAGAAATCATATCTGTAATACTAGAAAGCTGTTCAATTCCAGAAGAAAACAGCGGTTTTGCATTCACAAAAGTACCAACGCCATGTCTGCGAATCACGACATTTTCCTCTTCTAAAATACGCAATGCTTCCCGTAAAGTCGCTCTACTTACACCAAGTTCTTTCGCTAAATCAAACTCTGAAGGCAACTTTTGTTTTTCTTTATATGCCCCGCTTTTGATTTTTTCTTTAATGTGATCGATCACTCGTAAATATAAGTGTCGACTATCGGATTTAACTGACATAAGACTCCCCCGCATTCCAATTATTCGACCTCTGATGTAAGACTTCTGTTCTCTTTTTTCAACCAATAACATAGTAACGCTACAATAAAATAAGATTTGTCGAATAAATGTTAATAATTTTTCAAAATGAAATTTTCTATCTTTATTCCAAAAAAAAACTTTGCACCACAACATTTCTCATATAGAGAAAAAGTTAGATACAAAGATTCCTTACATCCTTTGTTACACACTTTTCCCCTCATAGTCTAGCAATTTATGGTTGCCAGGTAGAAACTTATGGACCTTATCTCCAAGATTATATGAGGCAGTGATTCTTTTCGAAGTAATCGTAACACTTGCTCCCATACGTGTCAACATAATTCAACACTTTTTTACAGATAATATCGAACATTTTTCAAAAATAACATTAAAAGCATTCGTATTCTAAAGAATCAGCAAAAATGAAAGCCCTTTCTTTTTTGATGACTATAGTATATAACAAATTTCTCATATAAAAAAGCCTAATTGTGAACAATTAGGCTTTTTATTAAGAACTTTTTTCTTGTATATCTTTAATTAACACTTCTCTCGGCTTACTACCTTCATAAGGTCCAACCACACCATTCATTTCCATGGCATCAATAAGACGCGCTGCACGTGTATATCCTACTCGGAATCTACGTTGCAACATAGAAACCGAAGCTGTTTTCATTTCTACAACGAGCTGAACCGCTTCATCATATAATTCATCTTCTACTTCTTGCTTTGTTTCCGGTACATCTTGCGGTATCATATCTTCTTGATATTGCGCTTTTTGTTGTCCAATAACATATTCTACAACTCTTTCCACTTCATCATCTGATAGAAATGCTCCTTGTACACGAACTGGTTTTGATGCACCAATTGGTATAAATAGCATATCTCCTCGTCCTAATAATTTCTCCGCGCCTCCGCTATCAAGAATTGTCCGTGAATCAGTTTGTGAAGACACTGCAAAGGCAATACGAGATGGAATATTCGCTTTAATAACACCTGTAATAACATCAACAGATGGACGTTGCGTCGCAATAATTAAATGAATACCAGCAGCACGTGCCATCTGCGCTAAACGCATAATTGCATCTTCTACATCTGAAGAGGCAACCATCATTAAATCAGCCAACTCGTCCACAATTACAACAATATATGGAAGCTCAGGCTGCTTTGCTTCTGATTGATCATTATGATGTCTAATGTATTCATTATACCCTTCAATATTACGCGTTCCACTATGAGCAAACAATTCATAACGTCGCTCCATCTCACTCACAACTTTTTTCAAAGCTTGCGATGCTTTTTTCGGATCTGTTACAACAGGTGTTAATAAGTGCGGAACACCGTTGTATACATTCAACTCTACCATTTTCGGATCAATCATCATTAATTTTACTTCATGCGGCTTAGCACGCATTAAAATACTTACAATAATACCGTTAATACATACACTTTTCCCGCTACCAGTTGCTCCAGCTACTAATAGATGGGGCATCTTATTTAAACGTGCTAATACTGCTTCACCAGTAATATCACGCCCAAGACCTATCAATAATTTTTCTTCCGGATGATTGTTCGCTTTCGAGTCAAGTACTTCTCTAAGCGTTACCATCGAAACCTCTGAATTTGGAACTTCAATTCCTACTGCTGATTTCCCGGGAATAGGGGCTTCAATACGAATATCTTTCGCAGCTAATGCGAGTGCTAAATCATCACTTAAACTCACAATTTTACTTACTTTCACTCCCATATCAGGATACACTTCATATTTCGTAACCGCAGGCCCCTTATGTACTTTCGTTACTTTTGCTTTCACACCAAAACTTTGGAACGTCCGCTCCAATTTACGAGCATTTTCATAAATTTTCTCGTTTTCGTTTGTCACCTGTTTATTTTTTGGGAACTTCAATATATCGATAGCAGGAAGCTTATAATCTTTATTTTCCACATTTGAAAATTGCATTGGAGGAGCTTTTATTTCTCCTTCTAAAGATTCAACTATCTTTTCTCCCCGTTTCTTTTGTGGCTGCTCTTTCAATGCAGATGGCAACTCATCTTCCATTACAGGCGATGCAATTAGATCATCACTAACTTCATCTTCACGATTTTTATCTCTTTCTTCACTTACTGGGTAATTCTCTGTGAAATTTGAAATAATTGGTGGTCCAATTTCTATTTCTTCTACTGGTTCCACACTCTCTTCTTGTTCATTATGACGTTCACTACGCGTGCGTCTTGTCGTTTTTTTCTTTTCTGTTTGTTCAGCAGTTCGTTTTGCTCTCCAGTCCTTATAATCCCCTTGCATCACTTGAAATTGACTTCTAAGTATTCGTCCAACCGGGGCTAGTACTTCCCCAATATGTTTGTTTGTAATGCAAAGTATGCCAAGAATAACTAGAATAATCCCAATAATATAAGCACCTACTTCATCAAACAAAAAGTAAAATGTTGCAAACATAAGTGCTCCAAACATACCTCCACCTAAATGAACCGTCTCTGCACCTTTCTTCATCTCAAGAAAGAACATATCTTTTGTACTTACAATTACAGATGTATTTTCTACCGCCCCGTCCTTTGTAAGAAGGTTAAATAATGTAATATGACTAAACATCAATATTGCTAACACAATTAAATAGACACCAATTAATCGTTTATTTAAAAGGTTTGGCCAACCTCGTCTTATAACAAACGCAATAGATAAAGCTATTACACCTAATACACCAATTATGTACCATTCGCCAAAGAAAAAGCGAAAAAATAACACAAACGCTTTTCCTACAATACCTAGCTGTAAGATTGTAATGATTGAAAGTGCAAAAAGAGTCAACCCGACGATTTCGTAATACAAAGTTGGCTTTATCGTACGCCTTGCTTTTGATTTCGTCCCTCTTTGCTTTTGTTTTACCATTTCTTCACCCCAAGTCCAAAAATTAAGTGAAACTTTCATTTATCGAAAGCATTTTTTGCATACCATTCGTCATATTTTTAGATCTGTTTACGTGACATTTTACAAGATGTGTAAAATGTCACGTAAACAGAAGAAAGCAGCCTAATCATGGCTGCTCAACCGTCTTGTTTTTTATATTATACCATAGCTTCTAAACAAAATCCTGCTTTTTGCTAAAAGGTTATTTTCTGTCCTGGCTCATACTGTAAATAGTGGGATGGATTCGTACTTAGCACACGCACAATAGAATAATATTGACTATTCTCTTCAGATACTACCATCTCTACTCCATTTACATTCACTATTTTTTGTTGTTCGTACTGGGAATAGTCGGTCTGATAAACAAGTTGCTCTGGCAT
The DNA here is from genome assembly GCF_022625245.1 of Bacillus sp. TL12. Lineage (NCBI taxonomy): Bacteria > Bacillati > Bacillota > Bacilli > Caryophanales > Bacillaceae > Bacillus > Bacillus sp. TL12. Next base: position 34,493 of record NZ_JAJJBY010000014.1, on the reverse strand, counting down.
AATCGTATATAAAATCATTGCAGCAACTTCCCGTCTTGATCCCCATCTACTTTCATATCTATTAATTCATTTAACTTTCGAATTGCATCCCCAATACCGCCAACATCATCGATAAGCCCATATTTAACTGCATCTATTCCGATTACATTTGTTCCAATATCTCGCGTTAAATTCCCCTTAGCAAACATAAGCTCTTTAAAGCGATCTTCTGTCACTTTTGAGTGTTTTGTTACAAATCGAATCACACGTTCTTGCATTTTATCCAAATACTCAAATGTTTGCGGTACACCAATAACAAGACCAGTCAGACGAACTGGATGAATCGTCATCGTTGCCGTTTCAGCAATAAATGAATAATCTGTTGATACAGCAATCGGCACACCGATTGAATGCCCTCCACCTAAAACCAAAGATACAGTTGGTTTCGATAATGAAGCTACCATTTCGGAGATTGCCAATCCAGCCTCAACATCACCACCCACAGTATTTAGCAATAAAAGCAATCCCTCAATTTTCGGATTCTGCTCAATTGCCACAATTTGCGGGATCACATGCTCGTATTTCGTCGTTTTATTTTGTGGTGGAAGTTGCATATGCCCTTCTACTTGTCCAACAATTGTTAAACAATGAATACGCGATTCATTCATTTGCGGAACATTCGTTTGACCAAGTTGCTGAATTTTTTCTATTACTGATGCCTCTTTTACATCCTCTTTCGGTTCGGCTTCTTTTTCCTCATTTGTTAAACCATCACGTTCTGTCATGTCGCATCCCCTTTCACTCTTATACAACTATTATTTCTTAAGTTGTAAATTTCATGCGATAGGGATGAAAAAGAAAAAAACCACCGTAAAGATGGTTTTCTTATACTTCCATGATAATTGGTAAAATCATCGGTTTTCTCTTCGTTTCCTCATACAGGAACTGCCCTAACAATTCACGAATATTTTGCTTTAACATAGACCATTCAATAGAATATTCTTTAATAGATTGTTCTACAATTGTACAGACAATCTCTGTAGATCTTTCAATTAATGCTTCAGATTCACGAACATACACAAAACCACGTGAAATAATTTCTGGCCCAGAAATTATTTTCTTCTCATCTTTCCCAAGTGTTACGACAACGACTAAAATTCCGTCTTGCGATAACATCTTACGATCACGCAAGACAATATTTCCGACATCACCTACACCTAATCCATCAATAAGAACATTTCCAGCTTGTACTTTACCAGCCGGTTTTGCCTCTTCACCTTCGAAAGTAATTACATCGCCCTTTTCCACAATAAAAATATTGTCTTTCAAGACACCAACATCTTCCGCCAAATAGGCATGTGCCTTTTGCATACGAAATTCACCATGTACGGGTATAAAATACTTCGGTTTCATTAAGTTCAGCATCAATTTCAATTCTTCTTGGCTACCATGACCAGAAACGTGAACTTTTCTTTCTCCATAATAAACAACTTCTGCACCAGCTCTAAATAGCAAATCAATGATTTTCGATACCGATATTTCATTACCAGGAATTGGAGATGCTGCAATAATGACTGTATCTCCTTTACGAATCGAGATTTGTTTATGCGCTTGCTTCGCCATTCTTGAAAGAGCTGCCATTGGTTCTCCTTGGCTGCCAGTTGTTAGAATCGCTACCTTCTTCTCTGGGAAGTTATCCACTTCTTGCAATGAAATAACCATACCATCTGGAACGTCTAGATAGCCAAGACGTCTTGCGATATCCACTACTTTCACCATACTACGACCTACAACAGCCACTTTGCGTCCTGTTTCAGCAGCTGCATCAAATACTTGTTGAATACGATGTACATTAGATGCGAAAGAAGCAACAATGATACGTCCTTCTGCACCATAAAATACTTTTGAAATTTCTATCCCAACTTCTTTTTCAGAACCCGTGTAACCAGGACGTTCAGCATTTGTACTATCTGATAACAAACAAAGCACGCCTTCATTTCCAATTTGCGCCATCTTTCCAAGATCTGCTCCGCTGTTGCCAATTGGTGTTTGGTCGAATTTAAAATCCCCTGTATATACGATAGCACCTTTTGATGTATGGAAACATACACCAACAGAATCCGGGATACTATGTGTTGTGCCAAAGAATGAAACCGTTGTCGTATTAAATTCCACTTCTGAATTAGAATCAATTGTTTTTAAATCTACACGACCAAGCATTCCTGCTTCACCAAGTTTTTCTTGTATTAAACCTACTGTTAACTTTGTTGCATATACTGGGATTGAAAGTTTACGCAACACATAAACAATTCCCCCAATGTGATCTTCATGACCATGTGTAATAAATAAACCTTTTACTCGCTCTTGATTTTCTACTAAATATGTAATGTCAGGGATAACGATATCAATCCCAAACATTTCGTCTCCTGGGAACATCAATCCTGCATCCACAATAAAAATCTCAGAATCAATTTCCACACAATACATGTTTTTCCCGATTTCACCTACTCCACCAAGAGCAAATACTTTTACTGAATCAATCTCTTTTCTCTTCATGTTGTTGCCTGGTTTAAAAATCTTACAAACACTGATTTCACTAAAATCGTAGAGACACCAGGGAAACTCTACAACCACCATATATTCACCGTCCAAGACGAATGTCCTTACCGTTATGCGATATCATGTTCTCGTTCGTTTTTTAAACCAGGTTTCACCTCTCTTTCATTATATAAATCAAATATCTTATGCGATATGATATGATAATTCCGTTAAACCATAATTTTTTCCAATTTTGCTAAGCATACCCGTACTAAGCTACTTAGCCATATTATAACTGATACAAGAAATAGAACACAAGTTAATTTGTTAGAAAGAAGGGCGAAGTATATAAATTTCAAGGGGAATTTCCTATAAAAAGGTTTCTTTCAAAATAAAAATGACCTAGTTTTTACACTAGGTCATTTTTATTAACGAGGGATTGATTGCATTACACCCTGCAATGTTAATCTCTCTTCTTCTGTTAACGGAAGAAGTGGTAAACGCACAGATCCTACGTCTAATCCAACCATTTGTAACGCTGTTTTCACTGGTGTTGGGCTCGGTGCCATAAATAACGCATTCGTTACTTTAACAAGTAATTGATGTAATTTCTGTGCTTTTTTGAAATCTCCTGCTTGGAATGCCGCAATCATTTCTTGCATTTCATTTCCAATTACATGAGAGGCAACAGAAATGATACCTTTAGCTCCAACTGCCATAGCTGGTAACGTTAAACCATCATCACCGCTGTATACAGCAAAGTCGTCCGCTGTTTTTTCAATAATTTCTGTCATTGTTAATACATCGCCGCCAGCATCTTTAATTGCAACAATGTTTGGTATTTCTGATAAACGAACAACCGTATCAACGGAGATTTGAACAATAGATCGCCCTGGAACATTGTATAGCATAACCGGAAGTTCTGTACTTTCAGCAATTGTTTTAAAATGCTGATACATTCCTTCTTGACTTGGTTTATTATAATACGGTGCCACTAACATAATTGCATCGACACCAACTTCTGTTGCTTTTTTCGTTAACTCGATAGAAGCATGTGTATTATTGCTACCTGTTCCAGCGATTACGGGCACCCTTTTATCGACAACAGATACGACATGGCGATATAACGCTACTTTTTCTTCAGATGACAATGTAGGAGACTCTCCAGTTGTTCCTCCTACCACAATTGCTGTTGTACCGTTATCAATTAAATAATTTACCAACTTAGTTGTCTTTGCAAAATCGATGTTTCCATTTTTATCAAACGGTGTTACCATCGCTGTTGCAATTGTCCCAAAATCTACCATGGTCTCACTCCTTATTGTTCCAGTTGCTTTTCTTTTGAAAGTTCAAATGCACTATGCAATGCATTAACAGCTTCCACTAAATCTACTTCTTTTACAAGTACCCAAATTGTCGTATGGCTATCAGCGGATTGTAAAATTTGAACACCTTTTTCTGCTAAAGCTGTGACAATTTTCGCAGTAACCCCTGGAATACCTGCCATTCCAGCTCCAACGATAGATACTTTCGCACAATGTTCCGTCACAATTGGATTATATCCAAGCTTATGAAGTATTTCAACAGCACGACCGGATACATTATCGCTTACTGTATAAGCCACACCTGTAGGCGAAATGTTAATTAAGTCAACACTAATTCCTTCATTTGCCATTTCTTTAAAAACATATTGTTGTAAATCATACGATCCGTCTTTCGCAAGCACTTTAATTTGCGTCACGTTCGATACATGAGCAATACCTGTAACTGGACGTTCCTCTACATCACGGCCTTTTGTCGCACCATCATATGCCGCAATAAGCGTACCTTCGCTATCAGAATACGTAGAACGTACACGAAGAGGTACTTTTGCATGCATTGCAATTTCAACTGCACGCGGATGGACAACCTTCGCACCTTGATAAGCCATGTTACAGATCTCATTATATGTTACATTTTGAAGGTGACGCGCATCCTTTACGATACGTGGATCAGCAGTCATCACGCCTTCTACATCGGTAAAAATATCGATATATTCAGCATGAAGCGCAACGCCTAGTGCTGAAGCTGAAGTATCACTACCTCCGCGCCCAAGTGTTGTTGTATCGCCTTCTTTCGTTTGACCTTGGAATCCAGTAACAACAACAACATCTACATTTTGCAACTCTTCATGTATACGATCGCAATTCATTTCAACAATCTTTGCGTTCGTAAAATCATTATTTGTTACAAAACCAGCTTGTGCACCGTTTAACGCTGCTGCTTTTACTCCATTTTCATTTAACATATTTGAGAAGACGATTGCTGAGATTAACTCACCACATGATAATAATAAATCTTGCTCACGTTTTGAAATACTAGATTCCTTTTGATTTACAAGACTTAATAATGTATCCGTTGCATATGGTTCACCTTTACGCCCCATAGCAGATACAACTGTAACTACTTTATAACCAGCATCTAATGATTTTTTAATATGGTGAAGTGCATGCTTACGCCCATTTTCATCACGTACAGATGTACCACCAAATTTTTGAACAATAATTTTCATTTTTTTGCACCTTCTCTTAGCCGTTTACACTAATTGTAATTTTACTAATCGTTCTGCAATTTGAACAGAGTTCCATGCAGCACCTTTTAATAAGTTATCAGATACGACCCAAAGATGGAATCCTTTTTCATTATTTAAATCTTTACGAATACGTCCAACGAACACTTCGTTTTTGCCTACTGCAGTAGATGGCATTGGATATAATTGTTCTGCTGGATCATCTTGCAGTACAATTCCTTCCGCATCCGCAAGCAAGTTTTTCAGTTCTGCTACAGTTACACCTTCTTTTTCCACTTCAATGTAAACTGACTCAGAATGCCCTGATACAACTGGCAGGCGTACACATGTTGCTGCTACTTCTAACTCAGGCATATGCATAATTTTTTTCGTTTCATTAATCATTTTCATTTCTTCAAATGTAAATCCATTATCTTGAAACTTATCAATTTGCGGGATTGCATTAAAAGCAATTTGGAAATGTTTTTTATCACCTGATACAGGTAAAACGTTCGCTTTTACGTCTTCACCATTTAAGATCGCCTGTGATTGTTCATGAAGTTCTTCGATTGCAGCAGCACCTGCACCTGACACAGCTTGATATGTGGAAACGATTACTCGTTTTAAACCATACTGCTGACGAATCGGTTCAAGAGCAACTACCATTTGAATTGTAGAACAGTTCGGATTTGCGATAATACCGTTATGTTCTTTTAAATCATTTTCATTTACTTCAGGTACAACAAGTGGCACATTTTCTGTCATACGGAATGCACTTGTATTATCAACAACAATTGCACCACGTTTTGCTGCTTCTGGCGCTAATTGTTTCGATACAGACCCACCTGCACTAAACAGAGCGATATCAACTCCTTCAAAACTTTCAGGAGTTGCTTCTTGAACTGTAAATTCTTCTCCTTTAAATACAAGCTTTTTACCTGCAGAACGTTTAGATGAAAGTAACGTTAACTTCCCAATTGGAAATTCTCGTTTCTCTAAAGTATTTAACATTTGTTCACCAACTGCGCCGGTTGCCCCAACTACAGCGACATGAAAAGTTTTTTGCTTTTCCATCACTATGCCCCTTTCTAGATACCAATCCTTCTATACTTAGAATGAGAAGGAGTATAAAATACCCCTTCTAATCTTAATAACGTTAATTTTATCATATTCTGCGATAAGAATGATGGTTTCATAAAAAATTGTCTGTTTTTTTTCGTTTTTTAATTCATATATCTGAATTTTTCTACAACAACCGGTTGCAATTGTTTTCCTTCTAACGCCTCTATTATCGTATCTTCAAGCAACTCCATACGAGCTACCATTGAATTTGGTTTTTTCTCCGGTGCATCTTGCCCAAATGGCACAAAATAAATGTGTTTGGTCGCCATTAGCCGCATAAGGTTTACACCAACATGATGACGACAAAGGTATTTATTTTTTAATTTCTTCTATTATATATAAACATGATGAAAAATTAAACTGGTTTAACCTGTCACTTTACCCATAAGTTTGCCACAGTTGGAATCATAAGCTTGCCGTGTGTTTTATTAATGTAAATTTGGAATAATGTTTGGTCAAATTGATACTAATAACCTTGATAAACGAGCAAAAAGAAAGAGCGTGTTTTAAAAAAAGATTGATCAAAACACGCTCTTAACTTATTTAATTGAATCATTCTTTTATAAAAAAGTCTGATCATTTCTGTGATCCTTCTTTCATTAAAGCGCCCGATTGTGGAAGATTTTATTGAAGATAAGCATCCCTTTAGCTTAATAATGAAAAGGTTACTGCGAAAACAATTTCTTTAATATTGATTGATGTCTTCTCCTACAATTAAAAATCTATTATGTTTATTTTTTTGAAATTACAGTAAACATCCCCGTCATGTTTGGTGAGTAATCTTTAAAATCATATTTTTCATAGAACGATTCTTTACCTTGTGATGCAAACAAACCGACAAACGCCTTATCAGGGGCATTCCGATTTAAGTATTCAACCAACATATTCATTATTTCTTTCCCAATACCATTTTTCTGATAATCTGGATGAACCACTATATCTTGAATATAGAAATAGATAGCCCCATCACCAACAATTCTCCCCATGCCCACAATTTGTTCATTATCATTGACTGTGATGGAGTGAATAGAATTCTTCAGGGATGTTTCCACCACTTCAAAATTCATATAATTAGTCCATCCCACAGACTCGCACAAATATTTGTATTCTTCCAATGTTGGAATGTTATTTTTAAACTCATATTTTTTCAAAATGTATCCTCCAAGTCCTCAATTTCAACAAGTATATAAATTCGACATCTTTTTATCTATTCCTCTCACTCAACTAAACTCCCTTTAGATAAACAGATCCAAAGGGACAAAACATCGCAATTTTTTTAAAAACGTCGAGACTTTATTCAAAACATCACGTCTTTTTTATAAGCACTGTGACTTTATTTAAAAGGCGACTTTAAAAAAATTCTTCAAATCCTTGAAGGATAAGTTTGCCGCAAACAAAAAGAACCATCCATTATGTACCCATTTTTTTGTTGCCTGTAACAGAACGTACGTTTGATTTCGCTCTATTTATTTAGTATTATATAGTTAATTATTTCCTATACAAAGAGAGGGTATTACACAATGAAACCATTAACTCCTAGACAAGCTCAAATTCTAACTTTCATCCAAGAAAAAGTCGTAGAAAACGGATATCCTCCAACTGTACGTGAAATTGGAGAAGCCATGGATATGTCATCCACAGCTTCTGTACATTTTCATTTAAAAGCTTTAGAGAAAAAGGGGTATATCTATCGTAATCCATCGAAAAAAAGAGCAATTAAAATTTTAATAGGAGGAATTGAATGTGATAACTGATCCAATAGCACCAGTAGACCCAGTACGTTATCGAATTGTGGCAAATGTAGGCGATTATTTTCATGTAACAAGAGCTCAAGTTAGAAATCGTGGGTTTACTGGTGTGCTATTGCCTGCTGATCCTATTCTACCTGGTGGTCCTATCCTTCCGCCTAATCCTATTTAACACAGCATATATAAAACCGACTCCGATTATAGAGCCGGTTTCTTTTTTGTTAAGTTAGCGTACGTTTACGTAAGTTGGACTTGCAGTAATATAGTATGTTTTGCCCTTAATATTGTGTACTTTGTATTGTGATGATCCATTTACAGTTACTTTTGCATCGATTGTAAATACTATACTCATCTCTACTATTCAAGCTATACCTAATCTCTTTATCTATCATTTCATTCCTGGCAAAGCCCTTTCTTTCATTATGAACTCTCCCCCACCGACTGAAGACTGTAAAACACACATGTTATAAAAAGGAATTTTTTAAGGAAAACATAGCCAGTTATTGTTATAATTAAATCCGCAATATTTTTCCAAGAGGGTTCCTATGAAGAACATTAGGATGATAGACATTCATACTAGGCACTCCTCTTCCTTAATACGTTCATAGAAATATAGAAAGGGTTTATGCAATGGGACAATTTCAAAGTAATTTTCAAACGGCACAACAAATCGCTACACAGATGAGAAATGCTTCGGATACAGTCCAAAGTGCGACAAATCGTTCTATAAAAAAGGCGACGCGTACTACGCTATCTGTTAATTCCAAAGCACAAGAAGCGAACCAACAAGTTTTAGATTTAACGAAACAATTTTGTGCCGCCTTTCAACAAGCGGTCGATAAGATTCATTCAGTAGCCAAAGAGTTTGAGAGAATGGATCACGAACTTCACAACACTTTTCGCTAATGTGACAACCTACATAAAGGTAAAACAGTAGGAGGAAAAAGATGAGTCAAGATATTGAAAAACAAATCAATCAATTAAATCAAAAATTACGAAGTGTATTTGAAGAACAGGATCGGAATCAATCTGCGATTCAAACTCAGGAACAAGCGGAAGCAGATTTTCACGAATGGAAAAGTCGAAGCAATCGTTTGTTTAATCGAATTCTAGAAACTTGGCATGGGGATAAAGAATTATCTCATTTTTTTATGAATATGCGTCAAGAAGCAGGGCACATTGAGCGAAAACTTACATTCGAATTGGAAAACCAAAAAGAAACGTTGCTTAAAGAAAGACGAGACCTGAGTGATTTAGAAAATGACCTCTCCTGTCAGCAACAACAATTGGCAAGGGAGGTCAATGCATGAGTTTAAATATGTATTTGGGAGAAGTACAAAGCCAGACTCAAAGCATGAATACTGTATGTACCGCTACCATTCAAGGTATGGAACAAGCCATTCAGTCGATTGACGCTTTTGCAATTGATACCGTTCTACAAGGACAAACATATAGTAGTGCAAAATCATTTTTTGTACAAACCTTTCGTCCTTTAGCACAAGGAATCATTTACTTATGTGAAGAATTAATCCTTCAGAATGATGCCTTTCCAAGTCAATTTGAATCCAAGGTAGCTTCAACTGATGTCATTGAACAAGAGTTACTAGAACAAATTAAAGAAATTGACCGAATGAAAGCAAGTATGGAAGCCATCACTCAAACCATGCCAATCCCAGGTATGGACGCTATGGCGAATCTTTTCACTGTTATGAGGAAAAAACTTCAAGAAAAGTTAGATCACCTGTATGAGTTTAATCAAACATCTAGTAATAACTATAATACAGCAATTCAATTAGCTGCTAGCATTGCGACGGGTTTGGCGGAAGTCCAAAGTGGAAAAGGTTTTAGTCCTGCAAGTGGTACATTTAGTACGCAAGGATTGAATATGGAGTGGACAACTTCTATTCAAGCGATTGGAGAAGAAAGGGCACGTCAGGCTGAAAGCCATCTAAAGAGTAGTTCAATTGAAGAAGGGGCAATGTGTGGTAAGTTACCTAAAAAATCTACTTTCCGAAAAGTTGTAGATGGAACTATAGAAGGTGCAGGAGAAGCATTTGGAGACACCATAGAAGGATTTAAAGCGCTTGGTAAACGGGAAACGTGGGAAAACATGGGGAATGCTGCGTTGCATCCTATTGATACCCTTAGTACCATGTATAATGTATTGTCAGATTCGTTTATTAATGATGTAATAAATGGAGATGCTGAAAGTCGTGCTAAATGGGGAAGTTATGCTTTAACACAAATTGGATTAGGGCTTATTGGTGATAAAGGATTAAGTAAAGCAAGTAAATTGGGTAAAGTAACTAAACTAGCAAAAGATACGATTCCAGAGAGTATTTCGGATATTACAGGCAATTTACAAACGGGAGATCGCCTTGCTTTTGCAGGTATGGGTACATTCAAAAATGAATTGCCTAAAGTTGAAGAGTTGTTTGTATATGCAAGTGGAGGAAAAAGTAAAGGATTAAATGATAATACAAATCAAACCTTTGGAGTTAAGAAGATTGAGGGGAAAAATTCTCATGAGTCTAGAGGGGCTAGTTTAAAAGAAATTAAAAGACAATTAAATATACCTAGATCTCAACACCCGATTAGTCAAAAAATGGTACCATTAACAGATAGTAATGGTAAAAGGATATTAAATGATAATAAACAGCCTATTATGACTCGAGAATTAACATATGAAGTAAAAGGTCAAAAAATTATAATTCAGGATCATTCAGAGGGGCATAAGTTTGGAGAAGGTGGAATTGGAGATCAGCCACCCCATCATAATGTAAGACCTGAATACAATACACGAACAGGACAGGTAGATGGGATGGAGGATCATTATTATTTTGAGAAGAGAAATAGAAAATAGGGAGTATAAAAATGATTAATCAATTTAAATTTTTAAATCCACAAGCGTTAATTAGTATTTTTGGGAAAATACCAAAATTTGAAGAATCAGAGTTATTAGATGTGCGTCTTAAAAGAGATGGTCCTACTTTAGTTATTCAATTGATGACAAAAGAAAATGTTGAAAACAAGCCAAAACGATGGAGTAAGTGGGATGTAATTTATGTAGAAATATCTTTCTTTACTATTCATAATTTAACAATAAAAGATTTAGGGACAGAAAATATCATTGATTATTTTGAAATAAATACGATAGAAGAAGAAGGTTTATTAAAAATTAAGTGTAAGAATCAAATGCTAGTTGAGTGCTCGTTTGAATGGGCAAAGGTAGAAGGGATAACCCCAGGTTTAATAGGATTACCATAATTTTGATGGGTTAGAAATAACACCATTAGAATGGCTTGAACAAACAGTTAAAACGGTAAAACAAGCATTAAAAAATAATTAGTAAAAATTGACCGCCCGTAATAGGCGGTCTTTTGTTCATATTACTTCACATTCACATACGTATTACTAGCCGTAATGTAGTATGTATTCCCTTTCGAATTGTGTACTTTATATTGCGGTGAGCCGTTAACGTCAACCTTAGTGTCGATTGCAAATCCTAATCCTGAATCTAAAGTACCAGCAACATCTTTATCCTGCCAAGATGGAGACTCATAGAAACGTAGGTTGTCTACTTTAGAAACAACACGTTTGCCTACAATAGATGAATCCACTGTGCTTTTCTTATCGAACTTCATATAAGAAGGATTGTATTTAATCCATTGATTCCCACCAAGATTTAGCCATCCATCCTTTTCAGCCCACACAACATAAGATTCTGGTTTGTTGAGTTGACGAATTACAGAATAACTTGTATCTGGCCCTTTACGTAAGTTAACGTTGTAACCATTAATGTATGCCACTCCATCTATTACCGCTGTTGGTACTTCTTCAGGTTTAGATGGTTGTTCTGGAACAGAAACATCAACATCAGAATTACTATATGCACGCTTCACATCAGCACGGAATTGAGCTTCTGATACACCATGACTATGTAAATAATCAAGAGGGTCTTCATGATCTGTACCACCAAGATGATGCGTTACATCGCTATGCGTCCACAATCCTTTTTCTACACTGATACCTCAATCACGTAGAATTTTAGCGAGTAACTTCACGTATTTATCATAGCTGCGTTTAAATTTCTCGTAATCTCGTGTTTCGCAAAGCTCTACATGTACAAAACGTTTATTTGCACCTGGTCCCGCACCATACGCAATATACTTTGTATCAGCAATTTGAATGGCTTCATCCCAATCAACTGCATAATGAACAAAAGCATTTCGCCATGTACGAGTTTCATATTTTTGAATATTAATAGCTGGAGCTTCTGGAGTCGCTGTACTGTGAGCAACAACGCCTTCATAAGCACCCACGCCATAACGATATGGTTGTTTTGGTAAATCTTGAATAATTAAAACTCTGTCAGCAAAAGCACTTGTTGCAATCGATAATACTAATACAATTGCCAATAAAACAGAAGAAAAACCTTTTAACGTTTGTTTCATTTTACATCAGCATCCCTTTTAAAAATTTTTGTGTGGTCAAATAATCCACTTGCTGACAGTCCAATGATGATTCCTTGAAATACATTCATTTTCAAATCTTGTGGCAAAAATAAAACGCCTAGCATAATGCCAAGCGTTAAATTTAATAACGGAATGTATTTTGTTTGTAATCCAATTGTTTTTGCAATTTGTGAAAGACCAACTACAATGGCAATCATTACGCTTATTTCAATCATTACATACCACCTCCCTTCAAGAAGAAGGTGAGAGCTGCGCCAATAATCCCACCAACAATAAGACGTAAAATCCATGTTGTATTGGCACTGATTTTATCTAGTTGTTTATTGATATTATCAATGTCTTTCTCGTTACCCGTTGTACGCATTTCTAAACTTTTAATATCAAACCTTATTTCTTTGATTTCTTGCTTCATTTCTTGTACATCATTTCTTACATCTTGTAGCCCTTCCACTTTGACCACCCCTTTTTAAGCAAAATAAAAAAGACCAGCTATTGCTGCTCTGTTGTCGTTGGTTTTTAAGTTGTTTCTTATTCTTGTGGGTAAACTCCGAATAACTTACGGTAATCTTCTGCACAAATTTTCTTCTTAATTGGCCCCATTTCAATTTCGTACAGTTTCGCTCCTCGTCCGCATAGCTCGCAAAGGGTAGCAATACGAAATGAAACCGTACCATCTAACATGGACCATACCTCTACCTGTGCTGCATCTGTTACTCCTGCATCATTTAACATATCAGAAGGAATCGGTATAGATATCCCATTTTCATCTCGTTTGATTGTTACTACTCTTCCCATAAATGGACTTCCTTCTCCTGCTTGTAATGGATAACTAAATGCATTCATTTCTTCCAGTCTCCTTTTCTAGTAATTTAAGTATCTCCAAGCACCATCGTGGACATAAAATCCCCAACCTTTTGCACCGTTATAATAGTTCATAGAACCGGGACTACCATATGCACCACCACCAATGTTAATCCCATTTATCTCGACCTGATTCGAAAATGAAACAGGTCTATCTGTGTTAATTGTGAAACGCGATGCACCCGATTGCCCTAATCCCATCCAAGCGTAACGCCCACTAGCATTCCACCATGAAATAAATGAATGTGTATTACCCAATACCCGTAGTGACTCTCCCTCACCTTGCGAAGTAATATTGAATATTTTATTTCGACCATTCTCGTATATATACGAGTTATTGACATCTCCTAGTGCAAACCCTGAAAACGGTACGATTCCATTGACCATTTGCTCATATGACATATCCCAGTTGTACATACACGGTGTTTCACCTTCCACAAGTTGCACTCCACCAACAACACATGATTGATTCTTTGATAGCTCGCCACCACCAAATATATCGAAGTAACAGAATCCGTTGTTTTCGTCATAATCATCAGGAACAGTGAATGTAACAGCATACCGAACAATTTTCCCGTCTGTACTTGGTGCCGGATATTGTTTTAGCACTCGTATACCTTCAACTGGAGTATCGCCATTATATTTACCGAAAATAACCCGTAAGCTTGGTGCTGCAGTAACCTTCTGTCCATTCAGAATCGCACATCTGAAATGGGCAGAATATGTGTACTTTTTACCACGTTTCACTTCATTAAATAAGTTAAAACGAATCCAATCCGCTACATTAATACGCATAGCATTAACCATACCTTCCACACCGAAATCATATGCATAGTTTTCAATGTAAGGATTACCGAATTTTCTCCAAAACGGACTATAGACAATCGGTGCCATTTGGTTTTGTAATGGACCCTTGGTAATATGGGCAAAGCAATGGTCAACGATAAGATTTTTCCTTGGAATAACAGAGAATTTTTGACCATTTAAATCTTCGAATAAGAAGTCAGCCATTTTTGCCGTAATTCCATTTTTATCAATTGTTACTTTATTACCACTGATTTTAATAATATCTGCATTAATACCTTTTGCTGTTAACCATGTAACGATTGTATCGGCATTGATATTTAACTTTTTAACATCGATAGTAATTTGTTCTGCTGTTTGGTTTATAGATGAAATGATGCCGCCTTTTTTGACAGTGTTAAGAATGTTTTCTTCTGTGATATCAATACGACCTTCCATCTCTTTTACATAGGCGTCCTTGGCGAACTCACCATCCGCTTGTTTTTTTGTATAAACCTCGTCTTTTTTTGCTGAAAGTGAGATACCTTCTTTAGCTAACTCAATTTCACGATCAATACTTTCGGTTTTTTTGTTGTAGTCTTCTAACGCTACTTTTTCAGCGATTTTATCAATAAGTTCATCCCGGTTAATTGTGTCGTTAGGATTTGGAAGATGAATCGACGCTACGGATCCACGTTGTAGTTGTGGTTTAGCAACCCACATCAAACCATTTTCTGACACGAAAATACGAAGTCTAATTTTCTTGCAATTTTCCGGTATAGTTACCTTCCCAGAAAATCGTTGCCATTCGTTATTTTTATCTGGTTTCATCTCGAAAGCTTCTTTTTGGAATCGAGACGTATCATCCCAAAACTCATATTCGCATGCTGCCCTGTGATTAATTGTTGTTATATCATTAGCAAATGAGTATATAGAAGCTACAAATTCCTCTGAAGCGGCACATGTTACAAACTCACTATAAATAGAGTAATATTTCCGTGGTTGTCCCACTGCGTAAAATCTCATTGTATTAGCATTTTCAAACTTCTTATTGGTATCTAATGACCACGCTTCTTCATTTACAACCCAGTATTTTGCATCTTTTAACCATTCACTGTTGCGAATATCGTTAATTGTACCGATTTTATCTAAATAATCACTTACCTCAGTAATCGAAACTTTTGCTTTTACTTGCTCAGAAAGGACATCTAATTGACCTTTCGCTTCGCTTAAAGCTTCACTTTGCTCTGTCTGCTTTCTTTCTACCGTTTGAACACTTTGTGTAATGAAATTTGCGGTTTCTTCAAATTCAGTTGTCGTAACTGCTCCAATTTCCTCTGGTGCATTTATACCAATTTTGTCCCACTCCGTTCCATTCCAAAGATATAACATATATGGTTTCTTACTTATATCACGCCAAAGTGTTTTACCAGGTATTAAATCAGAAGTAGGTGGAATAGCTCCATCTCTGATTGCTGTTTGGAATTTATCTTGGTTTTCTAGTACCTGTTCAGCAATTTCTTTTGCAGATGCACTTTCTTCTTTTACAACTTTTACTGTTTCATTAGTTTCTTGTACAGCTTTATCTAACGCATCTAGCAATGCTTTTGATGCTTTCCCGGCAAACATAGCCAAAATACGTTCATACATTTTATCTAAACGACTACGAACGTTTTCTAATTCACGATAATCACCAAAGTAATATTTATCTTGAGATGGATTTGTATCACACTCTTCCCCACCAATCGCTCTTGCTTCTAAATACAATGGTGGAGAAAACTTTGTATCTTTAATTCGAATCGTATCTCCACGTCTAATTGCTTCATGAGATAGACCGAAAATCTTTTCTAATGACTGTGCATCAACTTCATATATTACCGAAGCATTAATTCGCTTCTTTAATTCCATTTCCCCTAATTGTTTCAAACGTTCCGGCTTCATATCTTGGTCTTCTGTTTGCGGTGTATATATGTCATAAATATGATGTCCATCTTGGTTCCAACGTTTAAATGCATCAAAATCATAGATGAAGTTTTTCCCGTCATTTACATTTTCAATTGTTAAAATTCCATCTTCGCCTTTATCCAATAGTGGAACAAGTGCGGTAACAATATTTTGTGAGTTCTCAATTCGACGAATGCCAATCAAATCTTTACCTAGTGTGATTTCTTTACCGCTATCGCTTCCAACCCTTTTTACAGCATCTACATATCTAGCAACAATTTGATTGCCTTTAATAACTGTGCGGAAACGTAATTCCATCCCAAATTCAGATTTTAAACGTTGCAATAAACCCAATGGATTAGTTGGTTTATCAATATTTATCGTTCGAAAACTAGCAAACTCTGTAACTCCTCGTTTCCACTTTGTTCCTTTCACACAGAAATCGATTAATTGAGCAACTGTGTATTGTTCTAGTTTTTGTGGAAGGATAACTTTAGCACCTTTCAATTTTACATGTTCGCTAAGTGCTACAATTTTTTTCGAACGTTTATCAGATCCCTGGTCGATTTCAGTAATGAAGTAGGTAACATATCCACCTTCTCGTACACGTTTCGCAATTATATTACGACTCATTAAAGTGAATGAATCTCGTATATCTTCATTTACCTCAAATTCGAATGTATCTAAAGCATTTTCTAAATCCCATTTTCGAGCGTCATCTCGATAATCTTCTCCATCAATAATCCCAACCGTTGCTTCTGTTTTAAAATCAAGAATGTGTAGTGTATTTTTCATCGATACCGCTCCCTAAATTCCACATCGACTTTTCCAATATCACGAGGATATGCTGAAATCTTCGTTTTCCCTTTTTGTAATTGTAAAAAATCACTGTTAAAGTCTTTTAAAAACAATTGGCTTTCTCCATTTACTCGAATATCACTTGTCTCACAATCTATTTCTATTTTGTCACCAGCTGTAATAATGTAAGGTACATTAAAATCAGCTGGATTGTTATAACGCCATACGCGTAATTGATTGAAAGTTTGTCGCTTAGTTCCGATATCGTCAAATACAGCACTGTGAACAACGATTTGAGCGAGTTTACTTTGATTAAATCGATCTTCTATATCGTTAAACACACGGAACATTGCAGAATCATGATTACCATCACTATCTATCCGTGCAACATATGCTTCCCAACGTTGGTTTACACGAACAATACGTAATACACCAGGGAATAGATCCCATGTATTTTCATAAGTACCATGAGAGCCAATGATTTGAACCATGTTATCTTTATTTCCTGCATGAATATCTACCCATGTAAAAGATGTTCCTAATTGGTTACGGAAAATTGCCATTTTCCCTATGATTTCACTAGCTTCATCTAGCAAATAGACTTCCATGCGGCCGAGATCATATGACGTCATTTGAAAACTCAAGTCAACTTCCACTTTGAAATTTTGGATAGGTACTGAAAGTGAGCGCTTCAGCGCAGGACCATGCCATCCAGTTCCTGTACCATAATCAGCTGTCTGAAGTGGTCCCTCGCCTAAATTCGCAAACGAACCAGCGATTTTTCCGTTATCTACATAATTAGCTGTTGTCCAACCTATAGGACTCATAGGTAAATCGGCAATTAGTTCTTCTTTAATAAAAGGCCTTTCCTCCACAGTTGCTGGATAACCGATTCGGAAAAACTGTCCATCGTTAGTATCTATATCGAAGAATGTACTTTCTCTTTCGGCTGTAACACTAAAGACAGGCTTTGTTTGCACTGTACCTTTGTTTTCGACTTCTACACTAAGTGATAATTCTGTACCAGTTTTGCTTTCCAGACTATATTTCTTTTTATCTTTTGATAATTTATAGGGCATCGGACAAATGAACTTGATTACACCTTTGCCAAGAGTGACAAATTCTTCTGGATCGAAACTTTCATCCACAACAGCCATATAAATTCTGTCCGGTTCTGCATCAAAAATCAGCTCAACTGGCTGTTCTGTGATAAGCCAACCAGCAATTTCTTCTTTTAATTTTTCTAAATCAGATCCATCTGGAACGATAATTCCTACCGGAATAGGAAGTACACGAATATCGGTTTCTGTACTTAATAATCTCGCTCCTGGATAATTAGAAACTTGTAATAAGTTTCTCTTTAATGGCGCCCATGTTGGTCTTTTCCATCCTTTTTCTATTTGAATGAAATTTTTTCGTTGATTGTCAAATGTAAAAGAACTCATTTTGACACCTCTTTTCTTTATAAAACAAAAGAAACCCTAACCCTTAAAGGCTGAGTTTCTTTCTTCTTCTCTTCTTTGGTACTCAGTTGTATAACGATAAGTTCCACGTGCTACGTCTTTACCTTCTAAAATGACAGGTACTTCAATTACAAACTCGCCACCCTGCATCGGAATTGTGCCATTAGCCATTGACTGACCAGGCGAATAATTAAATATTGGATTTGCAACATTACTCACCATTGATTGTCTACTATTTGCCATGCTGTCATATACGCCACTCATCACAGTTTTTAATCCTGATAATTGATTCATGGAGCTAGCCACCATACGGCTCATATCACTCATTAATTGATTCATTGTGCCTATTAATGGCTGTTCATTTGGTGGTGATAGTTGCATAGTAGCAGCAATTCCTTCACCAATATCTCCAAGTGTCTTTTTATTCAGCGGAAGCACGGCTTCTCGTCCCGCTTCTCCAGCAGCTTGAAAACGTCCGCCATTCATACCGAAAATTGTGGGCTTAGTGAAGATACCACCTTTTGCATACCAATCCACATTAATTCCAGATGGATAAGTAATGTCTTTTCCTAAAACATTTTTCGTGCTAGTTTGTAAGCTGAAATGAGGTAATTTAGGCATTTCTGGTGTTGGGATTTTCAATTTAAGATTACTAAAGAATCCAGTGATTTTATCAATCCAACCCTTCACTGTATCTGCAGCTTCTTTTATTGGATTAACAATAGCATTTTTTGCTTCATTAAATTTTTCACTAGCTGCGCTTTTAATACTCTGAAATTTTTCATTTGCTGTATTATACATTTCTGAAACTTTTTCTTTCACATTATTATAGGCCTGTGTAATTGGATCAATAATATGTTGTTTCACAGAATTCCAAGCTGATAGTGTAGTTGATTTTATAGATTCCCAGTTTCTAAGTATCCAATTTGCTAAATCGCTTAGTTTTCCACTTAACCAGCTATACGCATCTTGAATAGGTTGTATAATGTACTGCTTCACTAATGACCAAGCTGCAGATGTAGCCGATTTTATTTCCTCATATCTTCCACTTAACCAGGTAACTAATTCGCCAATTTTTCCACTCACCCAGTTATATGCATCTGTTATTGGATTAATAATGTATTTACTTATTGCAGCCCAGGCAATTTGTGTAGTAGCTGTAATAAGTAGCCATCCTGCTTGTAGAATAGTAGAAATTAACGAAATAATAGGACCTAAAAATGTAAGGATGGCATTCCAAGTTTCTTCCCACTTTGTTTTTAGTTGACCGAAAAATTGAACTGTCGTTTCAACAAGAAAAGACCACCAAGAAGATGCCGTTTCCACCAAAGAAGATAACCAACTTGTTGTTGTCTCCACAAGAGATTTCCACCAACCGCTTACTGTTTCAACAAGCATTGATAGCCAACTAGATGCCGTTTCGACAATCCCACTCCACAATCCAATTAAAAATTCTTTAATAAAATTATAGGTATCTATTGTCCAAGTTTTAATAGATGCCCAGTTTTGATAAATCGCTACGCCTAATCCTATAACTGCCGCAATGATAATTGGGATAACCAAGATCCACCCTAACATTGCGGCTGATATGCTGGTTATAGTAATCACAATTGGCGCTAATGCCATAGCTGCACCAGCGATAATTCCTATTGCTGTTGCAATTGCTGCTAGTGTTGCCGCCAATGTCGGATTATTAGTAACCCATTCAGCAAATTTAGCTACAAGATCAGCTACAACGGATAAAACTGGCTCAAGGGCTATCTTTAAATCTCCCAATGCTTTTTGCATTTTAACAGCTGGGTTTGCATCCATCTTCTTAATAGAATCATTCAATTGATTTTGATTCTTTTTGAAATCAACTACTTTACTCTGTGCCCCAAGTAATGCGTATGTTATGTTATCTCCTTGGTCTTCCCACATTGTCATTGTGTTATCGTAAAGGCTTTTTATCCTCTACTTCTTGCACTTCATATTAATGCAAGTTCGGCATACGTTTTCACTTATAAAGTGTCGCGGTCTCGTGGAGGGATTATATCTTTTCACCCTCTATGCTCTGCCCCTGACTATACTTTGTATAGCCTTCGGTTCAAGTTAGGAATCGCACCCTTCTTGGTTAATCCCGCGATTTTATTTCGGCACAATTTATCATCTACCGAAGAGTTTTACACCTAATTCATTACGTTTTGTTTTGTCTTCAACATTTTCTAATGCTTTTGCAATCTCAGTCATAGCAGTGGAGCCTTCTTTACCGCCTTTAGCAACAGACTGCCCCCATTTTTGTAACTGTTCAGCTGAAATATTAGTACCTTGGAGAACTTCAGTCATAGCTTTATCGACACCTTGACCAAATTCAGCGGCTTTGATGCGCCCCTCCTTTAGTCCATCTAAGAGATTATCAATATTCCAAGTACCAGTTTCAACCCCAGCTTCCATAATGGCCTGGACTTCTTCAGCTTGATATCCAGCCCGTGTTAGCTGCCCACCGTATTCAGCGATTACGTCCAACTGTTCAGGAGGGAAACCGACTTTTAAAAGAGTGCTCGTTAATCCTAATGCAGCGTCATCGGTTATTCCTAATTCATTAGCAATTTCATGTGTTTCTTGAATTAACTCATTAAAATCTATACCGGTATAAGCAGTCGCTATAGCTGCTGCGCCCTTGACAACTGCTGCATTTGCTTCATCACTGACATTCTTATTTAATGCCCATTGTCGTCTTACACCTTCCAGAGCAACTTCTCCATCAACGCCATAAGCTTCGATACCTCTAACAGCTTCTTCAACTGATCTTTTGGATGATTCAGGCACCTCAAAAGTTATATCAATTTTCGTTTTTAGTTTAGACATATCAAGTGCTTGCTCAATAGTCCCTGCTATACCACCACCAGCAACTAATCCACCAAGGACATTTTCTAAACCAATGTCTAATTCTTTAAAACTTTTTTGAGCCCTTTCAGCTTCTTGTGATAACTCTCGTAGTTCATTACGTACATTTTCAATAGAGTTTCCATCATCCACAGAACGAAGAGCACGTTGTAATTTCTCAATATCAGCATCTGCACCTAATGCTTCACGCCCAATGCGTTCAATAGCTTCTTCAAGCTGTTTGGAAGTGGCTGTTCCTTGCCGGATAGCATTTGTTAAATGTCCGCCTAATGCTTCTGCAAATTGATCTACATTTGTCCCAGTCGCTCGAAAAAGGGTTTCTAATTGTCGAGTTGAATTAGCAACGTTTTCTTGCTCGGCTTTCATATTAGAAAGGTTGTTTTTTAAACCTTTAAGAGATCCTTCTGTATACTCAATTTCACGTCTAAACGCTCGATATTGTTCCTCACCAATATCACCACGTTCAAATTGCGCTTGTACCTGTTGCTCGGCTGCTTTCAATTTATCTAATTTCTCAGTAGTAGCTTCAATGCGTTGCGTTAACAGTTGTTTTTTTTGAGCCAAAGCTTCCACATTACCAGGGTTAAATTTCAACAGACGCTCAACATCTTTTAATTCTTTAGTTAAGTCATTGCTACGTTTATTAACGTCTTTTAAGGCATTTTGCAAGCCGACTGTATCGCCACCAATTTCAACCGTGATACCCTTTATTCTACTTCCTGCCATAGTCTCACCTCTCTTCTTTAGAAAGAATCGTAGTCTTTTTGAGTCGCTTTTCTCACTTTGTCTTTCTTCGGATTTTCAATTTCAGCAAATTCAGCAATATAATCAAAGCAATCGCCAACGGTCATGACTTCCAAATCCCAATGTGTTAACTTTGCTTTATAACAAAGAGCAAGGAACGTATCGGTGGTTAATTCTTCATCACCAATAGCTCCTTGCTCTTCATCATTTTCTGTTATTTTTTTTTTGCTCCCATTGTACTTTCAATCATGTCGTCAATTTCTGGCATGATATCATAAATAGGGAATTCATCGAAACCATCAAGCCATGTGATTGGATCAGGAATACTTGGATTAGCGGTTTTAGCGTATAACCAAACCAAGTCATATATAACTTCAAAATCTACTTTACTAAAATCAAAATTAGAGATATCAACAGGATTTTGTGTACCATCTTGAGATGAAATATTTCCAATTACCCCTAACTTCATCATATCCGCAAATAAATCACGTCTAAATTGAGCCTTATAACGTTTAACAGTTGCGGCTGTACTTTTTAATCGGACCTGTTTACCATCTATTACAATTGTTTTTTCCATCTAATTATGCCCCCTGTGGTGCTGTTGATTTTACGTATACATTTTTGTACCAGTTATCATAAATTGCTGGTGTTGTTTTAGATGTTGTTTTTGTTTTAACCATTGGTCTACCACCAGGAGTCAAAATAAGTGGACTAGCAACGAATTTTAGCTCATTTGTATTAGGTTCAGCAGAATTTGTTTTTGATTTAGATGAAATGTTAGGACGACTTGCTGAGCAATTGTACATAACATGTCGAGTCGCTTTTACATCACCATCGAATTCAAATAATAGTGCGAAGGGCTTTCCTTTTGCATCGGCTAACTCGTTTAGTACTCCGTCTGTTTCATCTAATTGCTCGCCTAACGCATCTACAACAAATTGCTCTGGAAGTACTGCAATATTTAAAGTTCCTTCATAACCTTGGTTATTATCTGCTGAGTAATAAAGCATATCATCTACATAAAACTCTATTAAATCACCACGTGGCTCGTTTGTTAGTTCTACCGCACCTGGCATTTGGATTGGTGTTCCGAATGTTACCGCACCATCTTTTACTTCATACGTTGCATAACGAACATTTTTCAAACCAAAAGATACTTTGTTTTCTGGCATTTAAATCAACCTCACTTCATATATTTTTTGAAATAATTTTTCAGACTCAATAAAAGCCTCAAATGATTCATAAGGTATCCCATGATCATCTAAGGCTTTTTCTAATTTGGCTTCTGCGACCAAATTTTTTTTAGTTGTATAAAGCTCAATATTTACATCATTTATTTTTTGATAAACTTTATTATCAGCAATCATATTAGACGAACCTTCCACAAGGTAACAAATGTAAGGTGGAGAAGGTACTGGTTTTTTAGGTGTTGCTGCGAAGTGTGAATAGGCCACTGGATAACCTGTAGCGTCAAGAATCTGCTTTAATTCAGATAATGTCATTGTCTTATCGCTCCTTCCACACGTGCTAAGAAATCATTTATCGCGTGTTCTTCTGCTGGAGCAATATGAACTTTAGCTGGAACGCGACCACCGCCTTTTTTCGCATGACCTTTTTCTAACAAATGAGTTAATTGATATCTTGTAGCGTTATGAACAATGATCTTATTTCCTTGTTTTGTGGACCGCCACCCTTTACGATAGCTTCCTGTTAACTTAGGGCTTTTTTGTTTTAATTCACTTACAAGATTATCCGAAACCTCTACTTTCGCCACTTCAATACCTTCTTCAATTACATTTGCATATCTTTGTAATTCTCTAGCAATCTCACTTGCAAAGTCATTCATACTAAACACGCTCCTTTGCAATGATGGTTAATGTTTGATACATTTCATCATCATTCATTGGCGGTTCGATAATGTCAAAAATACGCCCCTTTAAATTAATCCTCATTTCTTCTGTAATTCCAGAAGTATAAGGGATAACAAAACGATATGTCTTTGTCGCTTGTGAAGCTGAAGCTGCAATATATTCAGAACCCTTTAGCGTTTTTATCATAGCCCACGCTTTTTTTAACTCTTTCCAAATTATTTCATCTTCACTCGTTTGACCTAATTCATCTTCTATTGCTATTGGTTGTTCAATAATGATTCTATTTCTAAAATCACCTGTATTTAACGGCTTTTTATACTGGAAAGGACGCATATTAATCACCGTCCAACTTAATTTCTTCTAAAGCTTTATCGATGCTCAAACTATTAATCTGACTTAAAAAATTCTTGTCAAAATACTCAAGAGCATCGTTATAAACATAACGAGAGCGCTCAAAGACTAGCTCTTTGAACACCTCGTCTTTATTTAAATCATAAGATCCACAGATTCTTTTTAAATCTTCATTGGATGCAAAAAGGATACGTCTTAGGTTATCGTCTTCATCATCACCCAAGCGCATCCTTTCTTTGAATTGCTGTAATATTTCATTTGAAATTACTGTATCCATTCACATCACCCTTGCGTTGGTGGAGTTTGAGAAACGAAGGAAATTTTCAAATCATATACAAGAGCTGCTTTATTATCTTTTGGTTTACCGTTAGCAAACTGTTTAATTGTGTAAAGTGTAGCATCTTCAATCGCTAACGTTTGATCGAACTTTTTGAGTTTGTATCCACCAGCAATCGCTGCAAGGTATTGACCTTTTACAAAGAACAATGCTTTACCGACTGGCACTTCTTCAGATTCTACAGTTTGAATGTTATAAGGTAATGCCATTACCCATTGACCAGTTGCTGTTTGAATTGTATTACGAGCTTGTACACCGATTGCATCCACAGGATTTACAACCATCACAATTTTATTTAATACTTTACGAGATTTCCCTTTATCATCAACAGATAAAGCTTTCACTACTTCATAAAGTTCACCAGCAATCACTTCACCATGCTCAGAAGGAGCAAATGTTAATGTACCGGATGATGTTTTATTTGTAACGGCTCCTGTAGATGCATTTACATTTTTCATTAAACCTACAGGTTGA
This sequence comes from Bacillus sp. TL12, assembly GCF_022625245.1. NCBI lineage: Bacteria > Bacillati > Bacillota > Bacilli > Caryophanales > Bacillaceae > Bacillus > Bacillus sp. TL12. The sequence continues at coordinate 9,571 of NZ_JAJJBY010000014.1, read as the reverse complement.
TGTGCTACTGATCCACCACCATTTACAAACCCAAACTCTAAACCAACAGAATAAGATTCTACTAATAAAGTTCGAACATAACGTTCAACCCACTCTGGACCAAGTTCTAGCATATCGTTTGGAATAGCTGCAAATGCAGTCAATTTCAGTTGCCCAATTTTTTCTTCTCTGAACGCGGCATTTACTTGTCCTCGAATTTCACCGAATAACTCACCCCATGCATATGCTTTAGTTGCATCAGAGTAAATAAACTTAGTTACCGCACCTAAATCTTGAAGTCCAAGAGCTTCAAGTAAAGGATGTTCAGTCACTAAATCCTCAAATACACGCTCTTGTGTAGTTTCTGGAAGGATAGATCCATCTTTAAATCCACCTTCTTGTACAACTGCATTAAAGAATTTTGTTTCTGCTGCCGTTAGCACATTTTGACCACGTTGTTGAAGAATAGAACGATCTAACATTTCATCATTTACTTGATTACGAACTGTATTAATTACATCCGTTTGCATTGCATCAAAGAAATTTTCAAAAGCAGCCGTTTGTTCTTGTTCTGTGCTTTCAGCATTTGTTAAAGTATCTGTTAATTTTGCTTTCGCCTTACTAAACGCTTCAGATTTATTAAATTTAATCACCATTATGTGTTTCCTCCAATTTTTATAAATTTAAAAAGAGCCTTTTCAATCCACTGTTCTTAACAGGTTTCGGATTTGGCTCTTTTGGTTGTACTTCAGTATTAGTTTTTAAATCGTTCAGAATTTCGGTTTTCAATCCAGATAATGCAGCATTTAAATCTTCTCTAGTAATTCCTTCAGCTTTCTCTTTATTGAGTGTTCCGTTTCGAAAACCATCGATTACTTTCTGTGGAATCATAGCAGAAACGGTACTGGAAGCTGTCATTTTAACCGGATTCTCCATAAACATGATTTCATCCACAAAATTATTTTCTAATGCTTGTTGTGGACCCATCCATGTTTCTTCAGCCATCATATTAAGTAGTTCCTCTTCAGATTTACCACTTTTAATGACATAGGCGTTTACAATTGCTCGATCTGTCGTTTTTAACATCTCAGCAGCTTTCTCCATATCGCGATGATCTCCGCCATTCCACATAGAAGCATTGTGAATCATGATTTGTGCTGTTGGAGAAATTCGAACTTTATCACCAGCCATTGCAATAACAGAAGCCGCGCTTGCAGCTAAACCAACAATTTGCACTTCCACATGACCAGGATAATTCTTTAATGCTGTATAAATCTCTGATCCTTCGTGTACATAACCACCAGGACTATTAATCGATACAATTAAATCCTCACCATTGGCATTAGTCAGTTCTTTTGCAACCATTCCTGGGCTTGTTGCATCCATTTCAAACCATTCATAAATCCAAGCTTCATCACTAGAAATGATTGGTCCTTTAACATCAATTTTCATCGTCATTTTCTTTCTCGCCTCCTTCACCTGTACTCATTTCAGCATAGTTTTTCGTGATAAAGTGTTTGTCCAAGTTCGGATCATTTGAAATATCATATCCTACTTCCAATCGAAGCTCATTACCTGTGAAAGCACTAGAAGAAATGAGTTTATCAATACTCGTCGCAAGGTCGAATATATTCTGATAAGAAACAGCTTTAATTTCAATTTTTTGTCCTGAAAGATATTCTTTCATTTCAAAGAATTTCACATTTGCTTCGTCTGATAGTTTTTTTAGTAAAGGATTTACGGTAAATAGCATATAATTTTTTGTTTGCTTTTCAACATCAGCCATATCTCCATATAACAAAGCGGTAGGAATACCTATAGCCATTGCCACTTGGTTTAAGAAGCCATTTGTTACTTTGTTTATTTCATCCACACTTTGACCAGAATTTCCCCCACCTGATGCTTCAGCATATTTAAATCCTGGTTGCTGTGGAATGATAGCGACATCCTTCTCACCAATAGCTTTATACATGTTATCGATAAATTCTTGAAGCTTCGCTTGATGTTCCTTACTCTTTGCAGCAAGCATATCCATATCAACTGTGCCGCGAATTTGATTTTTACGTTTTTGAGAGTTTAATATTCTTCCGAATAAATCACCATAATCAGCAAAAAGTCTGTCAATAAGTGGTGATAACTTATCATTTCGATATTTTAAATGAATGACTTCATTTTGTTTAAAGCTTCTCTTAAACTGATAATCTTTTACTGTCACATTCGTAAAAATATCTTCAAACACAGCGTATTCATTGTGTTGAAAGTCATCCGCAATGAGTAAATCCCCATCATCAGCCTGAATTACTAAACATTCATTATCATAAATAAGCTTGTAAACTAACTTTTCCCAAAAGGTACTTGCTGTCATGTTTTTGCTTGGTCTAACATTCAATCGATAATAAAGCTCATTCTTCTCATAAGAATCCCCATTTTTCACTCTAAACTCCGATTGACTAATTGTTCTTCCTAAAAAGGATACACATGTATCAATTGCTAATCGTTTCATATGGACTCTATTAGCTTTTTCAATAAACATCTCCACATCAAACATGAATCCTAGTTCACTATTTTTCTTAAATATTCCGTCTAACCATCCAATTGCCATCACCCCCTTTACTAAAAACTAATACCATCTAACATAAACTCAAACTCATCCTCCAGGATGTTATCCGCTTGCCAAAGAGCATGAATAAAAGCTTGGAATCCATCCGTTTTTCTTTTAAATTCATCTTTTTTCAGATACTCTTTGTTTCCATCTTTTTTGATGTGGACATAGACGTTGTTAGTGTACCAACGCATCAACGGATTATCCCCGAAGATAATTTGTCCATTTGCAAATAAAGTTTCAACTCGTGGGGCCAATAAAGAATGAATGGCTTTCGGATTACGAATATATAACAATATAAAACCTTCCGCTTCAAGTGCTGTTTTAACAAGATCAAGCCGGAAAGTATCAGCAACGATTGTATTAACTCCATATATCTCACGCATTTTTACAAACCAATCAACAATATGAGAAATATTAATAACTGGTTCATCTACAATTGTTAGCAATCCCTTTTCAGCCCACTCTTTAATTGGCGCTTTTAATTTCACTTTATCTATGAATCCTTTTCGTACAAATGAATGAGTTTTCCAAATGTAATCCTCTCTATGTTTAAAGAGCAATCCGACAGATGCGAAGTCTTTGATGCTGGCGAAGTCGAGTCCACCCACAGCTATTTTATGTTGCAGATTAGGAATTTCTCTCAAAGTTTCTCCATCTTCTTCGTAGCCGGTTCGCCATATCTCTTCCCAAGTAGCAACAGATTTTGTTAAATCCGTTTCAGGATAATTCATACGTTTTGTCATGAATTCTTCACGATTTGATGGATTGTTTGCTAATTGTTTATATTGAGTTAATACCTTTTTAAATAATCCTTTTGCGTAAGGGCTTCTTGGTTCGCTAAACATTGGATTTGCTTTTTCCCACATTTCAGGATTATCAATTTCCTCTGGTTCATCAATTTTACAGATGAAAGGAAACAAAGGATCATCTAACTCTTCACCTTTAAGAATGTTCATTGCTCGTTCTTTCATCTTGTCCAAGAATCCATCACGAACAAAGCCGTCTGTTCCAATAAAAAATTCCCTAGCATTTGGTACTTTTCCAAGTCCACTAGAGAATACGTTAACAACATCAAAGTTTTCATATTGATGTATCTCATCATAAATAACACAGCCATCACGAAGACCATCTTTAGAACTTGCGTTAGATGTGTGATATTGCATAATACTTTTTGTATCATTACCTGTTATTTCAACCTTTGTTCGATAAAACATATCTTCTAATATTTCATTACTCTCAATAGCATCATATACTTCACGAAATGATACTTTTGCTTGCTTTTCATTGTTGGCCACAATCGAAACATTGTATCGATCTATTCCATGTAATGGACTAATAAAGAAATGGCATAACGATGAAATTAACCCGTTTTTACCACCACCACGAGACATCATATAAAGAAATTGTTCATAAAAAATCGAATCATCTTCTTTATAAAATAGAAATACAAATGTGGTAACAAATTTTTGAAACGGTTGTAATTTGAAATAAAATTTCTCTGTGAATTTTATATAATCCTCATGCATTTCATTGTGAAAATATAAGTCATCACGTGTTAAGATGTATTTCTCCAGGTACTCCATTAGCATTATGCGCTCTTTATTTAGCTTAATTTTCCCTGTCCGATACATTTCGATATACTCACTGACATATTGATTATAAATCATGTCAGGTCTTTCACAGAGCGCTTAGGTTTTGAAGGAGCTTTCTTTTCTTCAGCCGATGCTTCTAATCCAAGTGCATCTAAAATCTTTATCATTCGATCATTGGTTTTATGTAAATCATTAATGGAAGGATTGGATTTCAGGCCATGCATACCAGATACTTTTATTCCCATTTCTTCAATATCATCAACAAGAATACACTTTAAATCCCACAAGGATAAATAATCTTGGATCAAATCTTCATAATGATTGCCCACAATTTTTTTCTCTTTTAATTGCCGGGTTAAATCTTTTTCAATCCGTTTCCTTAGCGTTTCACGTTTGATCTTAGCCATAGTATTCCCCCCTTTCTAATTTACATTTATTCCCTATTTAATATAACGCGCGAAATCGCTCATAAATTTGGAAAATCGCATCCCCCTCCTCGGTGCCCCATTTCTTAAAAAAGTTGAAATTTTTTAAGGGGGGTATTTAAAATGGGGTATTTTTACCACTTTTCATCAGCTTCCCATTTATTTGGTTTTCTTTTGAAAATTCTTCCGTGTTCTTTGTTATGACAATTCACACAGACTGTTTCAAGATTATCTATTTCTAATGCAAGTTCTGGATGATTCTCAAGCTCTTTGATATGATGGACAACTAATTGTATCTTCTTACGCTTGGCACTCTCACTGTACTCATTCGTATCAGTTTGAACACGACCATTACGTTTGCACTCTTGGCATTCATAATTGTCACGCTTCTTCACTTGCTCACGTAATTGTTTCCAAGTTCCACTGTCATAGAACTTACGCTTCTGTTGTTTGGTTTTGTATTCATTCACTAACCTTTACCTCAATCGCTCCAGTATCAATCCTCTTCTCACGATGTTGGATATCAAGACACTTCTCGCAATAGAACGTAGCAGATATATCCATACCAAAATGTTTAGCATTAGAATAAAAAGAAGTAGTCTCACTATCTAACACTTGATACTTATGGTCACACATTCATCTCACTCCTCTTAATCTTGACCTATCAATGACCCATGTCCTACCAATCTTCTTTGCTACTATCTTCCCATCTGCACATAAGTTCTTTACATGACCAGATGTAATACCAAGAATACGAGCAGCTTCATGTATTCCTATTACATTTTCAAAGAATACATTCAATTACATTATCAACAATCAGAAGAACTACTTGAATCATAAGAAGAATGTGAAGAGCATGAAGAGGAATCATTACTACTGTAATTACTACAATCTGATCCATAGCTTGAACTAATAGTGCCTGTATGTAGTAACATGTCATCACTTGAACTAGAACTTCTGCTATATCTACTTGTAGTGCTAATACTTGATGACTTTCTTTTATTTATTTTTGATTGCTTACGTTTAAATAATCTCATCTCATTCACCCCTATTAATTCATTTTAAATCTATTTATTTTAATGTATAATTATATAAAACCCATAATTTTTAGAATTGAGGTGACCACTATGAAAAGTTTTGGTACGTTAGCATGCTCCGCTTTCTTTTCAGTAATGCTGATATTGTATAATGTTCAATCCTTTTATAATAAATTCACAGCAGGAAATACATATTACTGGGTAAATGTTGTTCTGGTTGTGATATTCCTTATATCTTTTACCATTGACATAAAGGATATCATCAAGAAAAATTACAAAACTTCAGAATCAAACTAAGGAGCCTGTATTGGTTCCTTTTACTTTATAAAATAAAAAAGCATCCTTTTTAGATGCTCTCTGCGTTTAGATTTTTCTATATAATACTGATATCCATTACCATAACGCTACCTAATACAATACATACTAATCCTAACAATATTAAAAACTCTGGTAAATCAAAGTGATTGAATATCATAGCTATAATTAAGCCCACAGGGAATACTAGAACTGCTAACCAACTTATACCTCCAGCTTTCTTTATTTCATAGTATGTTGTAATACCGGCAATCAAAACTCCTAATATAATCAAACCGGCTCCTAATAACATTCATCCACCAACTTTTTTCCTCTATTTTACCATAAAAGAATTATCATTAAGTTTTCTTCTTTATAAAATAAAAAGGCAGCGGATTCACTAATTTAACTAACATACTTTAAATCAACATCGATATCATAATAAATTAGTAATAATGTAAGTATAGGTAAATAGAGAAGAATAGAATCTTCTTACATAACAACCTATATTTATATACACAATAAATTAATTATAGATGTTTATTGTTTATGTAATTAGCAACTAAACTTTAACGCTCTTTACTTTCTTTCATTGCTTTCAGTTGCTCCATTTCTTTTTTCACTGACTCATCAATATTATAATCTAGTTCTTTTACTTCCTTTGCTTTGAGGTATTGAATCATGATTAGCAAACCAACTATCAATCCTGTTCCACATCCAAAAAAGTAACTAAGCCAACTCATCTAATCACTCCTTCCACAAAACAAAAGCACCCCATTAAGGATGCTTAATTGTTTGTAAATGTTTTGCTACTCGTTCATTACCAAACTTCCAATACTCTTCATCCATTTCAAATCCAATGTAATTACGGTTTGTATTGATACATGCGATAGCAGTAGTAAATGACCCCATGCAATTATCTAATACCGTTTCTCCTTCTTTTGTATATGTCTTAATTAGATATTCAAAAAGAGAAACTGGCTTTTGCGTTGGATGAAATGTTTTACTATCTCTTGGGAAATCTAATACTGATTTAGGGTAATTTGTATACTTGGTTACATGCATCTTACTTAACGATTCGTTGTTTCTTTTGCCAAAGATTTTTAATTTCTTTCCTGTACTCTTTTTATAAATTGGTTTATCCAAAAGGATTAAGTCTTGAGGATAATATTTCGGTAATTTTTTATAAAATACTAATACATTTTCATGATTCTTCAATGGCATTCTATTTGCATTTGGGAATCCGGTTGTATGATTTCCCTTCTTCCAAATCCACTCATAACGAAATAACTTCATGTTAGAAGCAATTAATTTCGTTGTAAATGGCTGACTTGCCGTTAAAAGGATTGCTCCATTGTCCTTTATAATTCGCTCATATTGTTCCCATAACAAATCAAAAGGAATGATGCTGTCCCATTTACATGATGTAGTCCCATAAGGTAAATCACATAATATCATATCGATTGATTTATCCTCGATCATTTTCATTCCTTCTAAACAATCCATATTAAGAACTTGATTCAACAAATTTATAACCATCCTTTTTTACATAATAAAAAGGAGCAACCATACTTCTGCTGCTCCTGCTATAAATACGGTAAATGAAGTTTTAACTTTAATAAATAAAAAGCTGCTATTCACTAGAATAACAGCTTTCTAAAATAGACAAGTCGTGTTTGTGTATCGCATATTTCATTTAGTTTGGTTAAGGTGTTTTCACGCCTCTTTCAATCGCTAAACAATGTATTTCTTTCCCTGTTACTTGTGTCTCGATGTTAGCGACTGAAAGAAGAGCAAAAGCTCTCCTTCATTTCCAAAGCATTGGCATGTAAACTGCTGTTGCTGAAAACATGACCCGGCAATCCATTCAATCCACAACCATTACTATTTGTCATGACGATCAATTATAAAGGTAGGCGTGAGTCGTGTTTTCCGCCACTCTCACAATACCAATATATCACGTTGAATCCAAAACAACCGGCACATTTCCTGCCAAAAAGCGGTCACGACTCTGCCACTTATTTTAATTTTCCAATAATCCTTATTTCCCTAGACAAGCTCATTGTAACAACCATAAAGAATAAATTGGATTTCGATTAAGGTATTATGCTTGTTCTGATTGTTGAACATGTAATGGTGGCGGAATAATCCAACCTTTTTTCTTATTCAAGCGAAGTAATATAGCTCCAGCTTGTGCTTTTTTCATATGGAATTGACCAAACATCATTCCTACATCTTCTCGGAGTGATTGTCCCATAGCTTGGCTACATGCTACTAACCCAGCAGCAAGATCCATAGAAACTTTAGTTGCAATTTCCGCATCATTAATACGAGCACCTGGAGGAATCGTTTCAATAGATGCAACCGGTCTTTCTGGAGGTGCTGGTGGTAATGCAACTCCATTTAATTTTAATAAGTTTTTTAATTCTTCAACTTCTGACTGGATATCATTCTCTACAAGGTTTTCTAAAAATTTCTTTAAATCCTCGTCTCCTGTGTGGTTAATAAGAACTTGATATCCAGCAATTGCGCCCTGTGCCGCTGAAAGATAACTCCAAATTCCAAAGACTTCTCCGTAGTGCATTGGTTCATTTTGTGGATTTCCACTTAAAACACCCATTAAAATATTCCTCCTTAAAGAAATTAATCTTTTAACAACAATGCTTACTATAGAAAAAATTTTCCCAACCATGTTCCAGATTAAAGAAAATAAGTTCTTATAACTCATAAGGAACACCTTACCCAAATATAGTAATTACACCCTATAGAATGTACTGTTTCAAAAAATTTATTCTGATAAATAGTACATATATTTTTATTAACATAATCCATTATTATCAGTACTTTTAATAATAGAAATTAAAGATGATCATCATAATTTCAATTCAAATGGACTTATATATTCTTAAACGAATATTACCTAAAGGAACTGGAGATATTACTAAACACGAAAGGAGGGAAAACTATGAAGAAAAAATTGTCATCTATTTTAAGTGCCCTATTACTAACTATTATGTTTTTTGGTACAAGTGTCCATGCTGAATACGATGGAAATAATATGAATAGAGTTAACAATAATGATATTACAACTCGAGTTAATGACAATAACATGAATAGAGTTAATTATGATACTAGAACTCGAAATGTGAATACAACAAATGATTTAAATAATGATCGTGATAATAATAATAATTGGGCGTGGCTTGGTTTATTAGGACTAGTAGGTTTATTCGGTCTTAGAAGAAAAGAAAAAGAACCTGAAAGACGTTAATGTAGAACATCGCATTTAACTTTAAAAGATACTTATTTATCAAAAGAATGCAAAATGAATAAACTATGAATCGCCTTTTATAAGGCGATTTTTTATTTTTTCCAAATCTATAATAATTACATAAAAACGGATACCCTTAATCGGAAACAATAAATTTCTTAACTTGATGGTAGTAATGGAGCGGTACGTCCATTTGACGAACTACGCTTCTTTTTTATGCCGTCGCTTCACTTACCCATATCTTATATTTTGTGTAACTGATCCAATCGCTGAACCCTTTGGTATTCTTAACTTTATAAGGCTTTCTATTTTGAGTTACACAATACAATAATAATGGTTAATTATAAATAAAAAAGAAAAAGACCGAT
>NZ_JAJJBY010000013.1:0-144450 GCF_022625245.1 Bacillus sp. TL12 | reverse complement strand
TATTACCATTTAAATATCGTCTCACCGCTTGTATTTTTTCTTTTGAAGAAAATTTAGCCATAAAAAAACTGCACCTCCAATTGTTAGACTGTGTCTAACAATTAGGGTACAGTTCATGGAAATCGGCTTTTATCATTTTTTATAAATTATTGCAAAAAAACAGTTTTGATTCACTCATTTTATTATTTATAGCGATACATTTTATTAAAACATTTTTTTCATTCTATTTCGCATTGCTAATACAATGCCACCTAAAATCGATAACATTCCTAGAGCAGTTGTATTAGATTCTGTTCCCCCGGCGTTAGGAAGTTCTCTTTTATCGTTTTCCACTTTAAGAGGCGCATTCGTTTGTTTCTTCGTTTCTAATTCCGTTACTTTATTTTCTACATTTTGCTTTGACTGTTTTAATTCAGCTATCTCTGCTTCTACATCTTGTTTTGTACGTGTTAATGCCGCTATTTTCTCTTCTATATTTCGTTTCGTTTCATGTAATTCTGCTAACTTCTCTTCTGGTACAGTTTGATTCGACTGTTTTAATTCAGCTAATTTATTTTCTAGCGTTTGCTTCATTTGTTTTAACTCTAATACTGATTCTTCTATTTTTTGCTTCGCACGGATTAATTCCGTTACTTTATTTTCTAGCGTTTGTTGCACCTGTTTTAAACCCGATACCCCTTCTGCTACATGTTGCTTTGCTTCCGCTACTTTCTCTTCAGCATCTTTCCTAATCTGCTTTAATTCTGCTATTTTCTCTTCTACATTTTGTTTCTTCTGTTTTAATTCCTTTAATTTCGCTTCCGCATTTTGTTTTATTTGTTGTAATTCTGATAGCTTCTCTTCTCTATGTTGTTTCACTTTCGTTACTTTTGCTTCTGCATCTTGTTTCTTCTGCTTTAATTCTGATTCTACCTCTTCTTTATGTTGCTTTACTTCCGTTACTTTCTCTTCTACATTTTGTTTCTTCTGTTTTAACTCTGCCGCTCTCTCTTCTGCGTGCTGCTTCGCTTCAGATAATCTCGCTTCTGCATCTTGCTTCGCCTGTTTTAATTCTGCTGCTCTCTCTTCTGCGTGTTGCTTCGCTTCAGATAATCTCGCTTCTGCATCTTGCTTCGCCCGTTTTAATTCTGCTGCTCTCTCTTCCGCATGTTGTTTCGCTTGCTTCAGTTCAGATAATCTCTCTTCCGCATGTTGCCCAATAGAATCGTGGGTTGGAGCGGCATCATTCACTTCCGCATAACCCGTATCAGCTCCTGCTATCATTGCTAAAGCTAGTGTAGAGATTGCGACTGTTTTTTTCGTACTCATCATTTTGTCCCCTTTTCCTTCGTGAGTATTCAACTATTATGTATACATCTAAAAATATATTTTTTTATCCTATTAATATAATAATAGTATAACAAATGTTTATAAAGTGAAACTTTAACCAAGCAAATTTTTATCAAAAAAGCGAAAGAGTTTTCTCCTCCTTCTTCATTAATTATATTTATAAAAATTCACCCCTCTTTATTGACAGAAAATTCAAACTAGATATATAATTTTGGTATTACCACTGTCTTTAACTTGTATTACCATAAAATAAAGGGGACGATGATTTGAAAGAAAAGGAACGCTCCTCAGATAAAATTGAGAATGAATTAATTAGATCCATATTGGCTGGTGTTTATTCTATAGGAAGTACTTTACCGCCGGAGAGAGAGCTTGCAAAAGAATTTGGTGTTGGTCGTCCAACTATTCGGGAGGTACTTCAACGTTTAGAAAGGGGTGGATGGATAACAGGGAGAAAAGGAATGCCTGCGATTGTTAATGATTATTGGAGCAATGGGAATCTAACGACACTTGTTAATATTGTTGAGAATCATCATACCATTACAGATGAATTTATCATGTACTTATTAGAATTAAGAAGTTCGTTGACTCCGACTTATATTCGTGATGCTGTTACGTTTAATCAACCTAAAGTGGTTGCTCTCCTTGCCAATCTAGAGCAGCTTGAAGATAGTGCAGAAAGCTATGCAGCATTTGATTGGGATTTGCAAAAAAGGTGTGCTGGCCTTGCTATCAATCCGATCTTTCTACTCATTTTAAATAGCTTCGATTCCATTTATGTAGATATGGCGAAAAGATATTTTTCTGTAAAAGATCATCGTGCGTTGTCCTTCAACTATTACCACGACTTATTAAAAGCTGCATTAAAGGGCGATGCAATGGAAGCGGAAAGATTGTCTAAGACAACACTGGCGAAAAGCTTGGCTCTCTGGAAAGATAGAAAAAAATAAAGAAAGCTGGAGGCGTTATAAATGAGAGTGAAATATTTAAAAGAATATTTTTTCTACCCTGATATATTAATCATGAGCTGTCTATTCCTCATTAGCTTTGGATTTATGATTCCACATCTAACCTCTATCGGAATTTGGGGCACTTTTATTCTGGGAATGATTATGTATTCCTTAGCTGAGTATGTTACACACAGGTTTCTTTTTCATCTGAAACCACCAAAGAATGTATTTTTGTTAAAAATGCTTAAACGATTACATTATGACCACCATACAAATCCGAATGAATTACATTTATTATTTTTACCCTTATGGTATAGTGTGCCAAACATTGCAATTGTAGCAGCCATTTTTTATTTTCTTTCATCTAGCTTTGTAATTACAAACGCATTTATTGCAGGTATCATGCTCTTTTTATTATTTTATGAGTGGAAGCATTATATCGCCCATCGCCCCCTTCAGCCAATATCTCCATGGGGGCGTTGGATGAAAAAGGTTCATTTATGGCATCATTTCAAAAATGAAAATTACTGGTATGGTGTTACGAACCCAGCCTATGATTTTCTCATGGGTACCTTTAAAGACCAAAAGGATGTTGACCAAAGTAAAACTGCTAAAAATCTAGAAAAACGTAGCGACCAGAAAATAGAATTATAAAGTTCAACTAATCGGGCTTTTACGGGCAGTTGATCCCCCACCTACCTTCCTCGTTTCTCTCTGAATCTTGAGGTGGAGGTCTTACTGCCCGTTAATGCGGGATAAAACAAAAGGGTTCGTCACTCGTTCCTTTCCGTATGCCGAAGGATAGTGACGAACCATTTTGTTGTAAAAACTCTTTTATAATCAAACTTTTTCAGTGATTTATTTTAAAAATAATGTATCCCCAAAAATCAAAAGTTATATTGAAGAATACAGCTTATTTTACATCTTGGACAATATTTGTCGTCTTTACTTGGAAGTTTCCTTGATACGTTGCAATTTCTGTCATTCATCCATTAATGGAATGAATGAACGAGCTGAGATTACTTACATTGGATAAGACTTCAGACAGCAGATGGTTACACTCTTCTTGCACATATTCACTCTTGAACCATTCCGTTGTCTTCCCTACTATTTTAACTTCAACACTGCGCTGACCGGGTTATGATCACTGTTTTCAAACTTCAAATCATGCCCTTGTACGCTCACAATCTCCACATTTGGAGACACTAAAAATCCATCGATAATCGTAACAAAGTTCTCATCTTCGACATAGCTCTTCACATTATCACGAACTGTCCAAACAGTATCATCAACAGCCCACTGAAACCCACCATCAGTGAAATCTTCTGGAAGCTGTACTAACCACTCTGGCCATTCTTCTTTAAACTTCGGATCTTTTAACTGTACATCAGATAATAGCTGATTCCAGTCTCCGCCAAGCACAATATAGTCGCCATTTTTGTAATGCTTATTCATATACTCTTTCAAAAACTCAACTTGTTGCTTTCTAATGTTTCCGCCCTTATCATATGCAGATAAATGAACGTTCACCATTCGTAAATATTTCCCGCTATCAACTGGAACCTTATGCTCAACAATCGCTCGATCTAATTCGAATAATTGACGAAGCCACATTTCTCTTCCAGGAAGCTGATATCTCGTCACTTCTTCTACTTTATATTTTGAGAACGAACCAAGTCCACTGTTCGTATATCCGTGCGGCTTCTTAATTGGCACCGGCACCCACTGCGCATTAAAGTTATAACCAAATGTAGACGCAAGGCCTTTCAGTCCATCTTGAAACGCCTTATACTGATTCACATCAAATGAACGAAGCGACTTCTCATCCATCTCTTGCACTAAAATAAAATCAGAATCTTCCTTTTGTAAGAAAGACAGCATATTGCCGATATTCTTTTCTGTTTGCTCTTTACTACTAGAGCGTGAACCCGTCCCTCCGTCTAAGAAAAAATCTTGATCTTTATCTAAACCGCCGTAGCCAATATTAAACGTTGTCGCCTTAAACTCTTCTCCAACTTTAAGAACGCGCTCGTTATTATTTGCCACCTTCAACTGCTCAACATCCTTATGCTTCACATCCGTAATTACCACATACGTAATAAATGCCGCGCAAGCACCCAATATCGAGCCTGTACCCCATAATAAACCTTTCAATGCCTTCTTCTTCAAGTTCCCGACTCCCTTATTCTCTCTTTATAGTTTGCACACGTGGACATTTTAACATGTTCTAGATGTAAACATAAAGTAACTTTCCATTTCATCATCCAAGTAAAAAACAATAGAATTTAGCCCCACCCTCGCATCATAGCAGGGATTTTTTTCATGATGTAGAAAAGGATTACATGCTATACAAATCATATAGTGAATCGAATGATTAAGGGTGGGAGTTACGGTGTTAAAAAAACCAAAAAGATTACAACCAGGTGATCGCGTCGCAACAATGAGTCCTTCATGGGGAGGCGCAGGCGATCCAGAACTCAGGTGGCGTTATGAACAAGGGGTAAAAAGATTAGAAGAAGTGTTTGGCCTTAAGGTTGTACCTATGCCAAATAGTTTAAAAGGTTCGGCATATACTTATGAAAATCCACAGGCTCGTGCACAAGATTTAATGGCTGCATTTCAAGATGAAAGTATAAAAGGCATCATTGCAAATATTGGCGGATCCGATAGCATTCGCCTGCTTCCTTATATTGATTTTGACGTTATACGTGAAAACCCAAAGATCTTTATGGGCTATTCAGATGTGACTATTCCACATTTATTTTGTCATAAAGCTGGCATTTCTTCTTTTTACGGCCCAGCTATTTTAACGGATTTTGCTGAAAACGTTGAGATGGATCCATATACAATTGAAATGGTGAATCGAACTCTTTTTTCAAATGAACCGATTGGCGAGATCAGGCCCGCTACAGAATGGACGAGTGAACGTTTAGAATGGATTGAATCAAACAAAAGTAAACGACGGACAATGCAGAAAAATACTAGTTATGAACTTCTGCAAGGATCCGGTATTACACAAGGGCGTTTAATCGGCGGTTGTATCGAAGTACTTGAGTTTGCAAAAGGAACAGAACTTTGGCCTGAGAAAAAATATTGGGATAATTGCATCCTGTTCTTTGAAACATCTGAAGACAAACCAGACCCAAATTACGTAACATATTGGTTACGTAATTATGCAGCGCAAGGCATTTTACAAAACATAAACGGAATCATTTTCGGCAAACCGAAAGACGAGCAGTATTATGAAGAATATAAACAGGAAATTACAGCAGTTATGAAAGAATATGGTTTAGAAAAATTACCGATTCTCTATAACTTAAATTTCGGTCATACGGAACCTAAGTTTATTTTACCGTATGGCGCACTAGCAGAAATTGATTGTGAGAGAAAGACATTTTCGATTTTGGAAAGTGGTGTACAATAAACCCTCTCTTACAACGAAAAAGGCTCCTTAACATTTATTTGTTAAGGAACCTTTTTATTATTCTTGCTTACTCTTCGCCTTCATTTGTTCCTCATACACATACTTAGCAGTCATAAAATCATTCGGAAAATCACCTAATGCTTTTTTCATCACATTTAATTCCTCTTGTGACTTAATTTCAACACCATTTAAGAAATCAAATGCTTTCGATTGTTCATCCTCTCCTAGTTAAATACCGCCCAAGTTTTATGCAAGGTTTTTCAATAAATAAATACCCCAGTAAAGCCAGTAAAAAAGAAAGAAAAAAAGAAAGAAAGACTATTAATACGGTAGGTAGTGTATCATAAAATAAATACATAACTGAGAATAAAGAAACAAGATGATATAAATACAGACTATAAGAAATCTTTCCAAGAAAAATAAATACTTTTCTCCTTAATAACGCACTAAATGTCCATGAAGCGACACTCATAATCATTATTATACAAACCCCAAATGAGACAACGTAGTCTCTTAATATATAATTGTTCAAAAAATCTACCTCGCCAATCATTCCTTCGTACATAAAACAAATAATTGCAATCAGCAGCAATGCAATTATTACCGCTTTTTTCATATTTAAAGCATAATGAAAAATAAAAGAACGATACTTAGCTAATAGAGCTCCCATAAAAAAAAGAGTGATGTAGTGAAAACTTAAAAAACTACTAGTTATGCTTCCGCTAGGATCAAACAAATACAGACCCAGAGTCGAAAAAAGACTTAAAGTTATAAACCACAATAAGGAATATTTGAGCTTTTTTCGAATAAAAAACAAAGTCAGAAATGGAAATACAATCGAAATTCTCATTTCATGGACAAGAGACCATATAACATTATTATATGCGTCCGTGTTATATTCACCAATAAAAGCAAGATGTTGTAAGAATAAAACTAGTGTATCTTCAGCCGTCCATGATTTGCTAAACCAATCGCTAATAAATGGCATATCATTACGACTAAAAAGCATTTTAGCAATAATAGAAATGCTAATTGCCACTAGATATGGTATATAAATTCGGCAAATCCGTTTTATTATGTATACACCATAATGAAATTTCTCATTATGAATGGATAAATATAAAACAAAACCACTCAATACAAAAAAGAGAATGACAGATTCGTTACCACTACTAAAGACAAGACGTAAAGGAGTTTCTTTAAATAAATAAACGATGAAGGGGCTGTTTAACTTATACCGATAATTTTCATACGCAGGCAATAACATCATATGATGCCCAATTATTACAAGAAGTGCTGCTAATCCTCTGAGAGAGTCAAACTCCTCATATCTTTTCATCATACTACTCCTACTAAAAAGATTTTTATTAAAATATAGGATACCTTCCATTCCCCTATTATGTTCATATAGTTAGCAAAATCATAAAGAAATAGATTATATATTTTTTAACACATGGAAAAAATTAGAAGCGAAAGTATTATTACTTATAAATGAAGACGTAAATTAAGTTGGTGTATCCTATACCACTGTATGTCTTTCACGGTATTGCCTAGGAGTCATATTACATATTTTTTTGAAAACTCTTGTAAAATAACTTTGATCATAAAAGTTAAGCCAAGCACAAATATCTGATAATGGATATGTAGTTAATGCTAATAGTTTTTTTGCTTCTTCTACTCGTTCCCTTTGAATATATTCACTAAAAGGGATTCCCACTTCTTGTTTAAACAATTTAGATAAATAAGTAGGATTCATATCAAGCAGCGTAGCGAGATTATTGAGAGATATTTCATGGTAAATGTTTTTGCTAATATGATTTAAACATGCAGTAATTGTATGCGAATATTTTTGAATACTATATTCTTTCACACGATCAGCAAAAGCACATAAAGCATCCTCAATTAATCTATTGACTGAATACATATTATCTAGTTGTTCAATCTTCTCCATATAGAGAGAACTAAGCGAAAAAGCAATGTCTGATGGGAGATTCCCCTCTATCGCATAACGAGTAGCTAGAGTAATGGCCATAATGCCATTATTTTTTTGATTTCTTAGTGGATTTGTTTTTGATGAAATTGCAGCATCTTCCTGCGGAAATGCATATTTTATTAATTTTTCTTTGTTCCCTTCTTTAATACATGTGAAAAATTTCCGTTCTAATGCTATATCGTAATGATTAGGACTATTTTGACGACGGGCTGAAATATATAAATCAGGATTCGCAATTTCATAGGACGTTTTCTCCAATAATTTATTTTCTCCCCAAACAGCACCGACATCTAACTTTTCTTTAAAAATCATGTAATGTAATAAAATTCCTATATCAATTAAAGTTATTTTTTTTATTACAGGTATGGAATGGTAGTAGTCAATTCCGTCTTGTATACTAGCATTTGTTCCAAATTCATTCATAAGTCTAATGGCCATATCTTCTGATACCTTTGGATATGTAGAAGGTCCTATTACAAAGGTTCCTTTTATATATTCATGATCTACTACATGAGTGAAAACGAAATTTTCTAGATAACTGTTTCCTCTCATAATCGGAAAATTATAGGGGTCATTTTCTTGAAAAAGTTCACTAAATTGTTCCTCCTTAGAAGAATAAAAAGGACTGCAAATATCATTAGAAGTAGATTTATATACGATTTTTTCATCTGTCGATACAAATTGAATAGATACGTGAAATGTTTGATATAAAATATCACACAAATATTGTATATCCATAGAATGATTCATTATATTCTCCTTTTAACTAGATAAGATAATAAAACTTCATATAAAAAACCAAACATTTATGTACTACATTTATGGATTGATAAATACATTGTGAAGAGTGAAAACCCACTAAAAAATTCTATTAATTTTCAAAAAAATACAATTTATACAAAAATCTTACTATAAACATTCAGAAAAAACAATTATTATTTGGATTTATAAGATGCAAGATCATATTGACAAACTTCTTTATTTAAGTATCCATTTGATTGACTTATTTGTTATGCACACCTTTCGTATAGTCATAGAAATTTCAAAAAACACACTTACATATACCTCTTGTCACTCTTAGCTTGATTACGATGTTGCTATGCCCTGCATAGCAACAATTCGAGAAGAAGAATTCCGTTCCGTTTTTGTTCGGATGCTAGGCTTATAATTTTTTCACCCTAATATAAATGTGATAAGGACCTTTTCAAAACCAAAGGTGATCATTTCCATTTGGAAAGTCACGCCAAAACTCTACTATTAAATTGAAAAAGTGGTGAACGAGATGAATGAAAAAGTAAAAATAAAAGAGTTTATACAAGTTTTAAAAAGGCGATTCTTAATCATTATACTTACAACAATTTGCACTAGTGGGTTCATTATTATTTCATCCATGTACCTTATGAAACCAATCTATCAGTACTCCACCCAAGTTCTTGCTGGATCTTTAGGCGCAGAAAAAGAAGAAAATCCAGTAAATAGAGTGCAAGATAACAAGCAGCTAGCCCTTTCATATATGGATATTATAAAAAGTCCATATATCATGATAGGCGTAAAAAAAGAGTTAAACCTGACTCGTTCAAGCTATGATTTACTTAAACAGGTTTCCGTTACGAATAGAAATGATTCACAGATTATTACGATTTCAGTGAAGGATTCTAATCCACAATTAGCTAAAAAAATTGCACAATCTGTCGTAAATCAATCCATATCTAAATTTAAAAACTATACAAATGCAAATCAACTTAATATTCTTAATAATTCTGAGGTGACAGAAGAGGCTGAACTACTTTTTCCAAAACCTAAATTCATTATAGCCATTTCAATTGTAATCAGCTTTTTTGCTGGAATTGGCTTGGCAATGCTACGAGAACACTTTGACGATTCAACTTACAATAATCGAGAACTTGAACATCTTGGTCTCCCATTATTAGGAAGAGTGAACTTACATACCAAAAAAAGAAAAAACAAACAAAAAACAGCTTATAAAACCTTACCTTCTATGAAACGAGGTGAACAGAATGGCCATCAAATTTAAGAAGAAATATTTGTTTAATCCATATGACATTACCATCAAAGAACGATTTTATAGCATATGTAACCAGATTGAACCGAGCCTTCAAAAGGAAAAGTCAATCTTAATGATTACTTCACTTGCACAAACACAAAATATAACGAATGCTACTGCTTATTTGGCCCTAGCTTTTTCAGAACAACGAAAACGAGTGTTGGTAGTGGACGCGAATCTGCGTCAACCCTCTTTACACCATGCGTTTAATATCGATCATTCATTTGGCCTAAGCAACTTACTTTTAAGAGAGCAAAATAAAGATACTACAATAGAAATAACGGATTATCTATCTTGTTTATCTACAGGTGAAGACCTTTATGAGCCAATGACATTGTTAACATTAGAGACCTTCCCAATCCTAATTGAGGAGTGGAAAGAGTATTTTGATATCATTATATTTCACACATCCGATTTCCTAAACACACCAGACGCACAATTCCTCGCAAAATATTGTGATGGCGTTGTTTTAATGATACAGGAAGGTCGTGATAAGTTAGAAAAAATTGCGAGTGTAAGAAAACAACTTGAACATAGCAAACATGAAATAATCGGTGCAGTTATTATTTCATAAGGAGGGGTAACTTTTGGACCCAAAAATAAAGATTGATAGGCAGGTAGAAATACAAGTAAAACTTCTATCAACTTCATCTTACCTTCTTGTTAAACGGCTTGTAGATTTTGTTGTCTCGTTATTCATGCTGTTACTTCTATCACCCATTTTAGTTCTTTTTTGCATCCTTATTCCAATTGAATCAACCGGCTCTCCCTTCTTTTATCAATGGCGTCTAGGAAAGGATGGCAAAGACTTTAAATTAATAAAATTGCGCTCCATGTTTTTAGATGCTGAAAAAAACGGCCCTCAGTGGGCAACTAAAGAGGACCCGAGGGTTACAAGAATAGGTGCGTTTATAAGAAAAACAAGAATTGATGAAATCCCTCAATTTATTAACGTGTTAAAAGGAGATATGTCTCTCATTGGTCCTAGACCTGAAAGAGAATATTTCTATAAAGAGTTTGATAAGTTATTACCTAATTTTAAACATCGTTTAATTGTAACACCCGGAATAACAGGATGGGCGCAAGTAAATGGTGGATATGATTTAACTCCCGAAGAAAAATTAGCATTTGACTTATATTATATCCAGCATCGATCATTCGCTATGGAAATCAAGATTTTATGTCAAACATTGGCCATTGTATTTACTGGAAATGGAGCTAGATAAATATTGAAGGGGCGAAGAAAAAATGGAGAAAGTGCTAGTAACGGGGGGCTTCGGATTTATCGGATCCCATATTGTAGAAAAATTAGTTCATCATAATTATGAAGTTGCTGTGTATGATAACTTATCCACCGGATCCATAAATAATGTTCATTCAAAAGGGATCGCTTTCTTTGATAGCGTAGAAGATGAAGGGGCATTAGAAAAAGCGATAGAAACATTTAAGCCTGACTTTGTAATTCATCAAGCCGCACAAATTAGCGTACAAAATTCCGTTTCAAATATAACAAATGATGCAAGAATCAATATAATAGGTTCAACAAATATTATAAAACTCTCTCAGAAATATGGTGTTAAAAAGATCATATTTGCTTCTTCAGCAGCTGTATATGGCAATTCTAAAATCATGCCTATTCCAGTCTCACACCCTACTCGTCCCTTATCACCTTATGGCGTCTCTAAACAAACAGCTGAAGAGTATTTAAAGCTCGCAAAAGAATTATATGATATAGACTATGTCATTCTTCGATATAGCAATGTTTATGGTCCAAGGCAAACTGTAAGCGGTGAAGGCGGAGTTATTTCAATCTTTATCAATCATGTAATGCAAGAGGAGCAATCTGTTATTTACGGGGATGGTTTACAAACAAGAGATTTTATCTATGTAGACGATGTAGCAAGTGCCAATCTTCAGGCATTGAAATACAATGGGAGCGGTACTTTCAATATATCATCATCAACTTGTACAAGTATCAATGAAGTATTCTCGATGATTCAATCGATTGGAAAACAAAATGTATCCCCCATTTACCAACCTGCAAAAGACGGTGATCTCAAAGAAAGTTTGCTCTGTAATAAAAAGAGCATTCAAAAATTAGACTGGCAACCTATATATTCATTGGAAAAGGGTCTTGCGAATACATATGATTATTACCTTAAGCAAAAAGACCCTATTTTATCTAGTGGAAAAGAACCTACATCTGTACTTAAGTAACTTTACAGTTGTAAATTGGGAGAGAAATAAGTGAATAAGAAAACAAACTCAATTATTAAAAATATATTCCACTTACTTTACAGCACAATTTTAGCGAATGTTTTAAATGCAAGTACGCTCATACTGTTGGCAAATTACTTTAACTCAAAGAACTATGGAATATTTAGTGTAGCACTAGCTCTTTCCATGGTCATGCATTTTTTTACAGATTTAGGAGTTAGTAATACGTTCCTTCGTGAAGGATCAAAACAGGAAAACCTCCATGCTACATTTTTTTCTTATATAAAAGTTCGAGTAGTATGTTTACTGTTAACATTTATTATTTTTTCTTTCGGTATCCATATCTTTTACCAGGAACAACAAATTCTTTATATGATGTATAGTTTAATGATTCCTTTAATCATCGGACTCGTGCTGCAAAGCATCGGAATAACCTACTTTCAATTAGCTGAAAGAATGCAATTTATCGCATCTATAAAAATCTTCTCATCCATTATCTTAGTCATATTTACCATCTTGTGCATAAGCTTCAAGGTGGATATACATGTAACAGCTTTTTTATATGGTTTTTCTTATTTAGTCGGTGGGATTTACTGTCTGTATTTACTCAGAAAAAACATGGAATTTCAATGGAAAGTCCCTTTTCAAAAAAAATTACTGATCCATATTAGTCCTTTCTTAATGAGTGGGTTATTTATTATCTTAACTCCGCAACTAGGTCCATTAGTATTAGAAAAAACACTTCCCTTAGGACTTGTTGGGCTCTTTGCAGTAGCTTACCGGATCCCCTCAGCCCTCTATCAAATTCCAGGGGTTATTGCAGGTGCATTTTTCCCACTGCTATTTAAACATTATAGTCATGGGGAGGTAAAGAAACATACAGAACTAAATATCCTGCAAATGAAATTTATGTCCTTGATTGGGATGTGCATGACAATATCTCTATTCTATTTATCTCCCTATTTGATCACGATTTTATTTGGAGATAAATGGGGATCTGCGGTTCAACCGTTAAAAATATTGTCCTTTATTATTGTCTTACAAGGATTTAACATCGCCATAGCTGATGGTCTCACAACAAGAGGACTGCAAAACCGCCGTACTATTGTTCAGTTTATAACCATCTCTATTGGCTTAGTGTCTTTTTATTATCTGAGTCTTACTTATACAATAGCGGGAGCAGCTTTTTCTGTTTTAACGATGGAAATCGTATCATTGATTGGTTATATATTAGCTAATCCAATCAGAAGAGCAGTATTAAATAAAGTCATTATTCCATATGGAACCTACTTTTCGATAAGTTTTATCCTATTACACTACTTATTATATAAGTTTCCTTTTATAGCCATGTTCTCTACCATTATCTTAATGTCTACGATGGTTTTACTATTTGATCGAACAATCCGGGACTTGATTGAAGATTTTATAAGAAAGAAAAAACAACAGAATATCAATCATTTAAAAGACGGGGGACAACGGGAGAATGGAAAGATTACAAATTAAAAAAAATACTTCTACTTTAGAAGTTTTTCTTTTGTTATTTTTTATTACACTTAGTAAATATAATTTGTCCATCGGTTTTTCATTAAAAATTTACATGATTTTTCTAGCCATTTTTTTCTGTATTTACTTTCGAAACTTTTACTTTCGCCCTCTTTATCATTATGAAATTTTATTGCTTTTATTTTATTTTACCTATTGCCTAAGCGGTGCTTTTTCACAGTATCCTGAATCAAGTATTCGCGTCATTCTAGGAGTAATCCTTGTCCTTATTTGCTACTTCATTATGATATATATGATGGAGCAAGCTTCAATTCGTGCTATTGAATCTTCCATTGCAAATGTCGGGATACTATTTAACATTACGAGTTTGTTATTGTACATAATTGGACTGCAGATAACCGGAGGATCCCCAACAGGCGTTGAGATTACCTCTTACGGATTACTATTAGATAGGGATTATCCAAGATTAATTGGACTACTTGATGACCCAAACATCTTCATTTTTTATAATACATTATTTTTTTGTTTTTACTTAACACACTTAAAAGGATTTAAAAACTCATTTGGATTCATCTTATGTATTATTACCAACCTTCTTACTTTTTCCAGGGGCGGTATTGTCGCCCTAATACTCGTTATCATTTTGTATATACTATTAGCGGATTTTCTAAAAAAGGTAAAAATGATACTTGTTGCTCTGTTATGTCTAGTCGCCATCTACGCCGCATGTTCTTTTATGCAAATCGATTTGAATCAGATTATTTCCAGCCGTATCAATGACTTTTCTTCTGATAACGGAAGTGGTCGATTTGAATTATGGAAACAGGCGATTCACTATTTTATGTCTTATCCCCTTTTGGGAATCGGTGCCTTTAATTTTTCGGATTATTATGCATTTGAACATAATGAAAGACTATATGTTCATAATACATATCTAGAAATCTTAGTAGAGGCAGGAATTATTGGCTTTCTTTTTTACCTTTCTTTTTTATTCCTGTTCCTAATCAAGATCTTTAAAACGAAATTGCATCGTGAAAAACCGTATATTATTCTTACACTTTTCGCTTTTTTATTACAGATGATATCCCTTTCTCTCATGATTAATGAAGCACTTTTCTCCTTTTTAGCAATTGCTTTAAAATATATTTCTGTATATGAAAGAAAAGAGGCTGGTTTTTATGATATACACACAAGAAAATAACGAATCATTGGTTTCTGTTATCACTCCCTCTTATAACAGCTCTCCTTTTATAAAAGAAACCATTGAATCCGTTCAGGCTCAATCATATACTAACTGGGAAATGATTATCGTTGATGACCAGTCGAAAGATGACTCAGTCCATGTCATCAAACAATATATAGAAAAAGACCCGCGAATTAAACTGATTACTTTAAATCAAAATGCTGGTGCTGCTAGGGCTAGAAATATAGCATTAAAAGAAGCTCAAGGAGATTATATCGCCTTTTTAGACAGCGATGACCTCTGGTTACCTACCAAACTAGAAGAACAAGTCACTTTTATGCAAAAAGGTAATCTAGCCTTTTCTTTTACCTCGTATTCTTTAATTGATGAACGAGGAAATGCAATGAATGTGCAAGTTCATGCACCAAAAATCGTAGATTACAAATATCTTCTAGGAAATACAACGATAGGCTGTTTAACGGTAATGTTAGATCGGCGTCAATTGAAACAAATTGAAATGCCCGTTATCCAACCTGAAGATACTGCCCTATGGCTAGTATTATTACGGCTAGGATATCAAGCCTATGGCTTACAAAAGGTTTTATCTAAATATCGCATTGTAAGTAATTCTACTTCAAGAAATAAATTAAAAGCTGCCTACCGATATTGGAAACTGTTACGAAACCAGGAAAAGTTAAACTTTGTAAAAGCCAACTTTTATTTTAGTCAATATGCCTATCATGCATACAAAAAAAGCAGAGGAGGCTGACCTACTTCTATATCCAGTGGGAGGAAATAAAAAATGAACAATATTCTATTATTAACCGATAAACTCATAACAGGTGGCGCTGAGATGTATTTTTGCAAATTAGAAAACCATCTCAAAGATGAAAACATGACGTTTTATTCAGCAGCTGCCACAGGTGAGTTATATAAACAAATTCATAATAAGCATCATTTCATTCCGTTAAGCTTAAAAAATCACCCTGCTAATCTCTATGCATTAAGTAAACAGGTAATGAAATTGAACATTGATGTGATCCATGCAAATAGTCTAAGAATGTTACTGTATTCCATTGCAATAAAAAAAATCACGGGGAGAAAAATTAAGCTGGTTTATACAAAACACAATGTTACAATACTTGAAAAAAAATTGCCCGCGCTATTTAAAAAAGTGTTAAATCAACATGTTGATCAAATCATCGCAGTTAGTAACTTTGAAAAAGAGAGATTACTACAATTCGGTATAAGAAAAGACCTTATTCGAACAATTTACAATGGTGTTGATGTAAAACATTTTTATTTTCAACAAATACAACCTAAAGAAACCCTCAATATCGGAATTTTAGCCCGATTATCAAAAGAGAAAAACCATGAACTTTTTTTAAAAATTGCAAATGAGTTAAAAGATGTACGTAACGTAATGTTTTATATTGCTGGAGATGGGCCTGAACGGGACTTTATTGAAAACACGATTCGTGATTTCAAGTTAAATCATAAGGTGAAGCTTTTAGGTAATACATCTAATCCATATGAATTTATTTGCAATATGGACTTGTTGCTTCTAACATCCTTAAGAGAAGTGTTTCCGATGGTAGTCCTTGAAGCAATGGCTTCTGGAACCCCTATTATTTCTGTCGATGTTGGCGGTATCAAAGAGGCGATTATAAATGAAGAAACTGGAATTCTCATTTCTCATCACTCTGAAAAAGAATTCGCCAAAAAAATCCAGTTCCTTCATGACAATCAAGACTTAAGAAAATATTTAGGAAAAGCGGCAAGAGAAAAAGTAGAAACATCCTTTTCCCTCTCAAATATGATTCATTCTACACTTGAAACCTATCAATATTAAAAAAACAAACGAGGTCATCGTTTGTTTTTTCTTTTATACATATGCATTTTTTTTAACATGCATATTATATAATACCCCACTATATAAGGAGTGTTATAAGTTGACAGAACCTCATAACTTTGCTGAAGATTGCCGAAATCAAAGTGTTGTTAATATTGATTGTTTTGGTGCCAGTCCAGATTTACTCAATAATTCCCAAGCTATTCAAGAAGCCATTGATTATTGCGTGGCCAACAATTATTCCAAAGTTGTTATCACTGGGAAGAAACAATACACTATATCCTCTCCTATTGTTATGAAGTCAAATGTACATCTTGAAATGGATCCCACTGTAACATTAATCGTGAAAGGGAATTTCCAAGTGTTTGAACTTCAAAAAAACTCTTCAATCTCTGGTGGCTCGATTGAAATCGTGGACAACAGCTTTAACTCATCCGTTCTTTTTCTTTCTGGTGCCCAACAAATAGAAATTCATAATCATACTTGTATATCAAATATTAATATAATAAACCGTACAACCACTTACCAAGGTATTGCAATTTATTTCTCTTGCACAAAAGCATGGGATTTCATAAGTTTCGTTAAGGCATACTCAATTCAAATCACAAACTTTCATACGGCCATCTATTTAAAAACAGAAAAGCTCGAGGATATAAACAATCCTTGCTGGATTAATGCAAACTCCTTCCACTCTATCTTCATAGATGGCTGTCAGTACGGTATCGAGATTGTAGGAAATGGTGAATTACCTTACGAAATTTCCGGGAACACCTTTACCGGAATCCAAGTACAATGCCGGAAACAAACAAAGAAAGTAATCCGATGTTCCGGTGCTTATAATATGTTTGATGGAGTAATATGGGACGTCTTTCGTATGGATGCTCCTCCTCTCGTCATCGAATTTTCTTCCACTTCTCATCATAACTACCTATTTTCAAATCAAGCCTCCACATCTATTCTTGATCGTGGCCTATACAACCATTGTACCTCACCACATGAAGAATCTCTTCCTATATACCCTCCTCTTGCATTAGGAAAAGCGCATCTAGTTGGAAATCAAGATGATATTTTAGTAAATGCAAATCTCCGCTACACAATACGCCAACTTTCTGGAAAATCCCCTTACGGAGGACATATTAATAATTGTTTTAACCTACTCGATGAACAAAGTGTGAATTACCTAGATGTTCCTAGCACGCAGCCAATTGTTATCGAGTTAGATTTTTTTAAGCAGCCTATTAAAATGCTAAATTGTATTGGCATCTATTTTGGATGGAATGAAAGTCCAAGTCGTATTTTAATTGAATATCAGCGGAGCCTAAATGGACCATGGGAGGTTGCTAAAGATCTCCAATTTAATGTCGGAAACACCGTAATTTCAGACGTAAGAGCAACTACGTTGTATAAAGTTAAACTAACACTAAGCGGATATACACAAGATCACAAGAGATTTCGTATAAATAGAATATTCGCAAAATCATCTTTACAACATGGCTCCTCATGGCTGCCAACTACTGGTGGCACATTATATGGAGATTTAGAATTTCAAAAAGGGAATACTGTGACGTTGACTTCTCCGAACGGAACAAAATGGAAATTGAGTATAAATGATCAAGGGCAAATTAGCACATCTAAACTATGAAAATCATACAAATCAAGATTCATTTACTTCCATTTAGTAGATGTTAAAATACTCCCCTTTGATATCTTCAAATGTTAGCTATTCAAAAATTCCACAAACTTTCATCTCTTATATCAAAAAACACAAAATAATCTAACAATTCACTTTACATTATCATGCCCCTAGAAGGTGAATTTCAATTTATACGAAATAATTATCCCCTTCTCTACATGAATCTAGGGGCTCCTCCTCCAAAAGCAACTTCCGATTAAGAGAACCTTATAGTTACTGTTTCATTTTATTTGTTTGTCCCCTATCAGAGATTCTGCTCATAGGCACAGAAGAAAGCTCAATGGTCGTATCCATACTCTTATCTGTAAGCTCAATAATAGCATTTTCATGCTTGATCTGGTCCAAATCCCACACCATCCCATGAAACTCATTATGTTGCCCGCTCACCTTCAAAACACTTTTTGTTTTACTTGAAGGCTGTATCTGTAAATCGGTAAATTGATTCCCACTAGCCTCATTCGGTATCGTTGAATGACTATCCATGTAAATCATGTTTACACAATCCTCTAAAGAAAAATTCAGAAACCGATTCGCATTTATCCAAGCATATCCAGAATTCGGTTTATCTACTTTTAACTTTACTCCATTCTTCATTCCTACTACCTTAACGTTTTCGAAGTTAACAAAAGAAATTTCATGTTCTCTTCCGCCGGCGTATAACGATATACCTGTTCCCTTGTTTGTTTCAGACCAATTGATGATATTTATATCCTTTATATGTGTTTTGTTCCAAGTGTTATAATATTTATGTTTACCATCTAAATAGATTACTTCCGAGTTAAAATTCGCATCATCAATGGCAATATAGGCCCCTTCAATGGAAGCATTCTTCTCAAGTTCAATCACCCTAAAATTACCATCAACAATGAACTGCGTTCCATACCCGAATAATAGCTTAACACCTTGCTTCACAACGATAGGCGAGGTAATCTTGTACTTCTTGTCATCAAGCAAAACAATCTTTATTTTATTATCCTTTGCTTTATTGATCGCTAATTGAATTTTATCAGAATCATTTTTCCCTTTAAAATCCTCAACGTATATCTTCTCTTTTCGATCTGAATTAGAATGATTTTGATAGTAAAAAACAAAAATAACGAGTGCTATACCTAAGAAGATTAAACCAATCATTTTTTTCATCGTACTCATCCTCATATTTAGTTTCCTCTCTTCGGTTCGTTATATATAAATACCCTATTGCCACCTTCAAATATGAACACTTTCATAAAGTGAAACTTTATGAAAGTGGGGGTTTTCTTCATCCCCCACTGATTATCAACCCTCACCAATCGGGCTTTTACGGGCAGTTTATCTCCCATCTACCTTCTTTAGAAAAGCAGAAGCGGCTCGTTCAAAATCGTAGGACGTTGGAGCTCCCGACAGAGAGGCGCTTTTTGCCTCGTCCGAGGGAGCGAAACGGCTGGAGATTTTAGCCGCTAGAGCTGGACATTGCTTTCGCCGAATTTTGAGGTGGGAGTATTACTGCCCTAAAATAACGGGATAAAACAAGATTAAAAGATAAGAAGACTACCATACACTCCTCAAGAACTGATATGATCTCCCCTAAACAGGAAAAATATAAAAACTTCTTTGAATAAGAATGTTTTTAGCTTTATTGATAGGGTAGATTTTACTAAAAAGAGACTGATTGGATTTTATAACATTTTTTACAACTATTACCTCTTTTATTTTCGTGCAGATAGATGTTTTTTGCAAGCAAAAGGTGTATTTCTTTTCCTTACAGATTTACGTCGAAAGTGTCAACAGAAAACACATTAATCTATCTTGTTTAGAAGGAATAACGTTTTTCACAGTAGGGGTAATAAATATTCTTAAGTTGATGAGCATAGGGAGAATCCTAAGGTATTAACAATTCTAGTTCTATACATGTGAGCGAGCACGTTATCACAAAGGAGATTTTTCTTATGATAGCGTGCTTTTTTATTTACACTATGTTCCTTCGTTTTAGAAAAAGATATAATATAAAACTTATATATAAAATTCTTTATATTACAACTAAAAAAGGAGAGTGTATATTGAAAACACGAACAATACTGATAGTAATTACTGCATATGGCTTGTTATGCACGGCCTCTATCCATACATATACAAAACAGCTAGCCAATCCAGTTATAAGTGATGTGGGCAGATTACTTCCTACAAAGATTAAACAGGTTGAAAATGTGGAGGATGAACAGACATTAAAGCAGCTAGTTAAGGCTGCAAATGCTTCAGGTGAGAAGATTTCAATTGCGGGAATGCAGCATAGTCAAGGCGGACAGACTTATTATCCAAATGGTACAGTGCTTGATATGAAAGGATATAACAAAATATTAGAATTTGATCCAGAGAAAAAGAGAATTCGCGTGCAAAGCGGTGTGACCTGGGATGATATTCAAAAGAAAGTAAATCCATATGGCCTTGCTGTTCAAGTGATGCAATCTCAAAATATTTTTACAGTTGGCGGTTCATTAAGTGTAAACGTACACGGACGCGATATTCGTCATGAAGCACTCATTGATACAGTAGAATCCTTTCGATTGTTAATGGCAGATGGTACGGTTAAGAATGTAAGTAGAGAAGAAAATGCTGACTTGTTTCCTTATGTGATTGGAGGTTACGGTTTATTCGGCGTGATCTTAGATGTGACGCTTAAGTTAACGGAAGACGAACTATATGAAATGAAAACGAGAACGCTAGATTATAAGGAGTATACATCATATTTTAAAGGGAAAGTGAAAAAGGATGAGAATGTTCGCATGCACTTAGCGCGTATTTCTGTAGCTCCAACCTCATTTTTAAAAGAAATGTATGTGACAGATTATGTTTTAGCAGAGAACCAAAATGAACGGGAAGAATACAGCGAACTAAAAGAAGAAAATATTATTGCTGCGCCGAAGTTTTTCCTTGGATTATCAAGGTATAGCGACTGGGGAAAAAATACGTTTTGGGATATACAAAGGAACTACATTGAGCGCATAAATGAAACATATGAAACTCGAAATAATGTGATGCGATCAGATAGTACTTTTATGGAATACGAAAATCCAAATCGAACAGAGATTTTACAAGAATATTTCGTACCTATCGATCAATTTACAGCTTATATAGATGATTTGCGAAATGTATTAAACAAAGAAGAATTAAACCTTCTTAACATTACGATCCGTTATGTAGAAAAAAATGAGAATGCGGTTTTATCCTATGCAAAAGATGATATGTTTGCACTTGTGCTCCTTATTAATCAAGGACGTTCTGAGGGTGAAATAAAGAAGACGAAAACAGTGTTAGGGAAGATGATAGATGTTACTTTAAAGCACAATGGCAGTTATTATTTACCGTATTATTCCTATCCGACAAAGCAGCAACTGAAGCAGGCATATCCTCGTATAGAAGAATTTCTTCAAAAAAAGAAAGAAATTGATTCGCAAGAACGGTTTGTGAATTTATTTTATAAGGAGTATAGCAAATGACATATAGAAGATTTGTAACTTCGCAAAGTATCATCATGATGGCCGGCAGTATGGTATTCCCCTTTTACATACTGCTGCTTCGAAATGTTGGAGATAGTTTCTCTCAATTTGGCTGGGCATATGGCTTATTTGCATTAACTTCCGCTTTAGTCTATCCTCTAATCGGAAAAATCTCTGATAAATTTGGAGATAAAGAGTTATTAATTATATACGCTTGGTCTATGGCGGTATTAATGCTCTGCTTTCCCATTGCTACAGAAGTTTGGCACGTTTACATTCTACAAATTATGATGGGGTGCTTAGGTGCCGTGCAACGAAACACCGAAAAAACATCACTCGCCCGGAAAGTAGAAAGTAAAGAAGCAGGCTATGAAATAGGAAAATACCACGTATGGACTTCAATTGGTGGTGCAGTAGCTGTCATCATAACAGGCTATCTAGTCGACTTTTTAACGATTGGTACCATTTTTTATATCGCTTCCGTTTTATATATGGTGAGTGGTATTGTGATAGTGAAGCAGAAATAAGAAAACAGTAAAATAAATAACCGGTTCCTTAACATACAGGGAATCGGTTATTTTGTGTCTAAACGTACAATGTTCTTTTTTTGATATGGTGAGGCCTTTAGAATTCAACATAAAAAAACCCGTCGATGACGATCACTTTTGCTCAATTAAAGCTACCCTTTAATTCAAGAAGAAAAAGAAGTATGAATCAATCTGAATCAGGTCTTATCTCTCTAACTCCTAAGACATTTCCTGATCTTGCATCAACCTCTACAATGAATCTTTTGTTATCTTTTGCTGAAATATAGAATTTATAAAACATTACTCCATATATTAGATGCATTTTTATACGTTCAACATTTCCAGGTACTTGTTTAAGGGCTATACCTTGAGCATAATCTACCATTAGTATTCTTTCATACAATTGAAGTTCCTCCTTAATTTTATTTTTGAAATATATTATGAAAAAAAGAAAAAAGTGCTTGTACCAATTAATCAAGATTATAAATTTTCCCTTATATATTATTAGGAGTCCTGACGTATGCCCATCAAGTCAAGAATTTGAGATTGCCTCATCGCTATCAAGCTAAAATTTTATAGTACCCTCAGAACGAAATTTTGTGCTAACTTGTAACACAAAATCTCATTTTTTCGTTTTGGGGTAATTCTGAATTCATAAGTTGATAAGCATGTGTAATAATCCGCAAGTAATCAATACTAGTAACTAGAAAATGGAGAATTTAACATACTTTCAAAATAACAAATTGTTATGGTAATATTTTCAATGTATAATTATGGTACTGTTTGTTTTTATGAAAAAAATACGGGGGAATTTTTAATGAAAAAAATCATACTAGGGGCACTAACAACTTCCTTTTTATTGGCTGGATGTAATAATTCTACTGAAAGCAAACCAGTCGATACAAAAAAGACTGCGGCAGAAGAAACAACGAAATCTACAAAAAATGAGGATACACAGGATACAAATCCGAAAAAAACTGAAGAAGTTTTATCACCTACTAATCAGAGTACAAAAGATTTCATCACACCATTATTAGTAGAATCAGAAACAACTGCTGATATTATGACAATACAAATACAAGAAGATATGAAACAAAAACTTGAAGAAATTAATAAAAAAATGCAAGCAAGTCTTCAAAAAAATTATACGTGGTACATGGAGTATATAAAAGCAGCACAGCCTGGAGAAAGATTAGCATATCATGAAAATATGGGAATTACACAGGAAGAATATGAACTGTTCCTATCATCTGATCAATATATGAAACTTGTTAAAGGACAAGAAGGGAAAATTCACTTCAAAAAAATCAGTGACAATGTATACGAGATTCAAACGAATTCTCCAATCAAATTATTAAACAAAGTTCAAATTGATTTTGCCAGCAATACATTAAAAACAGAGTTTGGTACACTAAATTACGATGATAAAATCCCAGCTGACGATGGTCAAAAAATAACTGGAAGATGGAATGGTGAACAGTGGAAACTAAGCACCGGTAGCTTCACCGCAACGTATGCAATTGGTCAACTTGAAGACTCTAAGAAAACAATTATTTACATAACGGCAAAAGGTCTTTTAGATGGTAAAACAATCAATCAAAATCAAGTGATTGAATTTAAAGCACAATAATTCATAAGAGAAAAAGGATAGATAATAGTAGAATATTCTACTGCATCTATCCTTTTTTAAAGGGTTCAAAAAACATTTCTACTCTTCCCTCTCCACAAACCTCCCAAACTCCTTCAAAAACCTTAGCTTCATTGTCCCAACAGGCCCATTCCGATGCTTTGCGATTTGAATTTCTGTTATATCTTTATGCTCTGTATCCTTATCATAATAATCCTCCCGATACATAAGCATAATCAAATCTGCATCCTGCTCAATCTGCCCTGTCTCCCTTAAGTCAGATAAAAAAGGGCGCTTATCTTGACGTGACTCTACACCGCGGGATAACTGTGACAATGCGATGACACATACATTTAAATCGCGTGCCATTAACTTCAGCTTACGAGAGATTTCACTCATTTCTTGAAACCTGTTTCCTCTATAGTTTGAATCACCTGTAATAAGCTGCAAATAATCAATTATTACAAGCAGCTTTTTATCCTCATACTTTCGTTTCAGCTTCCGCACTTGCATCCACATCTCTTGCGTTGTAACGCCGGCCTTATCATAGATTTCCATGGGCAGATCTCCAATTTCCGCAAATGCCTGGCTCATTTTCCCCCAGTCATCTATCGTAAAGCGATGCATTGGATTTTTCATCCTTTCCCCTGATACACTACCCAAACAAGAAAGCATCCGTTTCAACAATTGCTTATTGCTCATCTCTAGAGAAAACAAGCTAACTGCCGCATCCGATTTCGCCGCATGAAGCGCAATATTTAAAGCAAACGCCGTTTTTCCAATCGAAGGCCGCGCCCCAATCACAACGAAGTCACCTTCCTGCAAGCCACACGTCATCTTATTAAAAGCTGAAAAACCCGTCTCAATGCCCGTTAGTTCCTCTGTATCTTGATGGAGCTCTTCATAAAGATCGACTAACATATCCTTCAAATCAAAATCTAATGTACAATCCCCTTCTTCTAGTTTACAAAGCGCTGTAATCGTCTCGCCAATTACTTTCTCATCTTTCTCCGCAAGCAGCCGTTCACACATGTTATGTGCTGCACTGCCTGCCTGATTCATTTTCCACGCGCTCCGAACAAGCCCCTCATAATATGAGAAGTTAGCTGTAGTAGGAACACTCTCCATCATATTTACAAAATACTCAATCCCGCCAATTTGCTTCAAAAAGTCGGGATTCATCTTAGAAACGAGCATAACAAGATCAATCTTCTGTCCACTTTCCTCTATTTCTCGCATTAACCGAAATACCGTTTGATGCACCACCGTAGAAAAATGGTGCTCAGTGAGACGACATTCCTGAATCAGTTCTCCCTCAAGCAATAAAGAACCTAATACCGTCTGTTCCGCCTCTATATTTTGAATGCTCATGGCCGCCACCCATGCTCCTGCAAGAACTTCTGCAACTCTTCTTCAGACGGGGTATTCTTCTCCCACTCCTCACACTCCGCCAAAAACTTCTCCGTCTCTTGCATACCAGGCGGCTCCTTCTTCCGAAAATTCACTTCCGCTTGTTCCACATCACTCAGCTTCATATAGCCTTTTCTATGCCACTCCCGCAAAATCCCTTTCACATAACCAATCGTCCGCTTATTATTTTCAACCGCAATCTGAAGCGCCTTTAACACAAGCTCCTCCGATAGATCTGTCATCCACTCACTTAATTCTTCCGCCACATAAGGCGACAAACTACCGAAATTTTGTTCATAAAACAGAAATACACCGTTTCCCGTTTCTTCCTCCTCTTCCTCACCTTGTTCCTCTGTTTTATACTGATCAATCAGCTCCTCTGTAACAATATCAGACACATCATACGGCGAACCGAATTGCTCTAAAAGTAGCGGAATACTCATCTCGTCCTCCAAACACTTCCGAAGAAACATCTTAACAAACTCTTCACTTTTCACACTCTTCAGCTCACGCAGCACACACTTCTCTACATTCGTACTCGTAATCGGATTATAACGAAGCCAATTTAAAATAAATAACTCCTTCGTTTCCGCATCGTACAAGATCTTTCCATAATCAACAAAGCGCTGCAGCAACTTCTCAACAGTCTCCCGGTTATAACCAGTCTCCATCTCAGCCAAACGCTTCGGCAGCGAATAAATTCCGCACTGCGTCGTCTTCGAACAAGTAAGCAAATAAAGATAGAAATAGCGCTCCTCCGGCGTTAAATCCAAAACAAAATCATCCTGCCAAAAATTCACCTGTACATTACGGTATATTGCCATCTTTATTCCTCCTATTCCTTAATGAAACATATGTAATTTGCGGTTCCATGATGTATATAGGGATAAGAAAGGAATTTTGGCGGGGTTATTTTATATTTTAAAAAAAATGACTACGACTACTTTTACTTCGAAGAAATGCTTGTAGTTGTTTTTTTGTTTTGTTTTTGTTTCTTTTTAGTGATTTATTTATTGGGAGGGGGTTGTAAGGGGCTTAGTAGGAGTTCTTTTCATATGTACATGGTCGACAGTGCTGTGTATGTTTCTAAATGTAGCTTTGAAATAAAGTGAAACTTTAATCAGTGGGGGTTTTCTTCATCCCCCACTGATTATTAGTTGAACCAATCGGGCTTTTACGGGCAGTTTATCTCCCACCTAACTTCTTTGCTCCCGCCGAATTTTGAGGTGGGAATATTACTGCCCGTTAATGCGGGATAAAGCTTGATCAAAAATCCTGTTTTGAAATGCAAGACTTTTTCTTGTTCAGCAATCGGACCAGATTGTTGAGGAAGAGTTGCCGATTTTACAGAAGGTAAATTAGTTTAAGATTAATGGTGGTGAACCGTATCATAAGTAATTAAGTTTTATTGTTCAAGTTTTACCATTTAAATGGTATTCATTATTTGATTTCCATTCAAATACCTCCCGATGTTTTACAAGCAGTCAATCGTATTAAAAGGCCGACATATACTAGTTTGGAAAATCAAACATTGTATATGTCGGCCTTTATTTAATGGTCATTAATGTTTAATCGTTTTCATGATGTATGAATTATCCCCATAGGTACTGTATTTTGACGACCGTTCCCCTTTTGATTCTGGAATGCTGTAAGAACGATCGGCTATCATCCACTCTATAGAATCCTTAGCATTTACGGTTACCTTTACATGTAACTCTTCGGCTTGACCTAGAACGTAATTGAATTCAAATGGCGATTCCTTTGTAAATTCTTTTTGCTTCAACTCCAATTCTTTTCCATTGATGATCAGTTGAGATACATTCATCGTTGAAAAAGACTCCATTAACAATTCTTCAGCATTGCGATTCGTTTTCAATTGGTATTCTATTGTCCGCTTGGCACCTTCAACCTTATCAGATAATACCGTCACACTAGGTGCTTCCATGCTATATAAATCAGCCTGGGTATAACTTACATCCCAGTTTAAAACAGGAAATAATTCTGACGTATGGCCTTTCTTCACATTTTCATTAATATAATTCGATGTATATTCATTTAATGGCTGACGGGTCGCCCAATATGCTTTGTTTGAATCTGCATCCATAAAATAAGCAATATCGCTTGCTTGTGGATGTTCTGCTGTCGGCATATTATTTAGGTTGATACTGTTAGTGATCATGACCAATAATCCTGTAACTAAGAAGATGGATGGTATCACCCAATTGAATTTTATTTTTAAGGTGGTGAAAATAGATACCAGCATGGCACCTAAAAGAGAAACAAGGATCATGAGCACACCAGCCATATGCATGGATATGAGGCCTTCAAAGAGATAAATAACTGGTGATAGAATAAGAAATGCCGGGATGGCAAAACCAGCTGTAACAAGATAACTCTTCCATGAATGCTCATCTAAACGAATTAAAATATTGACGCAGATTAGAGCAAATAATAGTGGCCACGCAAACACATAACTGCCTGCTTGGAGCAGAAAACTCGAGGCAGCTAAAAGGATTAACCAAAGAAATAAGGCACCCATCATTAAGCTGCCTGTTTTGATTTTTTTATGGGCCAACCCATAAAGGATAGTCAAGAAACCAAAGATAATAATGGAAAAACTGATGAAGTAAAAGGTATCAACCGTCTTATCGGTTCCCATTAACCATTCTTGATCCGTAAAAATAAAGGTGAGTACGGACCATAATCCTGATCCGATGGCAAAAGACCCGATGATGCCAATAATGAAAACAAGAAAACCTGCAAATGTTCCAAGAAGGGATAGTTTCTTAAGCCAATATCCATGTACGACCGTAACGACAAAAAGAATAACCGCCAACAGCATAATCGGAATGACAAGCTTGTCTGAGTAGGTGATCATGTTGGAACCCAAAATGTTAAAGAAAACTTGATTCCCTTCATGAGTTTGAGTGAGATCGACGTTTCCAAAATGGGTGACAAGATGTAACATATATTCGCCGTGATGCTGGAGACTTTCTAAACTTAGCTCTTGAAAGTTATCGCTGGTTGTATGATAATGGCTAACCCCATCACCAAAGGCAAAGTTTAATCCTTTAAGACCGGCTTCTTTAAACACGCTGAAATCAGTATCATTTGGCATTTGCTTATATAAACTATAAAGGAAGGAATGAGCGACAGGTGTGTAAGCGCCTTGAACGAACTCCTTAACTAGCCAACTATTGTTATCACTTGTTTCAAACATAAAAGAGGGACCTTCGTTTCCCCGTGCCTCAAAGTTTAACACTAATCCGACATCATTTACCCAAGGATGTCCCTCTACAAATGCTTTTGCTCCAAGTAATCCATTTTCTTCTCCATCTGTTAAGAGTATAATGACATCGTTTTGAAGAGGTGCCATTTCCTTTAAGGCCCTTACTGTTTCTAAGATGGCAGCCACTCCGGCGCCATCATCGGCTGCACCTGGTGATCCTGGTACAGAATCATAATGTGCAGCAAGAATAATCGATTTTGTAGAGTTCGTTCCTTCGATTTTGGCAACAATGTTTTCCACCGTGCCGCCTACTATCCATCTGTCGACACTATTTAAAGAATTGACTTTTTGGATTTCAGGATTTAATCCTAACTCTTCTAAACTGTGAACAAGATAGTCTCGAACTCTGTCATGTTCTACCGATCCAAGAGGATGTGGTTTTACAGCAAACTCTTTTAAATGGGAGAGTGCTCTCTCGGCAGAAAACTCATTTGCTGAACCAGTAGCTGGTACAACCTTTGGTGGCTGAAGTTGTAATAAACTCACAAAAATAGTTCCAATAAGAATAGCCACAACAGCAATGAAAATAAGTGCATTTTTTTTTGTGTATTCACGAGCTTGTAGCTTCGTTTGGGTAGATGGTACTGATTCCAATTAAATTTCCTCCTTAAATTTCTAGCGAAGTATAAAGTGTAAACAATCAACCAGGGACGATTTTAGATAAAGCAAGCAAATTCAAGTTTTGGCAGCTTTCTTTTTTCATGACTGCCGTATTTCCGTTATTATTCTTGGTAGTATAAGATTGAATTTTGTTCTTTTGGAATAAGCGTGGAGGTTTGTTCTGTTCTTTGCCTTGCTCTTGGTTTGTTGATACCTGCAGTATATAGTCTCTATATTTATAATGAGATGATGAAATAAAATATACCTAGTTAAGTATCATATTTAAGTAATCGGGGGCAATTCTCTAATATGAATTGTGCCTTATCTTTTGGTATAGGGTCATTTAATGGAGTAAAGTTTTGAGGGAATCTTTGTGGATTGAAGTAATTTTTATTAAGCTGCTGTTACAGGTTAGTTTAAAAAGATTTACATCATTGGTTTGATATAATTACAGTAGAATTAAAAAAGTTTAGGGGGATTTGAAATGAGAATATGGATCAATAAAGACTTTTCGATTTCTACTAATAAAGAGTATTTGGATGTGGATTTAATACATAATTTTTTGAGTCAAGAAGCTTACTGGTCAAAGGGGATACCCAAGGAAACAGTAAAAAAGTCAATTGAAAATACTCCCTTATGTTTTGGTGTTTATAAAGGTGAAAATGGTAATGAAGTTATTGAACAAGTTGGTTTTGCAAGGGTAATAACAGATTCAGCAACATTTGCGTATCTTTGTGATGTGTTTATATTACCGGACTATCGTAAATTAGGATTATCAAAATGGTTAATGGACATTATCACCAAACATCACGAACTACAAGGAGTTCGTAGGTTTATGTTAGCTACTAATGATGCACATTCATTATATAACCAATATGGTTTTGAACAGATTGATAATCCAGAACTATTTATGCAAAAAATCCGTAAATCCCCTTATCAACAATAATGTTACTT
This sequence comes from Bacillus sp. TL12, assembly GCF_022625245.1. Lineage (NCBI taxonomy): Bacteria > Bacillati > Bacillota > Bacilli > Caryophanales > Bacillaceae > Bacillus > Bacillus sp. TL12. The sequence goes on along the minus strand of NZ_JAJJBY010000013.1, from coordinate 114,361 downwards.
CAATAAATGGGCCATTTTGTGGAATAACAAATCAACATAGAAAGCGACGTTTAAACGTGAGCATTAATTGTTCAATAAAATACTAATACAATTTTTATAATTGAAAAGGATAATTTTTCATCAAAGTTGAAATTTATCCTTACGTCATTTTATATCGTCCATTTACATAACAATTAACAGAAATTCTTTCTTATGCCGATTGAAGGTAACACTTTAAAACTAATGAAAGTTAGGTGCTTATATGCCAAAAGATAAAGGGCGTGTTTCCGGAAAGGTTGCATTAATAACTGGTGCGACCAGTGGTATTGGTCAAGCAGCTTCTCGAATGTTAATTAAAGAAGGTGCAAGAGTAGTTTTAACTGATATGAATGAAGAGAATGGTTTTAAATTGGCTGACGAATTAGGTAAAGATGCATACTTCATACGATTAGATGTTAGATTTGAATCTGAATGGAGAGACGTAATAGAGGAAATCATACACCGTTTTAAACGACTAGATATACTGATTAATAATGCTGGAATTACAGGTTTTCAAGAAAAAAGTGGGGAGCTTCAAGACCCGGAAAATGCCAGTATAGAAAGCTGGCATACTGTCCATGCCGTTAATTTAGATGGAACATTTTTAGGGTGTAAATATGGTATTCGTGCTATGAAGGAAACAGGAGGTTCAATTATAAACATTTCTTCCCATTCTGGAATAGTTGGTGTGGCACATGCGGCTGCCTATGCATCCAGTAAAGCTGCCATTCGTAACCACACCAAAACGGTTGCTCTTTATTGTGCAGAAAAAAATTACAATATTCGATGTAACTCCATCCATCCGGGGGCGATTTTGACTCTAATATGGGAACCGGTTATTGGAGTAGGGGAAATTCGTGAGAAGAACATAAAGACTTTTACCAAAAATGTTCCATTAAAGCGATTTGGAACAGTTGAAGAAGTGGCTTATAGTATTGTTTACCTGGGTTCTGATGAATCTGCATACACTACGGGAATCGAATTGGTTATTGATGGAGGAATGTTGGCTGGGGCATTTAGTGCAGAATAAAATCAATCCAAGCTGAAATTTTTAACGGCATTAAGTTTACAAACAGAATGGAATACATCTAACGGGTGATAATGCTCAATAAATGTCTACCGGTTTTTACAGTCTTTGATCTTCCCCTATACCGGCTAATAAAAGCATATTAGTTATTCAAGAAAAGGGCACGATTATGGAGTAACACAGGGAGAAAATGATCAAACTTTATTCCAAAGCAACACTAAAGGATATCATTGAGAACATACAAACAAGCCATCCATTCATAGAATGATGGCTTGTTTACAATTATACATAACTTGATGGCTATGGTATTCTCGCCTATACAATAGAAAACATCAAATACACACCAACAACGAAGAAAACAGCAGCCGTCTTAATTAAAGTAATACCGAAAATCTCTTTATACGCTTCCCGGTGCGTTAATCCTGTTACTGCAAGTAAAGTGATAACTGCTCCGTTATGAGGAAGGGTATCCATCCCTCCCGCTGCCATTGCGATAACGCGATGCAGTACCTCTAACGGAATCCCAAAATTCGCTGCTGCTTCAATATATTTGTCTGCCATCAACCCTAATGTAATACTCATTCCGCCCGAGCCTGATCCTGTTAGCCCGCACAATATATTCGTCATAACCGCTCCGTTGATTAAAGGATTGGAAAATGTCCCAGTCAAATAATTTTGGATCATAACAAAGCCAGGTAAAGCTGCGATAACAGCACCGAACCCATACTCAGCTGCCGTGTTCATCGCAGCTAAGATTGAGCCACTTACACCCACGCTTGTAATCGATTGAAAATGTTCTTTTACCGCTTGGAAGTTTAATACTATAGCACTCAGTATACCGATAAGAAGTGCGATTTCCACTGACCAAATACCGACAACTTGTGCCATATCAATTGTTCCGTATTCCTTCAAACCGATAGATGCAAAATCAAATCCTTTCGTATACCAAACGGGGATAAATTCTGTAAAAACTTTATTCATCACTCCAACTAGTACAAGCGGTAGAAAAGCCAACCAGTAACGAGCTGGAATCGCATCACTTGAAACAATCGGCGTTGGTGCCACTTGTGCGTTAGCCGTCGCAGCCATTTCAGAAGCCGCATCACCTTTTCCAAAATAACCTTCGCCGTTGGCCGCCGCCTTCTTCCTACACCTTTCCAAATACAGCATGCCGCATGTAAAAATGAATAACGCTCCAATGATTCCTAATGTCGGCGCTGCATAAATATCTGTTTTAAAGAACGTAGTTGGAATAACATTTTGAATTTGAGGCGATCCAGGAAGCGAATCCATCGAAAACGTAAATGCACTGAATGCGATTGTCGCTGGAATGAGACGTTTCGGAATATCTGCTTCGCGAAATAATTGTGCCGCAAATGGATAAATCGCAAACACTGCGACAAATAAACTGACGCCGCTGTATGTAAGAATCGCTCCCATTAACACGATGGAAAGAATGGCTCTTTTCACACCTATGAAACGGATAATAATTTTCGCGATTTTTTCTGCGATTCCAGTGATTTCAACCACTTTACCGAATATCGCCCCAAGCAAAAACACAGAAAAATATAATTTTATAAATCCGACCATCTTCGCCATGAAGACATTAGAGAAGAACGGTAAAACGAGCGCTGGATCAGTCAAAAACACAGCTAACAAAGCACATAATGGAGCGAATAAAATGACTGAGAATCCCCGGTAAGCAACGAATATAAGCAAGCCAAGCGATAACAGTACAATCAATAAATCCATAACCTCTAGTCCCCCTCAATTCTCCCCAATTTTTTTTATATTACGATGCCTACCAAAGGCAGACATCGTATTCTTTTTATTTATGCTGAAAAAGCGGTACTCTCTTTTCTATAAAAGCACCCACTCCTTCTTTTACATCACTCGTTTGAAAGACATGCCCAAAATTTTCAGCCTCTATTTTTAGCCCTTCCTCAAGAGAATAAGATAATCCTTTATTGATAGATTGCTTCATCAACGATAAAGCAGGAAGAGAAAATCGAGCCATCTTCGCAGCCAATTCCTTCGCCTTATTTAGCGCTTCGCCGCGTGGAACAACATGATTCACCAAACCAACTTGCAGGGCCTCTTCAGCACCGAGCGGTTCACCAGTAAACATCATTTCTTTTGCCCTCGCAGTTCCGATTAAGCGAGGCAAACGCTGCGTTCCTCCCGCACCTGGAAACAAACCTAGCGTCACTTCCGGAAGCCCAATTTTGGTATGCTCTTCTATAATCCGTAAATCACATGATAAAGCTAACTCACACCCGCCCCCAAGCGCTAATCCATTAATCGCAGCGATGACCGGCTTCGGCAGGCTTTCTATTTTATTTAATGGGTTCTGGAGCCACAATGCTTTTTCTTCTGCATATTCACTTCCTTTTCCAATCCATTCCGGAAATGACTTAATGTCCCCTCCGGCAACGAAAGCTTTTTCTCCAGCACCAGTTAGAAGCACAACAATGATTTCATCATCCCGTTCAATTTCATCAACAGCCGTCGTCAATTGCTCAATCACCGCATAGCTCAGTACATTCACAGGAGGGTTATCAATGATAATAGTGGCGATTCCTTTTTCTTTGGACCATGAAACAACTCGCTTATTTTCCAATGCAATCCCTTCTTTCTCATATGTAATAAGGCAGCTCAACTCGTTCTTTTAATAACGTATCCCACCTGCTCGCGATCCCAAGCAGCACCGATTCCTTCTTCCTGCAACCTAAACTTCTGAATCCGTTCCGTCGCAGTTTTTGGGAAAGACTCTTTGAACTGAACGTATCGCGGCACCATAAAATAAGCCATTCGTTCTTGACACCAATCGATAATCTCTTCATGGGACAGCATTTCCCCTTGCTTTACAATCACATATAATTTAACATCCTCCTCCCCCACCTCTGACGAGACACCAATAGCTGCTGATTCAAGCACTTTCGGATGATTATTCACGACCTTTTCAATTTCCCAAGAAGAGATATTTTCTCCGCGTCTTCTAATACACTGTTTGATTCGATCGCAAAAATATAAGTAACCTTCCTCGTCCTGATAACCACGATCTCCTGTATGGAACCATCCTCCTTCCATCGCTTCCTCTGTTTTATCAGGCATTTTATAGTAACCTTCCATGAACGTTTGTCCTTGTAAAGCACGAATGAAAATCTCTCCGGTTTCACCAGTCCGTACTTCATTTCCATCCTCATTTACAACCTTTGTCTCGACGTAAGAATACGGTTTTCCAATAGAAGGCGGTTTATTCGCGTTCAATGGATTCGTTACACAAAACCCTGTCGTTTCCGTTAATCCGTAACCTTCTACAATCCGAACGCCAATCCTTTCCTCAAACGGCTTCCAAAATTCCTTAGGCGTAGCGGCACAAGCTGTCACCCTTGCTGGATTTTCATAATCGGTTTCCTTTTCCGGTTGCTTACAGAGAATCGGAATCATAGATCCTAAAGAATTGAAAATCGTTGCGCCATGACTGCGAATTTCATCCCAAAAACGTGAAGCACTAAACCTCTTTCCAAGAGCAACCGTCGCATTAGAAGAAATAGCACCGAGCACTGTATGAGCTTGAGCGTTAATATGAAATAGCGGCAGCGCTGTAAATAAAATATCTTGCGAATTCGCGCCAACCATATAAGTAGCGAATGACTTTGCAGAATTAACATAAGCAGAATGACTTAACATGACCCCTTTCGGTAATCCAGTCGTTCCAGAGGTGTAAAGGATACTGTTGATAGAAGAGGAGGAAACAGATTCATTTGGAAGATATTGATAATTTGTATGCAGTACATCTTTCAATCCGATTACCGGTCGTTCTTTACCATTACCCATGGTGATTACGTTTTCATTATTATCGTGAACGACAATCCCAATTTCCCTTTTTATAAACGGTAAACAAGAAGCAATTTGAGGAACAAATTCTTTATCAACGATCATGAGCTTACAATCAGAGTGGGATACAATATACTGCAAACCTTCTCCCTTTAAATGCACATTAAGAGGCACCGCAATTGCTCCCATAAAAGATAAAGCAAACCATACATCCAGATATTCAGGGTTGTTATGAAGCATAATACAAACCTTGTCACCTTTTTGAATACCAAGTTCACTAAATCCCGCTGCGGCCCTTGTAATTCGGTGATAAAGCTCCTCATACGTAACCCTTTGTTCTTCAAATTGTAAATACACCTTATTAGGTGACTTATCGATACTTTGCATAAGAAAATGTGGCAAACTCTGATTCTCCAGCACTAGATTCCATCCCCTTCCTATTAAAATTCTTTTTATTTACCTAGCAAGAGTTATGCCAAAAATCGACTCATTCCCCATTTCCTTATTCCTTCAAGGACAAGCCTCCAATCACCCTTGCATGCCCACCTTCACATGTCGCATTTATGCTACAAATAATAACAACCATGTCGCATATATAAGAAAACGTCGCAAAAACGCGACAAATAAAAAAAGGGCTCTTTCGCCCTTTAGATTCCGTATCTTTCTATTTTTCGATATAAGCTAGCCCGATGGATCCCCAAAAGCTCAGCTGCCTCTTTTCTATTTCCATCTGTTTTTTCCAAAGCTCTCGCAATCATCCTTTTCTCAGCGGATTCCACTTCCGCCTGCAGGGAATAACTCTGCTCATTCTCCTCTTGATCTCCCTCATGATATAACTCTTCTGCCACATCTTTTTGCCGCAAATAAACAGGAAGGTGATGCACATGAATAACCGTTCCTTCCACAACATTCATCGCTCTCTCCAGCACATTCTCTAGCTCCCGAATATTCCCTGGCCAATCATACTCCATGAATATGTCCCTTACCCTCGCGTCTAATGAAAGAACACGACTACCAAACTCCTCATTCAATTTCCGAATTAAAAATTCCGTTAAATGTACCATATCTTCCTTTCGTTCTCTTAGCGGAGGAATATCAATCGCAAACACATGTAACCTATAATATAAATCCTCTCTAAACTCCCCACTTTGCACCATTTCACGGAGATTTCGATGCGTTGCCGCAATAAAACGGACATCAATCTTTTGCGTTTTTGTCCCGCCGATTCTTTCAATTTCTTTCTCTTGCAGCACCCGAAGCAACTTCACCTGCATGTCCAAAGACATATCGCCAATCTCATCTAAAAACAACGTTCCCTTATGAGCCAGCTCAATCTTTCCAGGTTTACCGCCCTTTTTCGCTCCGGTAAAAGCACCCTCTTCATACCCGAACAATTCAGCCTCTAAAAGATCCCTCGGAATCGCAGCACAATTCAACCGAATAAACGCACCATCAGCACGCGGACTCGCATAATGAACCGCATTAGCAAAAAGCTCCTTCCCCGTTCCGCTCTCTCCTCTTATCAAAACCGTAGACCGACTTTTTGAAACCTTCAAAGCCATCATTTTCACTTCTTCCATTTTCGCACTCTCACCTACAATACTTTGAAACGAAAACCTACCTTCTTGTAGTCGCTTTAACTCAGTTTGATAATATGATAACTTCGATTCCATTTCGCTAATCTGATCCGCCAAAGCTTTAAACTGCTGGATATCATGAAACATGATTTTACCAATCGCACCAATAACCTTCCCTTCCTTCATAACAGGAATACGATTTGCAATAACATTCTGACTATTAACACGCTGAATATGCCCAATTTCCACCTGTCCCGTCTTCACAATAATATGCATCCGCGTATTCTCAACAACCTCCGTACAATGCTTCCCAATCGCTTCCTTCGGATCATCAATCCCTAAAAATTGCGCATAAGCACCACTAAAAAAATTGATGATTCCTTTCTCATTCACCCCTATAATACATTCAGACAGTAAATTCAAAGCATTTTCATACCGGCTAATAGCACTTTCCAAAGACGATATGCTTTTCCCCTTATTTTCTAGAATGACAATCGATCCGTCTTCTTTCCCGCTCTTATATACAGGAGATTCATTCACAGTGAACACTTGGTTACCAATCTTGCACTCGTACTGGTGCAAACTATCATTTTGATTTACTACTAGATTTTTACGATTAGGGATAATCGTCGATATGTGTTTACCTATTATTTCATTCTCTGTTTTGTTGAACATGCTGCAGAATGATGGATTGCTGAATGTGATTGTTCCATCATGGCTTGTAACAGCGATTCCGTTATTCATTATCTGAAGAACCTGGCTGGTTAATTGTAAATTTCCTCCTTTATCCATGTGCATTTGGAAGCCTCCCTATTGAATCTTGCTCTTTCTCGTATGTAATATATCCATTTTACAACACCTTGTGAAATAGTTGGGCGATTTCAAGCCAATATATGCTTTAGAGGTTAAGCTGAGCTTTAGTCATCATGTACCTCAACTAAAAAGATTCGCTCCTGAAAACCACCGCGTTTTTCTGCTTTTTGTTTCCGTACTTTTTCCACATCTTTAAGCGTTACACCTTCATACTGTGCTAGTGCGTTTATGAGTTCTAATAAGTCTGCTAGTTCTTCTACTTTATGCTCCTTACTTTCTGCTTCTAAATACTCCGTTAACTCTTCTCCTATTTTCTTGCCTATTTCTTCTATGTATTCTTTTTCATTTAGTATTCTTGTTATTGGTGTTTTTCCGTTATGTTTGATTATTTCTGGGATGTGGTCGCGGATTAGTTTGTTGTGGGTTGGCATTTGAATTCCTCCGATGTTTTTTGATTTATTATTATCTTACATGAAAATCAGCTATTAAAAGATAAGGAATTCTTAAAATCTACTGAGAAGAGAAATCGAATGTTTGCTATAAAACGCAGATATTCATCTATATTATAAAATGTTATGGATCGGTTTCTGAATGAGGAGGCTTCAAGACATGAAGAAGTGATCAGAGCCCCTCATAATCACAATTTTTCTTATGCTATTGGGTGTATTTGCATGGGCGCATAATGGATAATTTTTTGAAATCTAAAAGTGACAACAAGCTATCACGAAAGGTAGAAAACCTAATGATATAACTAGCGCTGAAGGAGTTATTATCGACCCTATGTACAAAATGACTCACCAAAAGTAATGGCCAACTAGAAAAATGGTTTTATCGCTATGTCTTCTGATAATATAAAAAAGCTTCGCCAACTACTAGTAAATGACAGTGATATGCTAGCAGACAAAGAAAAGTACAGCGGAATTTTAGATCGTTGGGAAAAAGACGATTTCTCACAAGCTGTCGAGGAGCATAGTGATATATGGAAACGAGCAGTTGGAAACACGCATGGGAAGGCGTATCGTTTAGCTACTTCAGAAGAAGAGAAATCGTATCTTGAGGAACAGAGTACAAAAGAGCAAAGGAAAGAAAAGAATTAAAGTAGCTATCTACGCTCTCTCAAATTAAAAAGGCATTCTAACAAATTGAGGATACATTTTTATCCTTATATATTCTTCATTGCCACCTTCAAATATTGCTCTTCTTCCTTTGTTAGCAACGCAGGGAATTCGGCTAATGAGATTTCACTCTATAAAACCATCACTATCAAAATGATTATCAAAACTAGAGGCTATCCTATGGGCATTCCCTTTTGAATTGTGTTCAAGACTTATTTTTTTGCCTACATAGCTAGTTTGAAAATTTCGATCTAATATTTTTATATAATTAATAACAGGATCGCCTTCAACTACAAAATTCTTACATAAAGATTTATATTTATTAATTTCTGAGCAACTTATCATTCCTTCCTCTGGTTCATCAACTACTGTTAGTATTCCCGATGAGCTAAACGTAACACCTGAAACTTCAATATTATCACGTTGTAAAGCTAATAATATAACTTTTTGGACTAACGCTCCTGCTTTTGAATGTCCAGTTAAACTAATTTCAATATTTCGAGAAAATTTTTGGTGCATTAATTGAAAAAATACAGATGCCCAATCGCTTTGCTTTAAGTCTTCCGTAAAAAAATCATTATTAGTTGTTTTGCCGTTCTCTTTCAAATCTTTTAATAATTGATTAACTTTTTTCAAATTAGTACCTCTATATGCTATAACCATATCAGTTTTAAATCCTGTACCAGGTTGGATGCTATTTTTAATGAATGCAAATGCATCTAACTCAGGATTTTTATAATTGGATTTTTTTAGAGCTTTTTCTCCTTCCGAGGATTTCAACAAACTTTGTACTGAATGGAGTACTGACCAATTTTTTAAAATATTTTTATAATCAATTCCTGAACTTATAAGATTAGAGTAAAATTCAATAAGTTCTCTGTCTAACCTTTCCAAAGTTCTAGTGAATTTATGTAATTCAATAGGAAGAATATGTTGATCTCTTAATGAATTCAATTCCTCAGTAATTTCATCAAAATATGCTAGCTGACTTAACAAACGATACTCTAGATCTGTAACTTCAGGCATCTCACGAACCTCTCTTCTTGAATTTTACATTTAATTTTAGATTAATAGAATAGTTCCGATATTGGTAACTATAATATTATTCTATCAAACGCTTTTTCATTGTTATCACAACATAGTATAAAATTTCTTTATACTATTATATACTTTGATAATGTTAAGTTAACATCTTTCCCTTCTAAAATGATAGACTTAGATAGATACGAAAGTAACACGATTTTCAAGAAGTACCCTTGTATCATTAATAATAAAGTTTAAAACAATCGTTCCTTTACTTTCACCATACTTGTTTAGGTAAATTGAAAAACATTCATATCTCTATTTTCATATTCTTTCGCTTTTATTGTGTCATAAAGTGAAGACGATTATTAAAAAACCTCCTCATCCCAAACCAGATGTACAAAAAGGACAGTCCTGCATTAGAAATATACATGTAAGAACTGCCCTTTACTGTGCCTATCTAGTTATAATATCTCTGTTGTTTACAACTCTCTCTCAATTTCCTCGTCCAAAATCGCCTTACGTTTTTCCCAATCAGGCATCATTGCATGAAGCATGTTATAGAATTTATCACTGTGATCATTGTATTTAAAGTGAATCATTTCATGTAAAATAACATATTCAATGCAATATTTCGGCGCTTTAATCAGCTCTGAGTTAAGTAAGCTAGTATTTGCACCAACTAAAGCAGATCCCCAACGTGCTTTCATAACTCGCATCTCAATTCTTGGTTTTTCAATGTCATACTTTTTCATGAGTGGGTACAGCTTGTCCAATAATTCATCGAAAGTCTTTTTCGCTTTGTTTCGATACCATTCTTCCATTAACTTGGCTTTCTGACGATAATCTTGTATATCTCTTGCCAATAAATAAATAAATAAAACCTCGAAAATATTTCACCACTTCTTCATCTTTCGTTTCCTGCACTCGTAAACGATACTGCTTGCCAAGATACTTAAAAGATTCACCACTGACATATTCCCTCTCACTTTGCTTGTAAGGTTGAACAGTTTCCAACTGTTTCACATGTTTGATAATCCAAGCTCCCTATCTCCTCCAAAACCACCTTAAACAACACCGAAGAATTCCTCACAACCAAATCCAAAGGCAACTCTTTAAACTCTTCTCCTTTTCCAACCATCACATTCCCCTGCTCATAATCAATCCTGATTTGAACATCTTGAACAGAATAACTCTTAATAGAAGACGCCTCATCCAAATTAAAGTGATCTAGTTCGACTTTCACTTGTTTCGCAAATCGACGCAGTGTTTTCCAAAGAGCTCGTTCTTCTTTCGACTTCATAAATAATTCTGGAAGCTCTTGTACTTCTTTTAACAGTGACATACTTGTTAGCATATATATCTGAATTCCATACCCCACTGGACGAATGAGATGTTCAAGCTTTTTCCATGGCTCTAGTTCGAAATAAACATACTCATTTTCTTTTTTGCTAGACAGCTCATTCATTTGATTCTCTCTGTTTATATGGATATCTTTAATTTTTGCCACATATTGAATCCCACCGTTTTCTCCATACCATTTTTTTGGTACATATAAGGCTATGTATTTCGTTTCTTGCCAACTAGGTTTTAATTCTGAAACAGGAATTTGATAGAAACCTTCTTTCATATATGCTTCATAATCTTTTTCGTTTTTCACACTACCGACTAATACCTTTTCGTCTAAAGAGGATTGCCATTCTTCTTTTGTTCCTCTTGGAAGGATTCCTTCTCTTATAATCTCTTCTGGGCTTTTTTCGATGAGGTGATTGAGAAATTGTTCTACTAGTGTTGTTGCGTTTGGTAAGAATGGGAATCCACCAATGTTTACTTTTTCAATGCTTTTATAAAAAGGATGGTGCTCATATTCTTCCTCTTGATTCCATGGGAATAATACATAAGCTCCGTAGGCTGTTCGCTCAAACGGTCCACCTTGGTCTACTACTAATGCATCTCGATATCGGTGCATTGTATTAATGTCTTCTTCCATAGGTCCAGGCGTTCCATACTGTCTTTCATAATGGGAATCACTTTTGGCAAAATCAATTCGATATTTAGCATCAAAAATGTATTGATATTGATAGTTCTTCCCCTTCTTCTCAATAGCGAGCATCGTATCCGGCTTTTGCGTGACCGTTGGCAATGCTTTGTTTCTTTTTTGAAAATAAAGTTCAATCACTTCATCTGTTTCTGGGTGCCGAAATACTCTTTTTGCTGTTTTACTTTCATCAAGCGTTACATATAATCCATCTTGCCGAACTTTAATAATATCTTGATCCACTGTTTCATATTTTTTAGATAGAATTTGTCCAAGCTTTAAATACGTCCAATACTCATATAATCTCGCGACGTCTTTGACAGACATTTTAAAGATTTGTCCTCTTAGTGTTAAGCCTCTCGATAACATTAGAAAAATTTGATACGCATCTCTATAACCAGATGCCATTTGAATAACAAGAGAAAAGACGGAGCGATCTAATTTTCCGATCCTATTCCAAAATGGATCATTCAATTCATTTTTCATTCGAGATTTCATTTTTCTTACGTTTTGATTCAACTCATCGTCAATTGGTAAACTCTTAAATCCATTATCCTTTTCCAACGATTTCAGTAGATCATCGATTTTATGTACGACTCTCTGAACCATCCACTTAACAAACCTATTTTCCAATGTATCGTACGTTACTTCCTTATAAGCTGTAATGCCTTTTGATGGAACCATGTTTTTCCCTACTTCTTGAAACAAGTGAGGTCTTTTTCGTAAGTAATTCATTCCAACAGAATCTAGCCTACGAATCTTCTCTCCTTGTACGAGCTGATGTCGAGTAGTAAGTGTATGGTGCGGTTGCCTTTTAATATGAGAAATTGCCTTCATAAATCTATGAAACGAGTCGTTTAAAATTCGATAAAACTCACTTTTAGATGGATTCGTCGCATAGATTGTTGATGCTCCTAAGTAAGTTCTTTTCAATAAATGAAATGCCAAATTATAAAATCTCATCGTTCACTTCTTCCAATAGCGCTCGATAGTCATCTTTGTAATCGAGCTTTGATGGAAAAATCTCTAATGTAACTGTTAGTAGAGTTTTTTTATCATCCCGGACTTCAAATGTTGTATATCCTACTTCATTTGGAAATGAGAGATTCCCCATTAATAGTTTCAATGAACCCATTTGATTAGAGCTGATTGCCTTTCGAAGAGATGGATGCTCATGATAAAAAGATAACTCCCTATCATTTTTAGGGACGATAACGAGTTGATAACTCCTATTCTCGAAAAAGATAGGAGGGTGCTCGCCTAGTTCGCTAAGTTTTTGCAACCGAGCATTATATACCAAAGTTGATTCTACTTCTTCAGACACATGAAAATGCATCATTTCATCTGAAGCAATTGATTGGTGTTTTTTTAAGCTCTCATATTTTTCATGATAGGGATTCCCTTTGATAGTCAATGACAAATCCGCTGTTTCAATCTTAACTAGTTCTATATCACTATTAGATCCAGAAAGAGGTGAAGCCATCGTACTCGAACCTCCTTAACATATGAGACAGCTTTTTAGCAGAACGAGGATACTTCGCATAAGACATCACATCTTCATTATCAAACTCTTGATTTGTACATAGCGTATACAATTTCTTTAATGCCTCTTCTGTTCTCCCATCACTTCCTGCAATACGTGGTAAGATCTTTTGATATATTTGATAGTCTAACGCCTCATCAAACGATAATAGTTCACTTTTTTCATTGTAAGCCATGTAAAAACAAATTTCGTCACGTATCCGGTACCCAACTTGTGTTCCAATCAATTCAAGAATCTCATTCATTTCAATTAAAATATGAGATACTTTCTTCACGAGATCTTTATTAAGCTGAAAACATTCTTTTAAATGAAGAAACTTGGCTGCCAAGGAACTATTAGAAACACACATTTCCTGTACTTCTTCTACATCCATTAAAAACTCAAAAGAATCTAACTTCACTTGATTAAATTCAATTGTATTTGCACGATCCAACACCTTTTTACTTAATGGATATGTCGTTTCATCCATATTGATCGTTCCAACGACGTACACATTTGATGGAATCGTAATTCGTTCCCCAACAATTGATTCTGGAAGAACAGCCGATGTAACACATACTCCCTTCTCCCATCTACGACTTTCAATGACACTTAGAAAATCACTAAAATAGTACTCTATGCGAGCTAAATTCATCTCATCGAGTACAACAAAATAAGGCTTGTCCGGATTCTCTGTTGCTTTTTTCAGAACTTGAATTAACGGCCTTTCCTGAAATTCACCTTGAATATTCACGTAACCAAGTAAGTCAGAACTATCGCTCCAGTCAGGGCGCACGGGAATAAGCGTGAACTGTCCATTTTCCTCAGTTGCACCTAAACTTTCAGCAAACCACTGGACAATTTTGGTTTTCCCTGTCCCTGAAATACCAGATAAAATAACAAAGGGTTTCGTCTTTAAGGAAAAGACAAAGTTAATAATATCTTGTCTATCGTAATAGAAACCTTTGCTTTTCATATAAGAAGAGACATGATCTACCATTTCTTTCTCGTTCAAATCTATTTCTTTTCTCTCGGAAACCATCGCAGGCTCAGCCCCTTTCTCTCTAAAAGCAATATATCGCTCATAATAGCTAAGCATCTCTTTTAAATCTTCTACTAGTTCTGCCTCACTTGGCATTTCGTCAACATCATATGGAATGTATGCCGCTGTAGAATGTGCATAGCCCTTCGCTTTTGGACTTGTACCAAGGAAAATATCATCATCTTTTTTTATTTTTTTAGACATATGTATATATTGACGGATCCCAGACTTAATCTTTTCCATTTCCTTTTTAGCAGTTTTAGTTACTCCTTGGGCTATCGTTAAATACAACTGCTTCATATTTTCACTAAATAAATAAACGATATAATACCCATTCTGCGTCGATGTCGTAATATCTTTATTCATAATAGCGATCCATGGAACAGCTGCCCAAAGTCCTTTTCCAACAGAACCTGTTACACTGTACTGGTTATCATCTATAAAAGATAAACGAGTAAATTCTTTGGGCATGTCATCTCTGACAAATGAAGCTAGTTTATTCCCTCCTGAACTCTCTCTTTTAGCACCTAAATACTCTTGCATTATTTTTAAAAAGCCTTCACGTAAATTACTACTCATACTACCGCCCTTTTCACTATTCTCTGTTAAATATTGTTCAACCAGAATCCACTCATCATTAATTAATCCTACTTTTTCAAGCCACATTAACAAATTATGAGTGCGTTCCTTGGCTACTGATTCAACCATTAAATTATCTCCTCGTGAATTTCGGACGATCGTCATTCCTAAATTCACTAAAGCCTCTTTCTTCTCAGGATTTGAATAACTACGTAAGAGATCAAGTATAAATAGGGCAATTTGAAAATATTCCTGTTTTAAAATCAAATTGCGAATAAAGGCATCCTTATTTTTCGATTCAATATATTCATTTAATAGCGGGGTATGAATCTCATGATCATCATTCAAAAAACCTAACAATCTCAAATCTTGACGTCCTTTAGACTTAATCCTATATAAATTCCCTGTAGTTTGGTGACTTAAATTTTTCGGATCATATGTATTATCTATTACCTCTTCTAAAAAAGTGATCACTTTATGATATTGCTCACATGGCAGATCATCTGTTTGAAATTCTGTAAGTGTACTAGATTTTGAGTTAGTCACATTCACAAAAGGAAGTTGTGAAAAGAAAACCATCAAAAAGGCATTGTGCTTACTTGTTTGTCCTAAATCTTCACTCGTTACCGCACGTATATTTATGAACTTTTGCCAAGCTTGCTGAAGAGTCTCAATAGTTACCATAAAATATGGCTGTGATTCTTCTCCTCTTTCGTACTTCTCACGTAAAAGTTCTGTTTCAACGTATAGTCCTTCATCATCTGTCTTTATAATCAAATAAGATTTACTATTGTTTATATCATTAACATGATTGATTACTTTAGCAAATTCAATTATGAGTTGATCTAACATTTTTACCCCCATAGTTACAATTAATTACAATTACTACTATTTTAACAAACAACTATCTACAAAAGAAAAATCATACGCTACCCCGTATGATTGAATAACTTCTTGCACCTCATTATTTAAAGTACCCGTTCATCATTCCCCGACTCCCGAACCATACACTACCCCCTCATACACCTCACTCTTCTGCTCCAAAAAACGTTTCGTCTCCCCACTATTCTTATAAAAAGAACTCCAACCCTTCTCTTTCAAAATACTTTTCCATGTATCCGTTTTAACCATTTTGCTGATGGCTTCATCCCAATAAGCAACCTCCTCTTCCGCCATATCAGGAGGCCCCATAACCCCTTTCCAGTGTTGAAACACGACATCAATGCCTTGTTCTTTCCAAGTTGGAACGTCTGGCAGTTCTTTCAACCTTTCGGGAGAGGATACAGCTAAAATCTTCACTTTTCCTGCTTTATATTGTTTTTCTGCTTCTGATAAGGTCAAAGTCGCCACATCAATTTGCTTATCAATTACAGCGTTTATCACGTTCTCTTTATCTTCATAGACGAAAAAATTAAGCTCTGCTGGGTTGATTCCAGATGCTTTACTTACTTGTACAAATGATAAGTGATCGTCATTACCTAAGCCGGGGGCAACGCCGATTTTCATCCTATTTTTGTCTTTCTTCAGTCTTTCCATTAACTCTTTTGCGTTGTTTATACTAGTCTCTTTTGATACAACAACGACTTCCCATTCAGCCGCTAAAGTAGCAATCGGTGTGAAATCTTTATATGTTAGCTTACTGTGACCTAATAGATGATTCGTTATGAGTAAGCTCGAATTGATCGCAAGTACATGACCGCCTTTTTTCTTTGTATATTTCCATCCTACGTCACCGCTGCCGCCTACTTTGTTCGTTACAGCAATTGGTTTTGTGAAAATGTTCTCCTCTTGCAACGTTTTTTGCATCGCCCGGGCAGTTAAGTCCCACCCTGCACCTGCAACATTAGGCGCAATGAATTCCACTTGATCTATGTCTATTTTGTTAGTAGCTTGGGGCTTTTCTAAAGAACATCCCGCTGTTGCCCCGGCAAGTAGCCATATGAATGCTAACAATCTTTTTTTCATGATTCCTATCCCCCGTTGCTTATACCTTTTCATACAAGGCGATACTTTCGTTCTGGACGCCCGATAATGCCATATGTATACTCTACTGTGCATTCATTCGTCGCAACTAAATACTCCAAATATCTTCTTGCGGTTGTTCTTGAGGCTCCCATCTGTTCCCCCATTTCTTCTATTGTAATGCCATCTTCTAAATCCCGTATGATCGTTTTTACCTTTTGTAACGTTAGCGGATCAACACCTGTAGGTAAGTTTTTCTGAGTAGTATCGTTTGTTTGTGCAGTGCCAAAAAACATGTCAACTAACGGCTGATTGACTTCACTCTGGCTATTTAATAGTTGCTTCTTTTTCTTATAATCTTCAATAGTACGAACAAATTTTTCGAGCGTAACAGGTTTAATCAAATAATTACATACTCCGTTTCGAATCGCCTTTTCTAACATACTTTTTTCATTAGCTGCGGTAACCATAATCACATCAACGTATGGAAACTTTACGTGAATCTTCGGCAACAAGTCTGTACCATTTCCATCTGGTAAATAAATATCTAATAAAAGCAAATCAACTTCTTCTTTTTCTAACAGTTCCATTGCTTCTTTTGTATTTAACGCTTTCCCGACAACTCTTATATCTTTTATTGTTGATAAAAAGCCTTCCTGAATTTGTGCTACTCGGAAGTCGTCTTCTACAATTGCAACCTTCAACATATGTACATCCCCTTCTATTCTATCTATTCTCATCTAATTTTTTAGGAAGATAGATTGTAAAAATAGCTCCCCCGTTTTTTGAGTTAGTGATTTCAATCGTTCCTTGCAGAGAATCCACCATTTCCTTCACATTCGCTAATCCGTAACCGCGATTGTTTCCTTTCGTGGAAAAACCTTTTTCAAAGATCGTATCTATTTTTTCGCTTGGCACTCCTATCCCATTGTCTATCACTTCAAAGACAACATCATTACCAATATCAGTAACAAAAAAAGAGACATACTTTTCAGGTTGGTTGCTTACCGCATCAAATGCATTGTCAATAATGTTTCCAATGATGGTGATAAGATGTGAGATTTCAATATGATCTGGCAATGGATTAAGCGTGCTATCGCTTTCAATATTGAACTGAATTTTCTTCTCAGACGCTGTCCCCAGTTTCCCGAGTAGAATAGCCTGCATCTTCGTATCAAGAATTTGATGAAATAAAATATGATTCTGACTTTGGTGAATACTGGATTCTTGTTGGATAAATTCAAATGCTTCCGCATAATGGCCTAATTGAAGTAAACCAGATAACACAAAAAGCTTATTTGTGAATTCATGCGTTTGAGCACGTAAATCTTCTGAGTATTTCCTCACCTCAGAGATTGTATCAATTAATTTTTGTAACTCTGTTTTATCTCGGAAGCTGCATACAACGCCAACAGTTTGGATATTTTCCACTATAGGTGTCATATTTAAGATAAACACTTTATCTTTAAACCGGATTTCTTGATTGTTTTCCATAATACCCATCTCAAGAACCCTTATCATATGAGAATCCGGAAAAACTTCCGTAATATGTCGGTGCAGATAATCATTATCTACATCCAACATATCCTTCGCAGAAGTATTCATCATCGTAATGAGCCCTTTTTGGTCGATGGCAATGATCCCTTCTTTTATAGATAACAGTATCGCATTACGCTCTCGGTACAACGAAGCAATTTCATTCGGCTCAAGACCTAGCGTATCTTTCCGAATGCTTCGTGCTAAAAGCACCCCTCCAACTATTCCAACTAGCAAAACAGCTAACGAGAAGAGAATAATCTCTTTCGTTCGGTTCAATATATTGGACTGGATCCCTTTTTTCAGAAACTCTACTGTAACGACTCCTACTACTTGATCATAGTCCCCATAATCCACAATGATTGGTGCTTTTGCCATTAATGCAGGACCAGTTGTTCCGGTTCCTTCTAGCGTATAGTATCCTCCAAAACTGAGTGCTTGATCGTTATATAGATTGGATCTTTTTCTACCTATCCAATTGGGGTCGGAGTGTGAATAAATAACTCCATGACGATCTTCTACGATTACATTATCTGCGCCCGCTTGTTCACGAACTTGTTCAGCAATTGGCTGGATGTGAATGTTAGAATTTCCAGTGCGAAATACTTCTTTTATCTCCGGCATAAAAGAAATAGATTTTGCTGTCTGCAGGGCTAGCTGTTCAACTTGGCGTTTCGTATCAACAGACTGGATGTAAACAAATATTCCTGACAAAAGAAAAACAACAAATAAAATGAGCGTAATAATTAAAGTGAGTATCTTCGTTTGCAATGAAACTTTAAGCGATTTATTCATGTTTGCACCCTTTAACCAAAAATGATCTACACAATTGGACATTTAAAAGAATATTCTAAAATATTAATCTCCTGTTTAATTATTATGATAAAATCCACCATTAATCAACCTTTTTATAACACGAATCTTATTTGGATATAATTGGATTTATTTTTAATCAAAGGAACGTGAATAACGGTATCTAACACAAACTAGATACCTAGAAAAGCAAAGATTCCTCATCTTTTCGAAAATAGAAACGTTCGTGTACACAAAGTACAAAAAGAACAAAATTTTCATTATATTGCGATTAATTTGACAGAATATTATAATTCTTTTTATATTGAATCCGCTTTCATTTTTATTTCATGATGATGTTTTTCAAATGTAGAAAAAGAAATTTGTTCAACGGGAGGTTTTAATCATGTCTCAATCTATTGAGCGCGCAAATACAAGGCGCATCACAGGAAATATCTTTAAAGGTTCAATTGGAAACCTGATTGAATGGTACGACTGGTATGTCTATTCTGCTTTCGCCGTGTATTTCTCAGCAGAGTTCTTCCCTAAGGGAGATCCGACTAGTCAACTGCTTAACACCGCAGCTATCTTTGCCGTCGGCTTCTTGATGCGCCCACTAGGAAGCTTATTGATGGGGCGTTATGCTGATCGTTATGGTCGGCGTGCTGCATTGACACTTTCTATCACTATTATGGCTGGTGGTTCTCTCATTATTGCCTGTACGCCAGGTTATAGCACGATTGGTATAATGGCCCCTATTATTCTCGTTCTTGCACGTCTACTTCAAGGATTATCATTAGGTGGAGAGTACGGAACCTCCGCTACATATCTATCCGAAATGGCTAGTAGCGGTCGCCGTGGTTTCTACTCGAGCTTTCAATACGTAACACTTGTTGCAGGACAGCTGGTCGCACTTGGTGTTCAGATCGTTCTCCAGCAAATACTAAGCGAGCCGGATATGACATCTTGGGGCTGGCGTATTCCCTTCATTATCGGAGCAATGGGAGCAGTAGCTGTATTGTGGCTGCGCCGTACGATGGATGAGTCAGAGCAGTTCTCAAAAATGGATTCTGAAAGTCGCGCGAGCGCTGGAACCATTCGGGCTCTGATGAAACACCCTAAGGCAGTATTGACAGTAGTCGGGCTAACGCTCGGTGGAACTGTTGCCTTCTATACTTACACGACGTATTTACAGAAATTCATGGTGAATACTGTAGGCCTTCCTAAGGAAGTTGTCAGCTGGATTAACTTTATCGCCCTATTGGTATTCGTCGTACTTCAACCACTCGCTGGTATGTTATCCGATCGAGTTGGACGACGCCCGCTACTAATTGGTTTCGGCATCCTCGGGACTTTACTGACGGTGCCATTGTTCCTAATTATGGAGCAAACGACATATCCTATTGTCGCTTTCTTGCTTATGATGGTCGGTCTTATTATTGTTACTGGTTATACTTCCATCAATGCAATCGTGAAAGCCGAACTCTTCCCAACTGAAATCCGTGCCCTTGGCGTGGGATTCCCTTACGCAATTACTGTCGCGGTATTCGGCGGAACGGCGGAGTTCATCGCGTTATGGCTGAAGAGCATTGGACACGAATCGCTTTTCTACTTCTATGTAGCTGGTTGTATTGCAATAAGCTTCATCACCTATTGGCGTATGGGCGAGTCTTCGAAAACCTCTCACATCGAGGCTGAACTGGATGATGAAAATACATTAGCTGCTCGCAAGTCTGGTTCTAGGCACTCTTAAATAGCATAAATGTCTAAAACAAAGATTCACTCTAAAAAGCCCCTTGATAAATAAACTGCCCCTGATTGTTAATTATGTGTGACAATCAGGGGCAATTAGAATGAGGGCTCTTTTGCTATATCAATCAAAAATCCGAACCATTTTTTCTTTCTAAGCTTCCCCAACAATTTTCTCAAGCACTTTATTTTCTAATGTACCAAGCAAAGTATCTGATAGTTTTCTAGGACATGGTGCATGATTTACAATATTCATAGAGATATAACCATCTTCAATTAATATAATTCGATCTGCTAATCGTACTGCTTCTCTCACATCATGTGTCACCAAAATGGTTGTAAATTTATTCTTTAGCCATATTGTTTCAATTAAATTTTGCATTTCAAGTCTCGTCAGTGCATCTAAAGCACTAAGCGGTTCATCTAATAGTAATAGAGTTGGTTCATGAACAAGTGCTCTCGCTAATGCAACACGTTGTTTTTGACCACCTGATAACGTGGCAGGCCATTCTTTTTTTAAAGAAAGTAGGCCAACAGCTTCTAATGCTTCCTCTGCCTTTCGTTCCCAATCATCTTTTATTCCTAACGCAACGTTATTTATAACTTTCTCCCAAGGTAACAACCTAGAATCTTGATACATCATTGTCACTTTTACTTTTGAATCTTTTACTGAAACATTATTAAATAATAATTCTCCCGAAGTTTGCGTTTCTACTCCTGCAATTAGTCGTAGTAGTGTACTTTTTCCACTTCCACTTTTCCCGACTACTGCAACAAATTCTCCTGAATGAATGTTTAAATTGATTCCTTTTAATACCTCTGTTTGTTCAAATCTTTTCTCTACATGTTTTAAACTAATTTGAACACCACTTTCTATTCCTTCCGAAACTTCAAGTTCAGTCGCTGCCTTTGACATATACTCCCTCCTATTGTTTCCTGTAATTCGGATGCCATCTAAGCGCTTTTCTTTCCCCCCAGTACGCTAATAAATCTGCCGTTTTTCCAAATAGGGCATATAGTACAATACTAATAATGATAATATCCGCCTGCATGAATTCCCTTGCATTTGTAGCTAAATAACCGATTCCTCTTTGCGTAGCTAATGTTTCTGCAACGATAAGAGTTAACCACATCACACCAAGCGCATAGCGCACTCCTAAAAAAATAGATGGTAACGCTCCTGGTAATAATATTTTTGTAAACTGCTGCCATCTATTTAATCCATACATTTTCCCCATCTCAATAAACCCTGGGTCAACTGTACGAATGCCATGATACGTATTAATATAAACTGGAAACATAACACCAAGTGCAACTAAAAAGATTTTCGCGCCTTCATCTACTCCCATCCATATAATTACTAACGGTACTAGAGCAAGATGCGGCACATTTCGAATCATTTGAATTGTCGTATCTGAAATACGGTGCGAAACCTTAGATACCCCATTTGACACACCAAGCAAAAATCCGATCGTCCCGCCAATAATTGTCCCGATTAACGCCCGGCCTAAGCTCGCTTCCAAATGGTACAATAATTGTCCACTCGTTATTAATGCCCAAGCAGACTGCACTACCGTGAGTGGCGATGGAAATAAATTTGTCGATACAACTTCAAATGTAGAGATCAGCTGCCAAAGAATAAGCAAAATAACAGGGAGAATCCAAGGTAATACGTTATAAATAAATTTATTTCTCATTATACTCTCCCCCTATTTATCATTTAAGTTTGGCGCCCAAGCATTTTGAATTGGCATCACATCTTTTACAGAAATTTTGTTAGGTATTAATCCGATGCGGCAAAAAACATCCGCCTGCTTTTGCTGTGGTTGAATGATATCTTCTGAAATATTATCTACACCATATTGTCTTCTCTCAATTGCTCTCTTCAAAATTTCTTCTTTCAAACCAAGCGTTTTCGCAAGAAGTTGGACTACCTCTTTTTTATGTTTGTTCGCCCATAAATCCGATTTGTTTGTTTCTTCTAAAATAATCTTAATTAACTCAGGGTGTTTCTTTGAAAAATCATGATTAGAAAAATAAAAAGTCCGGTTTGGATACTCATTACCACCATCTATAAGAGTGATTGGTTTTAAGTCATTTTCAAGTCCCACAAAAAACGGATCCCACGAAGCAATCGCATCTACTTGTTTTGTTTCAAATAATGCTCTTCCTTCAGAAGCACCTTTCGTGTAAACAAATTGAACTTCCTCTAACTTTATCCCCTCTTTTTCTAATGCTAATACCGTTAAATAGTGGTGATTGCCTCCTTTTACTACTGCAATCTTTTTCCCCTTCAATTCTCCTATTTTTGTAATGCCAGAATCTTTCGCTACCATTAATCCCACACCCTCAGGATTCGGTTTATCAGCACCTACATAGACAATTGGTTTATTTGTAGCTTGAGCAACAATACCAGGCCCATCCGCTCCAGGCCCATAATCAATATTTCCAGTAGCTAAAGCTTCCATAAGTAATCCACCTGTCGTGAAAAGCTTCCATTCTACCTTATATCCCTCTTTTTTCAACCTATCTTCTAAATAACCATTCTCTTTTAAAATGTTAAGCGTATTCCCTTTTTGATAGCCAATCCTAATTGTTTTATCTCCTTTTTCTTTTCCGGCTGTTTCTTTATTTCCTAAACTACATCCAGTTAAAATGGTTAATACACTCAATATTGTTACGACATAAATATAAAAAATACTTTTCTTTTTCTTCATTTTCCCCACCTCGTTCATATTAAAATTACTGTGTCGAAACTGTTGTATATCATGTATCTCCCCCTTTAAATGCAAAAAGAGACTTATTCCAAAAAGCGAAATAAAGTCTCTAGTGGTCTAGTCAACTCCTAAATTTAATTAACAATAATTGTAAGAATATTATTCCGATTAGTCAAGTATGATTTAATTGAAATATAACTTAAAAAAGAGCTATTTCAAACCGAAATAGCTCCTTCACTTATTCAATTACTCGCAATGCATTTATCAATGCTTACTTCGTTTTTAGTGCTTCTAAACGTTTTTCCCACACATCTTGTTCTTGTAACTTCTTTTCATAAATACTTTTTACCTTTTTAAAATGTTTAACAGCTTTTGGATAACGGCTGTGATTTCCATTTTGCAAGAGAAAACAGCCTTTCTTCCAATAATATTCAATAATTTCTCATGGATGCTTGTCTGTGAGTTTATCTACCAACTTATCAAAGCTTTTATGCCTCATCATCATATAATACTTTCCCCAGCAGCATACATCTCCAAAACCCTGTTCACAAACATCAAATCAAATTCCTCTGGATCAAATTCTCCGAGCCATTCTTCCATTCCTTCGTCTAGTTCACCTTCACCTTTTAATGCGGTTTGAATTTCGTTATACATATAAACTCCTCCGCAATCTTCAGGTGGGCATGCACGTTTTCCTTTTTGACATATAGGAACAGTAATCTCCTCATCAATCGGTAATATTTTCTCGAGTACGAGCTGGTGATCCCAATCATCACCAAAGTCATATGTATAACTACATTTTTGTTTTTCTTCTGTTATTAATTCTCCTACCTGCGTTTCTTGTGCATCGTATTTTTCAACAGAGGATGGGAAGAAATCAAATGAATCGTCTCGAAATTCAACATGTGTATCTCCAGTATCAAAACTGTATAAATGAGAATTTTGCCACCCCATTACAATTTGAATCACATCATGTAACTCTACAAATGTTATTTGATTAGCAATTAGAAATCTTCTCCAAATTGGTGGGCGAATTCCCTTTAATGTAACTTTAAATTGATAGATAGCAGGTTTCACAGGCTTTTTTTCTCTTACCTCTTCTACATCTTGTCCACCAACAAATTTTATAATTTCGGCCAAACGTTCCTTTTCTTGAGGAGGCATGACGTTCCAAAGATCCGTTTTTTTAATTTCCCCAATCAGATCTAATACGATTTTATTTATTAACATATTGAACACCTTTTTTCTTTTAATTTATAGGAATCCTTATAAAGTGAAACTTTAATCAGCAGTTCCAACTCTCTTAATCGGTATCAGCTTACTAACCGGCACACTCGCATCATGCGTGACAGCAATTGATTTTGAAAAATGATTTAAATACTTTTTTCGATTATCATCAAGTGCGCTATCATACTCATCAAGAATAATATAACCTGGAGATGCTTCAATTGTTTTCAGTAATGCGAGAGCAAAAAGTAGTGAAGATAATCATTCGTTACATTGTGCTCTTTACGTACATATAAACGATCAATCTTTTCAGCACTTTTCATTATGTATGATTGCACAAATTGTAATACATCCATACTTCCACTTCCTTATTTATATTCTTTCTTTCTTTATTGTAGCATAGGTTTAAAATAGATATTTTTCTCTATTGAATTGATTTATCTAAGGCAAACAAAAAAAGACCACTTTAACAAGTAGTCCCCTCTCTACATCTGTATCCTTTGTAAAATTCGAATCTATTTTTGAAAAACTATTAATCACTCTATTTTTTTCAATAACTTAGCTACATATATTTCATGAGAAGTATTACGAAAAAAAGAAAAAAACAAACCATCTAGCTCTTCTGCTAACTCCTCGTTTATCTCTTCACCGTCCTCATCATATAATTCAAAGTTCTCATACTTCCATTCATTATACTTTTCTTCAACTAGATCCTTAAAGCTGATCCAATGTTTTCCGAGGTTTGATGTGTAAGTAGCAGTCCAACTATTAATATGAATTGTATCTAACAGCTCATCCAATTTAGATTCAAAAAGCATGGAAGCATCATTTTCCCCCAATGTCTTTTCAATCTCTTTTAGATTCTCTTTTGTCATTTTCTTGACCTCTCCAGAATAATCATAACTTACTCTACCATTGTATGGGTTAATAAATGGTTCTTTCGTAGCTTCCCATTTAAACGCAACATGCTCGTCTATAATATCCATAATCATATGAGAAAGGAGCAAATCTATTTCTTTTTCTTCCATTCCAATCATCCTCTTTCATTTTTCGGAATTTTGAACATCAGACTTCTGTTTCTTACTTATGATCGGGATTCAATCTACATGAGGAAGTTTTGTTAAGGTGGCTGTAATAGTTTATTTCTGCGGAGTAAGCGTACAATTTATGACCATGCTGATCCAATTTTAATAAAGTGAAACTTTAATCAGTGGGTTTTTTCTTCCCCCCACTGATTATCAGCCTTCACCAATCGGGCTTTTACGGGCAGTTTATCTCCGACCTACCTTCTTTGCTTGCGCCGAATTTTGAGGTGGAAGTATTACTGCTCGTTAATGCGGGATAAACTGTATATTTTTTCTTGCGGCAAGATTTCCTTCTTTATCTTCTTTCTAAATTGTACTACAAAACAGCCGGAAAAGAACGTACATTCGTATAATCATCATAATCAATAAAACGATATCAACCGTTCCTTCAAATATATCAGCGATTTTCCAAATATATCGACCGTTTCTCACCATATATCGGCGATTCAGCACAACATATCGATCAACCGACAAATTTCGCCATCTCATTCCAACAAAAAAGAGTTTCCCCTCACACTTAAATTATTCACAAAAAATAAAATAATAAGAATAATTAATATAATGTTACTTAAAACCCAATATTAAATAGCATGTTCTCCTACTGAATTTGATTCTGCGATATTTTTTGCATATACTTTTCTTATAAATAAAAAAAGGAAGTGCATTACATGATCGATACTTTTAGTAAATTTCTTGAAATAACGAATAACATTTTATGGTCATATATTCTTATTGTAATGTTAATCGGTCTCGGACTTTATTTTTCTTTTAAGTTAAAATTTGTACAAATTAGCCATTTTGGTGACATGATACGATTAATCAGTAATGGGTTTAACAAAAAGACAAAGAAAAAGGATAGTATATCCCCGTTTCAAGCATTTTGTTTGAGTGCAGCAGCTCGTATTGGTATCGGAAACTTAGCTGGTGTAGCGCTAGCTATTTCAATGGGCGGACCTGGTGCAGTATTTTGGATGTGGTTCATCGCGATTATTGGAGCCGCTACAAGCTTTGTAGAGTGTACACTTGCACAAATTTATAAGGTCAAAGACGGACGTGGATTCCGCGGGGGTCCTGCTTATTATATGGAAAAGGGCTTAAATAAACGCTGGATGGGCGTTTGGTTCTCACTCCTCATTACCGTTACTTACGGATTAATTTTCAACTCTGTACAAGCAAATACAGTAACATTAGCATTTGAAAATGCTTTTGGTTTGGAACGTTACATCGTAGGAATTGTAATGGCTACACTCGTTGCGATTATTATTTTTGGTGGTATTAAAAGCATTGCACGTATTACAGAAACGATTGTTCCGCCAATGGCTATTGTTTATATCGCCGTAGCTGTTTTTGTTGTGATTAAAAACTTCTATATATTACCGGATGTTTTTCTAGAAATCTTTAGAGGTGCATTTGGTTTAGATCAAGCAGTTGCGGGTGGCATTGGGGCAGCAATGAAGTTCGGTATTCAGCGCGGTTTATTCGCAACGGAAGCTGGTATGGGTAGTTCACCAAACGCTGCCGCTACATCGGATGTCTCGCACCCTGTAAAGCAAGGACTTGTTCAAGCGCTCGGCGTTTTCGTTGATACATTTTTAGTATGTACTTCAACAGCATTTATAGTCCTATGTTCCGGAGTATATAAGCAAGCAAATTTAGAAGGAATTGAGTTAACACAAAATGCATTAAGTTCTCAAATTGGCCCATGGGCAAGCAGTTTCTTAGCGATTATTATTTTCTTATTTGCGTTCAGTTCATTACTAGGAAACTACTATTATGGTGAAACAAATATTGCATTCATTAAAGAAAGTAAAGGCTGGTTAATGATTTATCGTGTTGCGGTAGTTGCGATGGTTGTATTCGGATCCGTTGCGACACTTCAAACAGTTTGGAATATGGCCGATTTATTTATGGGTCTGATGGTATTTACAAATTTAATTGCCATTACCCTTCTTGGTAAGTTTGCATACGCCGCTTTAGCAGACTATATAAAACAAAAGAAAGCTGGAAAAACCCCAGTTTTCCAAGCTGATTCTATTCCTGGCTTACAGAACACAGAGTGTTGGGAAAAAGATAATTCAGAAAAAGAAAAACAAGCCGTATAAGAAAACAAATTCAATTTCTTACTATGAAAAATCCCCCTTATTACAATTCCATTTGTAATAAGGGGGATTTTTTTGCTCTCGTTTGAATTAGAGAAAAGTGTGCTGCGTTACTTATTCAATCAAATAATTTTAAAAATTGCAAAAATACATATCATTTTTCATACATTATGAGTTTTTCACTGCTTCAATTTTTAAAGATTCTTCGTGCCACCAAAGTGCTTCTTCTGGGTCTTGCTTCGCTATTTCGTGTGCTTCTTTTTTTGTTTCTACAGTCGGGTACGAACCTTTTAGTGCACGACCTGACGTTGTTATAAATAGTAGGCTAAATACAAGTAAGCCGATGACGCTGACACCAGTTAAATAAAATGCGGGTGCTAGTGCATTTCCAGTAGCATGAACTAAATATGAGCATACGAGTGGTGTTGTTCCACCAAATATGGATACGGAGATATTAAATGATATCGAGAGTGCACGATAACGTACATCTGTGAAAAAGAGAGATGGTAATAAAGAAGGCAGTGTTCCTTCATAAACACTAAGGAAGAAACCTAAAATAATGATACCTATAAAAATTGCTGCAATATGTCCATTACCGATTAGTAAAAATGCAGGAATTGAACATAATGTCAAACCGAGTAATCCGAATTGTACTACACGTTTATTACCAACTTTATCGCTTAATTTCCCGAAATAAAGCGCCAGTGGAATCATGAGTGCCATCGTAATTGAAATAATAATTAAACCAGTCGTTTCTTTGACTTTTAATACTTGTGTTAGATAAGAAGGAATATAAGAAAGGATCATATAGTTTGTAATATTAAAGAAGGCTACAATGACTGTGCTTAAAAGAAAATCTTTTTTATGATATTTCAAAATATCAATGAACGAAAATTGTTCATCTTCTTCAGAATCTTCCTGTGCCTTTTCCATCTCTTGGAATATAGGGGATTCATCTAAATGGCGGCGTAAATATAAACCGACCAAACCAATTGGTGCAGCAATTAAGAACGGGATACGCCATCCCCAGCTAAGCATTTGTTCATCTGTTAACACGACTGTCAAAACAGTAACGATGACTGAAGCTGCGATGTAACCAGATAGCGTCCCAATTTCAAGGCCACTGCCGAGTATACCACGCTTCTTATCAGGTGAAGATTCAGCGATATACACCATCGCTCCTGAATATTCGCCTCCTGTGGAAAATCCTTGAACCATACGAGCAACTAATAATAAAATTGGTGCCCAAATTCCAATTTGTTCGTATGTGGGTAGTAGCGCGATAAATAACGTAGAAAGTGCCATTAAAATAATCGTTGTGCTCAGCACAATCTTTCGGCCATATTTATCACCAATTCTACCGAAGAAAATACCACCAACCGGCCTAACTAGAAAGGCGGCAGCGAATGTACCAAATGTGAGTACAAGCTGTAAACCACTATTGTGAACACCAGAGAAGAATAATTGACTTAAAATAACGGCTAAATACGCGTATAATCCAAAGTCAAACCACTCCATCGCATTCCCGATACCAGTAGCAACAACGGCTTTCCTGGCCTGTTTTGGGTTCACTACATTTACATCTTGCGGGCTAAAATCTAAATCATTTTTTGGTTGCATATAATAAAAACAGCTCCTTATTTCATTTAAAATCATTAAGCACACTTTCTCTTAGAGAATAAATTCAATACGAAGCACTTAAGGAAAAGCACCCTCTCCTTACCTGTTACTATTGTTTCATAAAATCAATTCCCTGTCTAACGATGTGGAATACAAGTCAACATATAAAGCGCTTTCATTTTAAAAACTACACCTTGTCAATATTTCAATACCATCCGGATACCCCCCTATTTCATATAGAAATATCGAGTATTCTTATCCCATATTCGTTATTTTTCAAAGATATCGCTTATTTCTCAAGATATATCCGTAATTCAACAAATTTCATAATTCACCAAAAAAAATTAAAAAGCTACCTCAAAAAGTAGCTTTTGACAAAGAAATTCGGTCCAAAATTACATCTGGCACCTGTGCCACAATTTCCTCTCCAATTTTCAAGCTCGCTGTTGCCGCTGGAGACGGTGCATTACAAATATGCATAGAATTTATACCAGGAATAATGCAAAAATCATCTACCATATTTCCATTGGATAAAATCGCCTGCGCTCTTACACCGGCATGAGTCGGAACGATGTCTTTTTCTGTGAGCTCTGGTATTAAGCGCTGCAAGCTTTTAAGAAACGATTTTTTACTGAAAGAACGAATCATTTCCTTCATGCCTTCTTTCATATTCGGCATTGCCATTTTCCAAAAGCCGGCGTATGTCATTGTTTCCATGAAGTCTTTTATATCAAAGTCTTTTTTCGTGTAACCTTCACGCTTGAAACTTAATACGGCGTTTGGCCCAGCATGTACGTCCCCGTTGATCATTCTTGTGAAGTGAACACCAAGGAACGGGAAGTCTGGGTTTGGGACAGGATAAATTAAGTGTTTGACAAGGTGACGTTTTTCTGGGACGAGTTCGTAATATTCACCTCGGAACGGTACGATTTTCATATCTGTTAGTATTCCTGTTTTTTTAGCGATTCGGTCACTATGTAATCCAGCGCAATTAATGAGAAATTTTGTTTCGAAGACACCTTTGTTTGTTTCGATTGTAACGAAATCTTTGTGTTCAAAAATTTGTTCTGCTTTTGTGCCTAAGTGTACTTCTCCTCCGCTTTCTTCTATAAAACGGGCAAATGCATGACTGACTCCTTTATAATCGGCAATGCCGCAAGACGGAACGCGAATGGCTCCTAACCCTTTTACATGGGGCTCGATTTCTGCTAGTTCCTCTTGATCGATTTTCGAAATATGTAACCCATTTTGTAAGCCTCTTTCATACAAGTTATGTAAAAGAGGGAGTTCTTCTTGTTCTGTCGCGACGATCACCTTGCCGCACATGTCATAGGCAATGCCATTTTCTTTGCAGAACTCAACCATCGCTGCATTTCCTTCTTTTGCGAATCTCGCTTTATAGCTGCCTGGTTTATAGTAAATACCGGAATGAATGACACCGCTATTATGTCCTGTTTGGTGATGTGCAAGTTCATCCTCTTTTTCGATGACTGCGATTTTAGCATGTGGAAATTTTTTCGTTAAGGCCCTTCCAGTTGAAAGACCGACAATTCCGCCGCCGATAATTAGAAAATCATACATGTAACTTCCCCCTTATGTCTGTATCCCCTATATTAGGAAAGGCAGGCCTTGTGAAAAGACCCGCCAAATCTATTATTTAGAAAAGCAACCGCGCTGACGCATAAGCTCGCGATATAAATCTTTATTTTTCTCAAAAGCCGCGCGCCCGTGCATCCAAAATAGATTATTTAAAAGAACTAAATCTCCAACTGGTAATTTTAATGCGTGCGTTGCTGGAGAATTCTCCACAGAGTGTGATAATTCCTTCAAATATGTTGCCTGTTCAATGTTATCAGGATAAGCGAATTGATCGATAAAGCAAATGCATGGTGCATTGTTTACATCAAAAAACGTTTCACGGTATACGATTTCCTGCGCATTTTTACTTGGCGGTGCTTTGTACGTAACCTTTACTGATGCGAGTGGATGGTTGCGGAACTTATCAAGCTCTTCCCAATCATCTAAATGAAGTAGACGTGATTCACCACCTACTGCATTTTGTTCCTCAATTTTCATCATAAGAAGCCAATCTGTCGGTTCATCGACAAAAGTCCCGTCCGTATGGAGCGTAAATAATCGATATGCTTGGCGAAGATACGAATCGCTACTGTCTGTATCCTTTACGTTAAATCTTGCATAGTACGTTCCTGTCATCGCATCAAAGTTCGACGTACCAATTAAATGCGTTAATGCCGTTGCGAATTTCACATAATCTCCTGCATCTGTCGTTTCGCCTTGTACCCCAATTGTAAATCCGCCTGTTTCACGGTCATGAATAATACCGCGAATATTTTCCATAAATAAATCACCAAAGAGTTTTTTCATTTGATCTGCGATAATAAAGCGGGAATACGGAATGTATTGCAGTGATTGCTCAGAATGGTCTTTTACCTCCTCAAAAAACTGCCCAAGCAACTGTGCATCTAACACAATATGATACAACCGTTTATGTTCTGGATGAGGAACAATTTCATACCCCTCATATTTCTTTGCGAACTTCATCTTCACTTCTTGCTTCGTAATCACTGACATGTTATTTCCTCCTTTAGTTTAAGTAAACAAAAAAACCAGTCATACGCATCTACAATACAAATTGTAGAAAACGTACAACTGGCTTTAAATTACGAGTGTTCTTTAATCTCTTAAAGTACAGTAATAATAGACAGTTTGTTATTTTAATATGGGCAGACAGAAAATGAAGATCGGATATAGAGAAGGCTAATTTCTCATATGGATCTTATCACTTTACAATTAAATGATAATTCAAAATATTCACACTGTCAATATGTTTTTTATTATTGTTGTGTACAAAGAAACATCATCATTCACGTTTTATTATCCGTAATACTTCATTTCAGCATTTTCTTTTTTCGCTCGAATCGTGATCCTTCCAGTGAATTGTGGCGGATTCTCATAATTTTTTTCCACTTCATCGCACATAGCTTGCAATATCGATTCTAATTCACCTAATGTCGTTTCTTTTGATAAGCTGTGTACTCTTGCAATTTCAATACTTTTAAACGCACCATTAACATGTGATAGTTCTTCTTCGCCGAACCCTTTCACTTCAAACTCTACTTTCATTTTCTCCATGCCATTTCCTCCCGCTCTTTACTCTCACTTTTATTATAGTATGAAATGGCATATTCTTCATCTCTATAAGTTAGAGCGTTTTCGATTTCTTTAACATGTGCTTTTCATTTTCTTTCTCTCGCCCACACGCTTTACACATCTTACAAGTTTTCACCACACCATTTTCCGTACATCTTCTTTTCTGTTTTCCACCTTGATTTAACTTTGACATTTTTTTAGCCTCCTCATTCATTTAAAAATAAAAAGCCAGTTATATTCCGCTCACCAAATAAGCTGAAATATAACTGGCTCTCGTTTATGAATGTACTTTAGGAAATAAAGTACGATAAACTGGGCAGTTTGTTATAGATTTGTTTCTTCATATTCTTCTTGTGGTTTTTCGCCGTTTACATAGCTTGTATATTGTCGGTACAAGTCTTTTAACGCACTAATAATCGCATTTTGTGCTTTTCCTTGATAATGGTGCGAGATTTCTTGCGTGATTTCTTCAATGCCATCTCGTAAACTATGTCCTCTTAACATTTGAGCAATAAAGTCTCTCCCATGTTCTGTAGCAAGGGTACATGACGCTTCAATAATAACGTGATATTTATGATCTGCTTCTATTGTAATTGTTAATGTTTCATAGACACTGCGCACAGCCATCCCTTTCGGAAGTCTTGAGTGTCCTGCCATGAAAAAAGTTCCTTTACGCATGTTCATCCCCCATTTATAACTTATAATTGATCGATATATACTGTTTTTACTCTTGTATAAAATTCTGCAGCTGTTTTTCCTTGTTCACGAGGTCCAGCGCTAGAATTTTTCATACCACCAAATGGAACTTGCGGCTCTGCTCCTGCCGTTTCTGAATTAACATGAACCATCCCAACTTCCATATCATCAATAAATTGCTGGGCTAGACTGAGATTATTTGTACAAACAGATGCGCTCAGTCCGTATTCTGTATCATTCGCTACATGAATCGCTTCTTTATAATTGTTCACCTTAAACAAACAGATAACAGGACCGAAGATTTCTTCTTTCGCAATTCGTGCATCGTGTGGTACGTCTTCAAAAATCGTCGGCAACACATAATATCCTTGTTGTAACTCATCTTCTTCTGGTACACTGCCTCCGCAAAGTAAAGAAGCCTCTTTCTTTCCTACTTCAATCATCGATAAAACAGAGTGCTGTTGGCTTTCAGATACGCATGGCCCCATAAATGTATCTTGCTCAAATGGATTGCCAACCTTTAGTGCCTTTGTGCGTAATAAGAGCTCATTTCGAAACTCTTCATAAATAGCTTCTTCAACAATGACACGACTTGTCGCTGTACATTTTTGCCCTGTTGACACGAATGCACCTTTGATTGTAATATCAATTGCTTTCCCGATATCAGCATCCTTTAATACGACTAATGGGTTTTTCCCTCCCATTTCTAACTGCACTTTCTTTCCGCTTGCAACCGCTGTTTGCTGAATCGTTTTTCCAACGCCATTTGAACCTGTAAAAGAAATCGCTTTTATATCCGGGTTTTCTGTTAATTCCGTTCCAACGACGGAACCTTTCCCAAATACACAATTGATCACTCCTGGTGGAATTCCTGCCTCATGAAAAGCATTCACAAGATGATAGACTGATTTTGGCGTAATTTCAGCCGGTTTTATGACAACCGTATTCCCGTAAATAAGCGCCGGTGCCATTTTCCAAGCTGGAATCGCAATTGGGAAATTCCACGGTGTAATGAGTCCGACCGGCCCAACTGCGACGCGTTTACTGTAAAGCATCGTATTCGCATTCACCGAAGGAATCATTTCTCCCATCGGCTGATTTGCTTCTCCTGCATAATATTCCAAAATGCTGATCGCTCGCTTCGTCTCGCCGATTCCTTCGGCAAGTGTCTTCCCTTCTTCACTCGTTAAATCTTGGCCAATCTCCGTCACTCGTTCTTTTAAAATCTGAGCTGCTTTCCATAAGTAACTAGCGCGCTCATGAAACGATAACCGTTGCCAACTTTGAAACGCTTCTTTCGCTGATGCAATCGCAGATTGTGTATCTTCCTTTGAGCTTAACGGAAATTCACCTAATACTTCTCCGTTATGCGGATTGTAGTTTTTCGAATATTGATCGGTAGATGGCTCTTTCCACTGGCCGTTTATATAATTTAAAAACTTCATTGCTCTGCCTCCATCATCGTTTCCTATTTTGATAGTTTTGCAATTGCCGTTTCAAGAATATGAAGTCCTTCCTCCAGCTGTTCATCTGTTATAACAAGCGGCGGTAAGAAGCGTAGGACATTTCCATAAATACCAGCGCTTATTGTGATTACACCTTTGCTATGCGTTTCTTGCATAATCGCTTTTATTTCTTCTGTTGCCGGTTCTTTCGTATTTCGATCCTTTACAAGCTCGATTGCTACCATAGCCCCAAGGCCTCTGACATCTCCAATACATTCATATTTTTCCTTCCAGCTATTGAACACTTCCATCATACGACTGCCGATTACTCTAGCGCGTTTTACTAACTGCTCTTCTTCAATTACATCTAAAACAGCGAGTGCAGCTGCGCAAGCAACTGGACTTCCTGAGAACGTACCACCAAGTTGTCCCGGGCCAGGTGCATCCATCAATTCCGCTCTTCCTGTCACTGCGCTAAGCGGCATACCTGCAGCAATCGATTTTGAAAATGTCATTAAATCAGGAGCAACGCCAAAATGATCCATTGCAAACAATCTTCCTGTACGAGCAAAGCCCGTTTGAATTTCGTCTGCGATCATAATAATTCCATATTTATCACAAAGGTTTCTGACGCCCCTCATAAACGTAGTGCTTGGAACGATAAATCCACCTTCCCCTTGAAGCGGTTCTAAAATGATGGCAGCGATATTGTCACTTGCTACTTCTTCTAACATAAAGCGTTCGAAATACGCTAAAATTTGCTCATCTACTTCTTCTTGCGTTAAACCATTTTCCGCGCGGTAATAATATGGATAAGGAAGCTTGTACACATCTGACGCAAATGGACCAAATCCATGTTTATAAGGCTTTACTTTACTCGTAAGCGACATTGTCATCAGTGTACGGCCATGATACGCGCGCTCAAACGAAACAACAGCACTCCGTCCAGTCGCTTTTCTCGCGATTTTGATCGCATTTTCTACCGCTTCTGCCCCGCTATTAGCGAACATCGTTTTTTTCTTGAAATCTCCTGGCGTTAATTCATTCATTCTCTCAGCTAGCTCAATATAGCTTTCATACGGTGCTACGTGAAAACAACTATGAATAGAAGATGCCACTTGGCTTTGAATAGCTTGTACAACTTTCGGATGACAGTGCCCGACATTTTGCATACCAATCCCGCCGGCAAAATCGATTAATTCATTGCCATCTACATCTGTAATAATCGCTCCCTTTGCCGACCCGACATACAACGGTGTAATATTATAGGGACCTTGAGGGACCGCATTGTTTCTTCTTTCATGTAAACTATTAGATTTTGTCGTTACAATATTTTGCTTTTCTTTTAACATGGAATATACCCCTTTCTTACTCCTTCTCTAAGCTAACTTCTGAATCTTTTATTATTGTAAAATCTTTGTTTATCGGTACGCGCTTATTTCTATCTCTTATAAAATAGATTGCGATTACGATAGCAGTCGCTAAAATTGTCATATAAAATTGCATACGCATATCCGCGATAAATGCTTGTGCAACAAATATCGTAATAATCATCGCAAGCGTTACATATGTGAGATACGGGAACAACCACATTTTCACCTTTAATTTTCCAGGGTCTTCCCGTTCTGCCTTTCTTCTTAACCGAATATGAGATACGGCAACGAACATATACATCAGCATCGTAACCCCGCCTGAGCTATTCGCTAAAAAAGCAAATAGTTTATCAGGAGAGATAAACTTCAGCATGGCGCAAATGAATGCAAATACGATACTTGCATAGATCGCCCAAACCGGTGTCCCGCGACTATTTAACTTAGAAAATACACCTGGTGCGTCCCCTTTTTTCGCAAGTGAAAATAACATACGAGAACTCGTGTATATTCCAGAATTCATAACCGAAAGGAGCGACAGAAATACAACTCCATTCATGATTTCCGCAGCCGCAGGAATCCCTGCCATCTGAAATAAACTTGCATAAGGCAGTTTCAATAATTCTGCATTGTTCCACGGCATAAAAAGAACCAAAATCGATACAGAACCTACGAAGAAAATCATAAGGCGCCATACAACGCTATTAATTGCTCGTATTACATTCTTCTCTGGATTGTCAGATTCCCCAGCCGCAATCGCAGCGACCTCACTCCCCGATAAAGAGAAAGAAATAAACACAACACTAAGTAATATTGGCATAATCCCTTTTGGGAAAAAGCCTCCGTTTTCAGTAATAATCGAAAGACTTGGCCTGTCTACACCAGGAACAATTCCAAAAATCATCGCAATTCCTAACGCTAAAAATGCTAGAATCGCAACAACTTTAATAAACGCTAACCAATATTCAAACTCGCCGTATAACTTTACCGAATAAATATTTGTCATTGTCATAATGATCAAAACAAACAAACTCGCAATCCATGTTGGTATGGACGGGAACCAATTGTTAATCATCACCCCTAATAGCACTGCTTCAATTGCGATAATGATGAGCCAATTGAACCAATATAACCAACCAATTGTATACCCTGCCCAAGGCCCAATCGCTTTATGAGCGTATGTCGAAAAAGAACCACTATCAGGATTTACCGCAGCCATCTCCCCAAGCATCCGCATCACAAGTACAACCATTAAAGCTCCGATAATATAGGACAATATAGCAGCTGGACCTGTTGATTGAATAATTGCCCCACTTCCTACAAACAATCCGCCCCCGATTACCCCGCCAATTGAAATCATCGTGATATGTCTGGTTTTTAAGTCTTTTTGCAATTCCTGTTTTTCTTTCGTCAAAAAGATCACCAACCTATAATTATTTATTTGCCTAAACCCTTCGAGTGAGCATATATAAGGTTGAAATATCACTATGATTGATAACGCTTTCCTTGAATTCTTCTACAAATGAGTCACCTGCTCAGCACACCCACACTCAGCTTTTTTCCTATTTATAGGAAAAATAAAAAGAGCCAGAAAAACAATGTAAAAGTTACATTGGATTTTACTGTCTCTATCCCTATGGCTCGTCTTCCTGCTAAGGAAGTTCAAGTGGAAAGAAGCCCATCATCTTCTATGAAATTAAACGAAATTGTATCCGGGCATGCAGAGAGGCTAATCACTGTCATCGGATAATAAGATAATATTAATACAAATAGACTGAATATTCAACATTTATTTTAAATTCAGTTATATGTCATAAAAAGCGAAATTTATCAATTCTAAAACATATACTGTTCAAAAGCAAAAAGGAAGTGATCTCCATGTATTTCGGATCAAAAGGATGGTACGTAGCGGAGCTTAAAAAATTAGGCGTCCGTTATTTGGAAGGAAGAAAATTAGAAAGCTATCGAGGCCATGTTTTACGTAACTTATTAGCTGCAAAACAAGAAGAACTTAAAGAAAAGTAATCTATGTATACATCAATAAGACGATATCGATCGTTCTTTCGAATATATCGGCGATTTTTTTAATATATCGACCGTTTCTCATCATATATCGGCGATTCGACATAGGATATCGACCGCTCGACAAAGTTCACGCCGCTACGCACACAAGAAGAGGCTATCCTATAAAAGGATAGCCTCTCTATCTATTATAAACGGTAAGCCGAAACGTCATTACCTTTCCACTCATAGTAATCTAAAATTCCAGAGTAAATCGCTTCTGCAGCACGTTGTCTCCATTCTGGGGAGGATAGTTTTTCACCATCGATCTGGTTGTCAACGAATCCTAATTCTGTTAATACAGCAGGCATCGTGTTTTCTCTAACAACGTAGAAGTCGCCTTCTTTTACGCCTCTGTCACGTGTTCCAAGTGCGTCCACAAGACGATCTTGAATTTTTTCTGCGAGCATGCGGCTTTCGTCTACATATGGGTTTGTTTGGCTTGTTGCTGATCTATAGTAGTATGTTTCTGTGCCACTAGCGCTTCCATCAAAGCCATTGCCGTGAATACTTACAAAGACATCACCATGATTTTCTTGTGCAAATTCCACACGTTCTTGTAAAGAGTCTTTTGCATCCGTTCCTGGTCTTACGTCAGTTTCACGTGTTAACAATACAGTGAATGGTGTTTTTTGTTCAAATAATTTTTGTACTCGTAAAGATGTGTCCAGTACAATTTGACTTTCATCCACGTTTACGCCTTCATGGCCTGGATCTACACCACCATGACCTGGATCAATAATAATTGCTTTTCCTTCTAAGAAGTTGACTTGGTTTAATTGATTTTTATCAAGCCATTGGAAACCAGCGTTTGTACGAATACGAATCCAGCTTCCTTTTTCTTCAATAACTGTTACAGTTTGCGGTCCATATTTTCCTAATACTGTAGAAGAATGAGATGCTTCTTGATATGTAGTAAATGCTTTATCGATATGCTCTGTTTTTTCTTTTAACGGCGTCCATTTGTCACCGTTATCCGTTACGATCTTTAACCAACCATCTGCACGTTGTTCTTTCACTATAATAATTTGCGGATTATGTTGATTAGATGTAATACCTGATGATAGTGATGGCTCATGATATGTAATAAAGTTTCTATTCATGTACATTCTTTTCGATGTATCTGCTTTTCCCATATCTGTTTGTGCGATAAATTGAGCTGCTTCGGCACGCGTTACAATCCCATCAGGTTTCCAGCCATGATCAGTTCCGTTAGAAATTTCTAGACCAACTAAAATATTAGCTAGTTTTTCACCCCAATGACCTTTTAAATCATTAAACTGTGTCGGTAATTCCCCAATGATTTTGTTTTCTAATCCATAAGCATTCACAAGCATAGATGCCATAGAAGCACGATCGATATTGCCGGACGGATTAAAATTCCCTTTATCATCACCTTGAATGACACCTGCTTTTTCTACAGCTGCGATGTATGGCGCTGCCCAGTGAGTTTGTGAATCTTTGAAAGTTGGTTTTGCGCTTTGATTAATCTCTAATCCTAGTACCATCGCCATTAGTTTTGCAGCTGAACCTCGATCAATCGTTTCAGTTGGCCCAAAAGTGCCGTCGGGCTTTCCATGAAGCGCTCCTTTATCAACTAAATAGTTCACCGAGTTTTCGGCCCAGTTTGGAACGTCCGGAAATGTTTGACTTGCGGCTGAACTACTTAATGGGGCAGATAGTAAATTTACTGCTAGAATTCCTGCTGCGATTACTCCGTATTTCATTAAAACTTTTCTCCTCTCAAATCTTTTCAACAATTTTTTCTATTAAACAATAAAAAAAGTACAGGCAATATTCTCCCTCTACTAATCTACCATTCAATAGCAACTAAATTAGTGTATGCCATTATTATCCTAGAGTAAACACGTATATCGATAACAAATATTAAGTATTTATTACAGGGAATTTACGGTAATATATTAGAAGATGTTGATGTTATAGCAATCTCGTTAGGAGGTTAATGTAAGAATATACATTAAGTGGTTTTTGCTGATATAGAAAAAAGTGATTGGCTTATACCAATCACTTTTCATATATATGTTAAAAATAATTATTCAAAGTTCTCTTGCACGTACATGCTACCTTCTTCAAAAGGAAGCTTTTTTGTGTCAATTTTTTTTGCATGACCTGTTTCTAAATCTGTTTGGTATGTTGAAAAATCCCAGATTGCCTCTCCATTGTCATAATTAGCTATCATAAACTTACCTTTGTCTAGCGCTTTGAAATGATTCCCAGCAATCCCAATTTCAGAATTAGAATCATTAATTGTTACTGCTATTACTTTTCCCTTATTAATATAAAAAACCTTTCCAATAGATAAATTCGAATTTTCAGTCTGAACTGCTACAAAAAAATCTGGTGATCCCTTACTCACAAATCCACTTTTTCGAGAGGTATTAAATGTGAATTCACCAATTTGTGCTTCTTGTAAATACAATACGGAACTCGTCGATTGAAGTGCAAGTTGATATGTCCCTTTGTATATCTCATCCCCAGCTGCAGCCCCTGCCCATATATCCACCTGCGTTTCATGTTTTTCATTGTTCGCAAACACATGCAATGTATAAGTATCCCCTTCAACAGAATTCATAGCAACGGTGTAACGGCTCTGCACTTGCAGATTCACTTGTGATCCTTGTATTTTCTGGCTCACTTTTTCTTCTTTCTTATTGTCTTTACTAGGATTAACAGCCTTATTTTCTTCCTGTACAGTATTTGTCTTGTCCTCGCATCCTGCTAGTAAAAAACTAACAGCTATTCCTCCCGCCAATACTTTTTTCATACTATTCCCCCTAAAAATAATTAAACCGTAACATACAATATTATATTATCTCGAATTTAAAATAACTAGTATTATCCCCTCTTAATCGTCTAAAACAAAAAGCTGATTGAAAATGCCTTTACATCAGCACTTTCAATCAGCTAGCTCTTCCTAATTTCTATTCTATTATTCTTCGATTAACTCAGACATCACATAAGCAAACACAAGCGCCTCTGTATGCGCAATCGAGCTTTCATGCGTACGTTCAAATGCATGAGAAGAATCAATTCCCGCACCGATTAGGGCGTGTTTTACATCAAAACCTGCGCGGATTGCGACAGATGCATCTGATCCATAGTATGGATAAATATCTACTTTATATTCGATATTATTTGCTTTCGTAAGCTCTACTAAATGTTTACGTAAAGCGTAGTGGTATGGACCGCTAGAGTCTTTCGCGCAAATAGATACTGTGTATTCATCTGATGCTTGCCCATCTCCCAGTGCTCCCATATCAACAGCTAAGTATTCTACTGTTTCTTCTGGAATATTTGAGTTACCACCATAGCCGATTTCTTCATTATTAGAGATCAAGAAATGAGTTGTATATGGCAATTTGATATTTTCGTCTTGTAATCTTTTAATTAATTTTAATAGGATTGCTACGCTTACTTTGTCGTCTAAGTGACGTGATTTTATGTAGCCGCTCTCTGTAATTTGGACGCGTGGGTCGAATGAGACAAAGTCCCCTACTTCAATTCCGAGTTCACGAACTTCATCTGCTGAAGATACGCGCTCATCAATGCGAACTTCAATATTTTTTTCATCGCGTTTTGCTTCACCTGCGTCTTTGTAAACGTGGACAGATGTTTGGTGCATTAAGATTGTACCTGTATATGTTTTTCCGCTTGCTGTTTCAATTTCGCAATATTCCCCTTCAACAGAGTTCCAGCGAAATCCGCCGATCATCGATAAGCGAAGGCGACCATCAGATTTAATTTCTTTTACCATTGCGCCTAATGTATCAACGTGAGCAGTTAGTAAGCGGTGCTGCTCGTCGTTTTGCCCTTTTAACGTTAAGATAAGCGCACCTTTATTGTTACGCTTCGTTTCTACATTCCATTCTTTTACGTAGTTTTCAATAAAGTTAATGATTTTCCCTGTGTTTCCAGATGGACTTGGAATAGAAACAAGCTGTTTAATAAGTTCCATTGTTTCTTTTGCATGATGTGCCAATGTTGGTCCCTCCACTTCATTTTTCTAATATTCAGTATAACGGAATTGTCACGAAAC
Organism: Bacillus sp. TL12; assembly: GCF_022625245.1. Lineage (NCBI taxonomy): Bacteria > Bacillati > Bacillota > Bacilli > Caryophanales > Bacillaceae > Bacillus > Bacillus sp. TL12. The sequence goes on along the minus strand of NZ_JAJJBY010000013.1, from coordinate 72,180 downwards.
CACTACTAATAACGTTAGGGATTTTTAAATATTTCACCTTTACAATTACATAATTATGGTAAAATATTTTATAGTACATTTGAATAACAAAGGGGATTTCTTGTAATGAAATTAACGAAAAAACATGTAGAAATTGCATTCATTTGGTTTTTAGCATCTTTGTTTTGTTTACAAGTTTCTTATGCTCTTCATACCTCTACTGCGATTATAATTGGATGGGTGCTAACAGGAGTGTTTTTTATCATGAGTCTTTTTGTAATTAAAATAAAGTGAAACTTTAATCAGTGGGGGTTTTCTTCATCCCCCACTGATTATTAGTTGAACCAATCGGGCTTTTACAGGCAGTTTATCTCCCACCTAACTTCTTTGCTCTCACCGAATTTTGAGGTGGGAGTATTACTGCCCGTTAATGCGGGATAAAACTAGCAAAAGCCAAATAACAAAAAGCTCAACCTTTCTAGAAATGGGTGAGCTTTTCATCTATATATACTTAATTACTTATTTTCCTGCTCTACTGGCTTGCTGAAAAAGTCATTTAATAGCCGCTCGTACAATTTCGTATTCTTCGGTATGTTGTACAATTCTCTATTCCCGTCAAGTTTCATTTGCAAGGCTCCTGTTTCAGTGTTTAGCCATAGACGATAGTCCCCAACCTGATACAAGTGTTTGCTGTTTTCCATATCATTCTCTCCCTATCTAAAATAGATCCCATCTATCAAACTACTCCTCCGAAACATCCAGCAAATAGATTCCTCTTTCAAACCCACCGCGCTCTTCTTCTTTTTGCTTACGAAGACGTTCAATATCTTCCAATGTTGCACCTTCTGCACGCGCTAGCGAAATAATGATTTCTAGTGCATCCGCAAGTGAGTCTAATGCGTGTTCTCGCTCTTTCATTGAAGCGAATTCACGGATTTCTTCTGTTCCGATTTTCGCTAATGCTTCTATGTATGCTTGACCTGTTAATTTTTTCGACGTATATGTTTTTCCAGACATTAAAATCTTTTCTGGAACACGATCTCTAACTAGCTTGTTATAAGTTGACATAGTCTCTCTGTCGCTCCTCTCATTCCTTACAATTTACCTAATTCTGCATTGTACATAAACCATACTTTCTTTACGTACGCGCTTCCCAAGTCTCGCCCTTTTTCCTTCGCATATGGACTAGGGAAATAATATACATCATAATCCTCTTGCTTCTCTCCATATATCACCCGCAGTGATTCTGGTATCGCTTCTTGATATGGATTCGGTCTCTTTTGAATTTCTCCCTGAAAAGCAATAGTAGGATGTCCCGAAAGAAAAATCGCCGTTCGGACTGCCAAATACGGAGTGCTATGCAACGTAATGTACATAACAAATAAAAGTATAATCACAATAACCCTTTTTCTCATCTATATCTCCCAATAAAAAAGTGCTAACACAATTATACTAAAATGTGTTAACACTTTCTTCCCTTTTATTCTCCTTTAAACGCTGGCGGACGCTTTTCTAAAAATGCAGCAATTCCCTCTCTATGATCCACCGTTTTTCTCATTGCGTATTGTCCACGTTTTTCTAGTTGCAGTGTTTGTTCTAGGTTTGAGCGATTGACTTCACATAAAATTTGTTTCGTTTGAATCATTGCTTTAATTGGTTTTTGAAGCCATTCATTAATTTTTTGTTTCACAGCACCTTGGAAGTTTTCCCCGATTACTTCGTCAATTAATCCAAGTTCTAACGCTTCTGTTGAAGATAACTTTTTCCCTTCCCAAATGATTTGTTTTGCCATATTTTCACCGAGGCGTTTTTGTAAGAAGAAATGCCCTCCGCCGTCTGGTATTAAAGCGATTCCAATAAAGTTCATCGCAATGATCGATGAAATGTCTGCCAATACATAATCAGCTGTTAGAGCGATACTTAAGCCAAGTCCCGCAGTTGGGCCATGAATTGCGCTGATTACAAGCTTCGGCATCGTATATAATGTAACAACTATTTCAGAAATGGTATTCATGATGCTTTCAAACTTGCTTTCATCATTACTAGAAAGCATAGATTTAATATCTCCACCCGCAGAAAAGCCACGTCCATTTCCGCATAGTACGACAATATGAACGGAGCTCTCAGCTACTTCTTTCAGTTTTGCTAATAATTCTTTGAGCGTGGGTTCATCTAATGCATTTAATACTTCTGGGCGATTCATCATAATCGTTGCTACTCGTCCTTCATATTTCATAACTACTGACTCTGCTTTACTTTTTACTTCCATTATATATCCCTCTTTCTTCCCTAAAGATTATACTTATATAATTAAAGAAAAGAGGTAGAAAACCCTTCTTTTTTCGTAATTTTCTGTCTAATATAGCCGAAAATTTAGGAATCTTACCATTATCATGTAAAAAAGAAACTGAATTAAAACATATTTTTCGCATATCTGCTTCTATTTACCGTTATAATAAAATGGTGTATTCTTATTTTGATGTATGAACCTTATCATGTAAAAATGAAGAAATGGAGGAAACCATGGTTAACAAGTTGAACCAGACGAATAACTACTTCCCACATTTCCTGTTACTATTCATTGTGTTGCAACCAATTTTAGATTTATTAACATCTTTTTCTATTTACAAATTACACATGAGTGCGACAGTCGGAATTGTAGTAAGATTTGCCTTTATGACTCTCGCTCTAGCATATCTACTTTTCAATTGGAAACAACCTGGTAATAAGAAATACGTTATATACATATTCTTACTAGGCGTAACGATAGCAGCTGGTTTCATAAACAATATGTTCGTGAAGTCTCCTTTTTATATAGGAGAAGAAATTAAATTTATCGCAAAAAGTATATACCCAATCTGTTTATTATTCGGATATATACTCGCATTCAAAGCTTTGAAAGATTTACAATACTCTTACCATAAGTTAATGACATATTTCTTATATACAACATTAATTTTAAGTATGGTTATGTTTGTCTCGATTGTATCTGGTACGGATTTCCAAAGCTATCCGCATTCAAAACTCGGTTCTAGAGGATGGTTCTTTGCTGGAAATGAATTAAGTTCCATTTTCGCAATTACGTTCCCGGTGGTTGTACTTTACTCTATCCATAAAACGACGTCGTTTTCAAAAGTATACTACTGGATTCCAACAATTTTTGCGATGTACGCGAGCATTATGGTTGGAACGAAGGTTGGTTACGGGGCAATTGTGATTACACTAGGCGTTGCGCTTCTGTTCTCTTTTATTGAATATATAATGAATCGTAAAAAAGAAGGGAAGGGTTTCGCGAAACTTGTAAATACAGTCGTTGCTCTCGTTGTACTAGGGGGGTTAATTGTCGTAACACCACTTACCCCTATTGCGAAAAATATGGGCATTCACTTACAGATGTATGAGTATAAGAAATCAGTAAGAGACGATGAAGCAAGAAAACAAGGAAAAGTCGTTAAAGAAGATCCTGAAGACGCAAAAAGAGAAGCGGAAGGAAAGCTAACCGCTGGAGAAATGAACAGTTTAATTTATAGTGACCGTGATCGATTTTTAAAAGTATATAAAAAATCTTATAAAGAAGCTCCAATGTCGCAAAAGTTACTCGGTATGGGCTATGCAGGAAACTATAAAGATAAAGATAAAATTAAACTAGTTGAAATGGACTTCCATGACTTATTCTTCTCCTTTGGAATAATTGGTTTTCTGGTGTATTTGTTACCATTTCTCTACTTTGGAATTCGATTACTCATTCGTGTCATTACAAATTTCAAATCAATTCTAACTGTAAAATATATGCTGCTTGCTAGCGCATTAGCGCTATCACTCAGCATCGGCTTTACAGCTGGACATGTATTAACTGCACCGGCTGTTAGTATTTTCTTTGTTGTCATATTAGCTTATCTCATTGTTGATTTGAAAGCAGACTAAAAAGCAACATCCGGGAATCCGGATGTTGCTTGTTTAATGTTGAACAGATGCATAAATATTTTGCAATACATCATCTATATTCTCTTTCGTTATAACGATACCAAAGTCTTTCGGAATTGCATGATCTTCTTGTTTTACAACTTTATGTGCAATCATTTTTCCAATCTCCGGCCTAAAATGATGCCCATCCATATAGTTGTCCAAATTCGTTGTAACAGAATTCACATACATGAAATGATGTACTTCTCCAAATACATCTACCGCATCATGAAGCCACCTTTTGTAATCATTCCATCTTCCTTCTTTTATCATCGTTTGGAACAACGGCTCTGAAACTGGTGTTGTAAAAATATAAAATTTTGTATTCGGATTATGAGCCTTTACATTCTCTAATATTTCTTTCATATTTTGATATTCATAATTCCCGCCGTATATTTCCTTGCTAAACTTATCAACTTGCGCTTTAACTTGCGCATCTCTTTCTTCTTTCGTATACTCACGCATTTTCTTTATATTGTCTCGATTATAACGATCTACATCTGTACCACCATGAGTAGACCTCTCAATTGTATTCCGGGAATACGTAATCTCATCCATGCTCACATATGATTTTATCGGATATAACCAGCTTCGTGCATTATTAATATACACTTCCGGTTTATCGAAAGCTATCTCACGGTTTTTGTTTGTCCCAAGAAAATCTAAGCCCAGCACAATAGATGACAAACTACCTCCCTTTTTTTCTTTTGCATACTCAATATACGCATCATATTCACGAGGATCCATACTACTTACTGCATAGTTAAATGCGTGTAAGCCGGCGAAATCATTTTCATTTATAAATGTCGTTCGACTACTCCCTAATATGACACCATCGTAATGAAAAGGCCGATGCGATATATAATTTGTTTTCTGCTGTCTTTCATTAAAACCAAACTGAACATCATTCCACTTATTTTTATGAGGAAATATCCAAAGGGAATCTATATAACTATTAAATAGTCCTACACCTGTAAGCGGAATAAACACACATACGAAAACGATGATAAGCCAATGTTTGTTTTTCATATTCTCCACCTAGAAATTAAAATATAAAAACTCACTAATACTTGTTAAATGTAGCACACTGTATACGAGTAATGCTGCTGTAAATAAGGCCGTCCATACATTCGGACGGAATGTATCCTTTAATTGAATGGAGTTTTTGAAGAAGAAACTAATACATAGTGCTCCTAAAATGTAAGCAACCATTTTGGAATCTAATAATGCCATATGATAATTTTCAGTAAATGAAACACCGTATGGGATTAAAAATTGTAGTTTCTGTAATAGAACCGCTGGAAATACACTGTTCGCAAATTCAAATCCGTTCAATCCAAGCATTCCTTTTAACACTTTAATCGCATCATGCCAAGATGTCGCACGGAAAAATACCCATGCTGTATTAATAAATAAAAATGTGATGAGCCAGCCAGCCCATGCCGGCATACGTCCCCCCGCTTTACGCCATAAGCGATGAATAACTGAAGCAACGCCGTGCAAGAATCCCCAAAATATAAATGTCCAACCAGCCCCATGCCAAAGTCCACTTATTAAAAATACAATCATGATATTTACATATACGCGAATCGTCCCTTTTCGATTTCCACCGAGTGAAATATACACATATTTCGTTAAAAACTGACTAAGTGTCATATGCCAACGATGCCAAAACTCTTGGATATTCACTGCTTTATATGGCGAATTAAAGTTTTGTGGTAATGTAATGTTGAACATTAAAGCAATCCCAATTGCCATATCAGAGTATCCGGAAAAATCAAAATACAACTGGAATGTATATGCCAAAGATGAAATCCACGCCTCCACAAATGTTAACGATGGTTGTACATCAAATCCTTCATGTACAAGTGGAGATAACACATCCGCAATTCCTACTTTCTTGAAAATCCCCATTCCAAAGACAAATATTCCAAGAACAATATACTTTGATTGCCAGCGTTTGTTACTATTATCCGCAAACTGCGGCATAATTTGAGCATGATGAACAATTGGCCCTGCGATAAGCTGTGGGAAAAATGTTACAAACAATGCATAATCAAGAAAATGACATGCCTCCGTCTCCCCGCGATATGTATCTACTAAAAAAGCGATCTTTTGAAACGTATAAAAACTAATTGCAAGCGGTAACATTAATGATAATAACGTAAAATGTGTTCCAAATAACTCATTCACATTTTGCACAAAAAAGTCGAAATACTTAAAATAGCTAAGCATTCCAATATTAAATACTAATCCAATTGTTAATAGGAATTTACTCTTATGACGGACGAGCCGCATACCAATATAGTAATTCACAACTAAAGACACTAACATAAGAGGTAAATATTTCACATTCCAATAACTATAAAAAAACAACGAAGCAGCAACAAGCCATGCTTTTGCACCTGTTACATACCCTAGTTTATTTAATAGAAAATATACGAAAAATGCTATCGGTAAAAATAAAAAAATAAACTCAAATGAGTTAAATAACACTCCATCTCTTCCCTTCTAAACAGATCGCACTTCATCATCTTATCGTATCCAAATAGTGGGTGTCAAAGGTATTCCGTTTCCCTCCATTATATTCTACCAATGCGGATTTTCTATTCTCTCAGTTACCTTCAGCTTCTAAAAATAAAGATTTTAAACCTTCTAAACTATCAAGAATATTTACGGGTCATGGGACTAAAAAAGGTTTAACCTCTTCTATGCATGAGCGGATCCTCTCTCCCATCTAAAAATTTTATATGTATATACTTTCCTTCCAATAAAGTGAAACTTTAATCAGTGGGGGTTTTCTTCATCCCCCACTGATTATTAGCCCTCACCAATCGGGCTTTTACGGGCAGTTGATCCCCCACCTATCTTCCTCGTTTCTCTCTGAATCTTGAGGTGGGGGTCTTACTGCCCGTTAATGCGGGATAAAAATTTTGCGTTCCTATTATAGAATTTTTTCATCTATAAATACACGATTCAGAAAAAGACTATATAATAGATATATTGTGTCACGAGAGAATATAAACAATTTGAAAGACGAATATACCATCTAGCAACGGGGGGATCATTACAGTTATTTGTATAGGGATACATTTTCGCAAAAAGTGAGGAGAGTCTTTTGGTATTTAGTAGTTCCGTTTTTTTATTTATCTTTTTACCTATTGTATTACTTTTCTATTTTATCGTACCAACAAAGTTACGTAACTTTGTACTACTAGCATCTAGTTTAATTTTCTACGCATGGGGAGAACCACGCTTTGTATTGTTAATGCTCTTTTCCATCGTATTAAACTATGTATTTGGTTTACTTGTACATCACTATGATACACGTAAAAATATGAAAGTTACATTTTTAATTATAGCTATTATCGGCAATATTTTATTGCTTTCATACTTTAAATACATTACGTTTTTCATTGATATTTTAAATCAAACATTGCACCTATCGCTTCATGTAGAGCCGATTCCGTTACCAATCGGAATTTCATTCTATACATTCCAAGCAATGTCTTATGTTATTGATATTTATCGTAAAGATGGCGACGTACAAAAGAATCCGCTGAACTTAGCACTCTATATTTCGATTTTCCCGCAGCTGATTGCTGGACCAATCGTCCGCTATAATATCGTTGCGGAACAAATTAAGAAGCGTGTTCATTCTTTTGAACGTTTTGCAGAAGGAATTCAAATTTTTATTATCGGACTTGCTAAAAAAATATTAATTGCGAACCAAGTTGGGTTTGTGGCAGACAAAATTTTCGCTATGCCTCCTTCTGAACTTAGCGTCGGTACAGCTTGGATTGGAATTATTGCCTATACGCTTCAAATTTACTTTGATTTCTCAGGTTACTCGGACATGGCGATTGGTTTAGGAAAAATATTTGGATTTGATTTTCCGCGTAACTTCCATTATCCATACATCGCAAAATCGGTTTCTGAATTTTGGAGAAGATGGCATATTACACTTGGATCATGGTTTCGCGATTATGTCTATATCCCGCTCGGTGGAAATCGCGTCTCAAAACTAGCTAACTACCGAAATTTATTTATCGTTTGGGGACTCACAGGTTTATGGCACGGAGCAAGCTGGACCTTTATTGCCTGGGGGTTGTACTACGGACTATTGATTTCACTAGAAAAAGCAGGCTTAGAAAAAGTATTACGTAAATTATGGTGGCCACTGCAACATATGTATGTACTCGTCATCGTTATGATTGGCTGGGTCTTTTTCCGTGCCGATAACTTTGCGTACTCTTTTAACTACTTACAAGCAATGTTCGGCCTGCAGCACCAACCGCTCACAGACGCAAATACAGCGCTTTATATACACGAATACGGCGCTATATTTATCATCGCCTTTTTAGTAGCAACACCAATTATAAATTGGATGAAACACGTGATAGAACTTTCACAGAAAGTACATGTCGTTACCGTTCAATTTGTACGTCCATTATTGTTACTGACGTTATTTATGCTTTCAATTATGTACCTTGTTAATTCAACGTATAATCCATTTATTTATTTCAGATTCTAACCGGATAAGGAAGGAAAAGCATTTATGAAAAAAATAGGAAATATACTTCTATGCATCGGTTTTCTCTCCATTATCTTTTCGTTTGGTATACTTTCTTACCTAAAAGCAGATCGGACGGTTTCAGCTGTTGAAAATCGTCCTCTTGCTCAAAAACCTGATTTAACAATGCAAGCCGTTAAATCAGGCAGCTTTTTCAAAGATTTCGAAACATATACAAACGATCAATTAATCGGAAGAGATGAGCTCATTAAAGACTATACACTTGCTCAAATTTCTATGAACAAGTCGCTCATTAACGATATTATCTTAACAAATGATCAATGGTTATTAAAAAACCCAGCATGGTCACCAAAATATACTGAAATTGATCAATCCATGCCTGCGGTAGAAGAATTATCACAATTTCTAAAAGAGCAAAACATTGAATTTTACTTTGCTTTACCACCATCAAAAACAAATGCATTATCATTTAAGTTACCTTCTCATATCCAAACATATGCGAAGGAAAATTTAGATTATTTTCTCAAAAAACTCCCATCAAGCGTAACACCAATTAAAATGATGGAATATTTCGAGCAAAACTATACGCAAAAAGAAATACAAAACATGTACTTTAAAACCGACCATCACTGGAATATGGACAGTGCATTTCAAGGTTATCAATATATTATGGATACAATTAACCAAGAATCTTCTATATATAAAGGAAAAGAAATAAAAGCGGAAGATTATACACGAACATGTGCAAAAAACAAACATCTCATTGGTAGCTTTAACAATCAATTGTATCAACTCATTGACGCAACTGGAGAAAAACTTTGTCATTACACACCGAAAGACGGATTTCATTTTACAAGCGTAACTGCTAAAGATTCAACTGGTGTAGCCTATCGTACACTAGACGAAATATACGGTGTAGATAAACAAAAAGATACAACATCCTATGCAGGATATTACACAGGTGATTACCCAGAAATTATTTTTGAAAATAATAAGGCACCTAACGATGTACATGCGTTAATTTTAAAAGATTCCTTTGCAAATGCAATTGCACCGCACCTTGCTCAAAATTTCAAACGAACATCAATCCTTGACTTGCGTCACTATCATGAAAAAGATATATACCAATATATTAAAGACAATCATATCAACATGGTATTGTTTGTCTATAGCGACTCTAATTTAAGTGGTGAAATGTATAAATTTAAAAAGTAAGAATGCAAGAAACCCTTTCGAAATATTCGAAAGGGTTTTTCTCACCTCAGAAAGAAGCCCCGTGTAAATGACTTACACGAGGCTTCTTTTTATAAAACAATTATGCAATTATTGTTTTTGGTTGTTAAGAACGTTAACTGTTACAGCTTTTGAACCGTACTCAGTTGTTGGTTGGTTTTTATCTTTTAATACTTTGAAGACAATTGTACCTTTATCAGTGTATTGAGTCGTTAAAGTATTATAGATATCACTGCTGAAGTTATTAAACTTAGAATCGCTTGTTGCAGAAGCAGTTACATAACCAAGTGATACATCACCTTGATCGAATCCAGCGTTTGCGTTTCTATCAAGGTAAACTTTACCTTGTTCTGCTCCAGCTTTCACAACGCGTACTTTATGTTGTGATTCTTTCGTTAAGTTGATGCCATTAACAATATCATCAGCATCACTTGCTGTTAAATCTAATACAGTGTTGATGTTAATTTTCTTATTAACGAAGTTTTCTACTTCTACAGGCTTGAAGTTAACAGAATCGATAGCAATTGTTTCTTGAACAACTTCGATTGTTGCTTTTCCAGCTGTTGCACCATTCTTAGTTAAGTGTACATCCACTTTACCTGGTTTTTTAGCTGTTACGATAAATGATTTTTTATCTTGGCTAAATGCAACTGTTGCTACATCTTCATTTTTAGATTCTACTTCATAACCAGTTAAATCTTCTGCATCAGAGTATACGCGCTCTGAAGTGTATTTAGATAATTGGTATGCAACTGTATTTGAAACATTTAGGTCAACTGTAGTGTTTGGTGATGCACCGTAGTTACCATAGTTTGAAACAAGTTCTAAGTTTTTGAAGCCAACGTTACCTTCTTTAACATTTACGTATAGTGATCCTAATGTGTCACCATTCGCATTTTGGAAGTGAATTGTGCCTTCGCCGACTTTGTTACCTGTAATAGATACAGTTTTCTTACCAATTGAACCTTCATCAGTTGTTACAACATCTAATTGGCTAACAACATCTGTTTTTGGAAGAACTTCTTTAATTACACTAGAGTTTGCACCAAATGGATCGCCGTATTGGTCAGTTGTTACAAATGTTACAGGTAATGCTTTATCTTGAACAACTTGTAATTTATCTGGATTTGCTTTTACGTTTGCAAGTTTACGAGAATCAGTTGTTACAGTGAAGTCGAATGTTTTTGTTACATCGCCCACTTTCACTGTAATTGTTGCTTTACCAGCTGCTTCTGCTGTAATGTAGTTGTTTACAACAGAGATAATTCCAGGATTTGAAGATTTCACCTGAACTGAAAGTGGATCAACCACTTTGTCTTCACCAGCAATTGTCGCAACAACGCTTTGAAGTGATGCTTTTTCACCAGCAACTAATGTTTTGCTGTTTAGTGCAAAGTCTTTTCCTGTAAGTCCATTACCGTATACGACACCATTTTTATCAGCATCTACTGCAAATACAACATTTTTAATTGCAGTAGCTTGTGCATCAAGGTTTTTCACTGTAATGGTACCAGTGTTAGAAACTGTTAAGCCGCCCTTTTTCGTAACTTGTACTTCTACTTTGTAACTACCGTGTGGGATATTCACTCCAAGTTTACCAGTAGTTGATTCTGCTGATCCACCTTCAAAGATGTGTGCTGGTGTACCGTCTGATTTGTTTGCAACAAATTTGACGTCATGACCTGCTAAGTTTAAATACTCAACATCAGCGTTACCTTTTTCGTCATTTAATTTGAAGACAACTGCTTGATCAGCGCGATCGTCATCAAATGTAAGTTCTTCTACAGCTAATTTCTTAACTTCGTATACGAATTTCACTTTAAATGATTGATCTTTTACTTTTACAGTAAGATCTTTGTTTGGAGCTACTTTACCGCCAAGTGTTACAACTGCAGATGTACCGTCTGTAGTTGCTTCAATTCCAGTCGCTTTGTCTCCTTCAAGAGTTACATCGCTAGCTGAAAGGTTATTTAAACCAGTACCTGTTAATGTTAATTTTGTAGGTTCAGAAACAGTCACGCTTTGTACGTTTGCCTTGCTGTTATCTGGTTTTGCATATTTGCTATCAGTTAGTGCAAGGAATTGAGCAGCTTCTGCACGAGTTACAGATTTATTTGGCTCCCAACCATTAGGAGTACCTTTAGAGATACCTAGGTTGATTAAGATATTAGCTTTTTCTTCTCCCCAATGTCCTCTAATGTCATCGAAAGTTGTAACTAATGGGCCGTTTACTTTCTCTTTTAAGCTATAAGCATTTACAAGCATTGATGCGAAAGAAGCACGGTCAATTTTTCCTCCTGGGTAGAAGTTTTCTTTACCGTCACCTTTAATAATGCCAGCTTTTTCTACAGCTGCAATATATTTTGAAGCCCAATGATTTTTAGAATCCTTGAAAGATGGTTGGGCATTTTCGTCAACTGGTAAATCTAAAAGTAACGCAAAAACTGTTGCTGCAGATGCACGATCAATTGTTTGAGTAGGACCAAATGTACCATCTGGTAAACCAGTAATAGCGCCTTTACCTACTAAATAATCAATAGATTCAGCAGCCCAGTGATTTGATGGTACGTCTGGGAACGATTTTCCTGCTGCTGCAACCGGAGATACAACTCCTGCTACCATTGCTGCTGTCATTGTACCTGCGATTAATTTTTTGTAAGAATTATTCTTTGCCATCCTGTTATTTCCCCCTTTAGGAATATACACTAGTTTCATAATATGTAATTTGAAAACTAATTACTCACAAACTATCAAGCCGTAAATCCAAGAAAATTAATATGAATACTGATATTAATAAACAAATACAATGTGGAATAAAATAACTATTATAGTAATAATAGTATTTTTTACCATATTGTTGAAACATGTTCATAATACTACATGCATTTGTTTTGTTACAAGCGTTTTATCAAAAGAAAATTCGACAGATTCTTATGATTCTGTTAATTGAATGCATTTTTTTACTTTAATTTAGGAATATATTAACATTTTATCTTCACAATGGAAATTGTAGCATAAAAAACCTTTATGAATTCCAACTGGTTTTCTACAATACATGTAATTTTCAGACTAGTTTTGACATTGTTTCTTTACTTTCGACATAATTTACCATTTTTCATGATTTACAGCGAAAAACATTTTAAGTTTACACAAAATTTACATTGTAACCAAAATGAAAAACAGGTAGTTACAACTACCTGTTTTTAGTGGTTTACATATTCAACATTCTCTTTGGCAATATACGCAGCTGCTACGGAAGGGTCATCTGAAATGACTTTTATCCATGCTTGTCCATTTCTAATTTCTTCACCAATAACCGTTATAGCTGCACCTTGGCGAACTTGATAAAGTTTGCTACCATCAGTACTTGGCAGTCGTTTTACTTCTGCATTTTTTACGATGCGTGCAAGTTTATATTTATTATAATCTTTCTCACCTAAAGAAGAATCAAAGCGGGACATATGCCCAGCTACTTTCGCTCCCCAATATTGATCTGAGGCATACTTCGAGTTAATACCAAATGCTTTATTCCCTGTATATGCCGCATCATAACGCCAGTGCGACGGATTTAAATATCCTTCATTCATATACACTTTCGCTACGTATTCGATACAATCTTCTTTACTATTAAACTGTAACCCGTTACCAAACGGATTATCATCTGTTGCTCGTAATCCAAATAAGTTATTCTTTTCCCTTGCTAATTCACTCATTCCATAATTACTCTCATGTACTGCTAAAGCATATAAGAATAGAGCATTTACATGATATTTACTTTCAACTTCTTTAAATTTCGCTCCTAAACCAATCAATGGAGAATCGGGTTTTATTGATTTTACATATTGATCAAGTTCTTCTGCTGTATAGCTTGTTTTACTTCTTAACGATAGATAATTGAAATATTGGTAGAATGTTTCATTCCCAAAAGTCTTACCGTCTACACTATACATTTGCTGTCCAGGTTTTATAAATGATGGTGCTTTTCCATATCTATAATCTATGTAACTAGGGGTAGCAGAATAGTAGGAATAATATTTATGATATAAGTAACCATCTGATTTCACATAATAATAAGATGGCTTCATCGTTCCAGTAGGATATAATGTAACTTCATTTTTCTTTACATAATAGCCATTATAATCAGAGGTTTGCACTTTTATCCAATCCCCCTCAACTTGCAATACTTTAAATTCAGTACCGTACTGGAAATAATTAACATAAGCTTTACTACTATTATATAAACTAATCGTATTTCCCTCTATCTTCTTCGCTACTGCAAATCCATCTTTGATCCAGACAAACTCGCCTTTATGCTTTACAGCCGTTACACCTGTATTTTGTGCCTGCTTTACTGCTTCAGCATAAGATTGATAACGCCCAGCTTCACGCTCTTCACCATTTTGATTTACATTTGTAAGTATGAATGCTTCATTTGTATCTGTCACTTTCCCATTTTCAATCACTTGCATCATGCGGTTAATAAATGCCGCCGCTGTTCCTCTTGTCGCAGGAAGACTTGGGCGGAATGTGTGATCCTCATATCCTGCAATGATTCCTGCACCTACGACAAATTGAACAAATTCTGGATACATAATTTGTTCTTTATCTACAAATGTTAACGGTGCTAATGGCACTTTAATATTTTTGTAGACTAATGCGTTTTTTACCATAATTGCCATTTCTTCACGAGTTACATTCGCATCTGGATCAAATGTATTATCTCCGCGACCATGAATAATTTTTGCACCAGCCGCTTTGCTTACTCCATCATATAAAATGTATGTTGCTGGTACGTCATCGAAATGTGAATCAGCTTTCGGAAGTTGTAATGCTCTTGCCAAAAACGCCGCAAATTCTGCTCTCGTCACATTTTTATCTGGTAAATATGTATCATTTCCATATCCGGCCATCACACCTTTATCAATTAAAACACGTATGTCCCTCTCAAAGAAATGGCCCGTTATATCATCTGTTGCTGCATAACTAGATATCGGATAGCTAAGTAGCGATCCTACCAATCCGAAAGTAATCATATGTTTTGAAACTCGCTTCACTGTTATCCTCCTCTTTCTTATAAACTATCAAACTCATATATCTATTGACTTATAAATTATATACTAACTACATTCTCAAAATAAACGAAAATCGAAACGCTATATATTGCTATAACGTTTGCGAAATGACATTCATTTGTGAATAAAAAAAGAGGATGCCCTCTAAGAGTTGGCTTTCACCTTTCTTTTCGGGCATTCTCTTTCTTTTAAATTCTGAATAATATGTTTAGATGCTTTTGAAATTTGCACACGCAGTTCGATTACTCGTTGCTCTAATGCAAACTTCACAGCCTCTTTTTGATGCAATTGTTTTGCTGCCATGTTATATAAGGTTTCTTCGCTCCAATCTCCGTCAACACTACCGATAATCGGTTGATTTACTTGCTGTAAGAAGGAGTCTATCTTTGGATCATATGAAATACCAATCATCGGTGTGTTTGCTACTGCAGATAAAATAAGAGCATGAAGCCTCATCCCAATTAGAAGAGAGCACTCCGATAAAATCGCTATTTTTTCATGAACGTCCATTTTATATGGGAGCATATGTGCCTCTGTTCCCATCAAATTAATAATATCTCGTGATGCACTTTGATCAAATGGTCCATGCATAGGTACAAATAAAATATCATACCCTTCTTGCTTAAACTTTTTCAACGTTTCAGCTAATTTTCTCATATAGTCTTCCTTGGCATCCCAGTACCGTACGCTAACTGCAATTACTTTCCCTTGCACAGAATGCTTTTGCAACCAGTTTGATTTCACATCACAATTACAAGCTAGTACTGGATCTGGAACAACTTCAACATCTTTCTTTATACCGATTTCTTTTAAATATAAAAAAGAGTCTTCGTCACGTACAGATATATATTGCGCTTTCGATACATGCCATTTTACTAATAGGCGGTTCTGCCTCTTTGTAATCGGACCAATTCCTTGTGCATAAATATAATATGGTTTCTTCAGAAAGCGCGCCAGACGCATTATACCCGTATAATAAAAAATACTTTTAATACTAGTCTTATCTTGAAGAAGACTTCCGCCCCCACTGATCAGTCCATCACTCTTTTTTATCTCTTTATAAATCGCTCTTATATCCCAGCGGTTTACTGCTTCGACACCGTACATTTTCTTTGTATAGTCAGGGTCATTTGAAAGTACAACAAGTTCAAGGTTAGGCTCCTCATCATGCAATGCTTTAATAATTGATTGCAAAATTGCTTCGTCCCCAACATTATAAAAACCATAATATCCTGATAAAACTAACCGCACGCTTAATCTCCTCCAACATTTCGCAATCAACTTACAAATTGCCAACAATCTCTCATTACAAGAGATTGGGTAACTTACAACTTTTCTCTCTATAACATAAAAGAATTGAAATACTTCTCTATAATAAATCCGTTCTAATTTACTGCTACGCTATCACTTACATTACTATTTCCATTGCACATTCCTTACTTTCACTTTATTTACGCAAAAATGGAATTCGCTCTCTTGATATCCAGTTTAATTTCAGCGCACAAATCATATATAAAAGTGATACAACACTTAATGCAATGAAACTATACAGCAATGCGATAAAACGTGAAGTTGTTACATTTATTATAGTAGCTAATTCATACAATCCTATTCCAAATATACAAGATATAATGATTACGGATAAAAATCCCCCAATTTTTATCGAATAAGTAAGATACTTTCTAATATAGGCGTAATTTATAGTGCAAATCATTATATATATGATAAGCGTGCTATATGCCGCCCCGTCTATTCCAAACTTTCCAACGAGTACAAGGTTTAACAATCCCTTCACAACGCTTGCCCCAATGACAATCCATGCAGCCTGCATAGAACGATTGATGCCTTGTAAAATGCCTATTGATAGTACCATAAAAGAGGTGAAATACGAACTTCCAATTATAACTGCTAACATGCCGCTTCCTTTTGCATCTGTAAACAAACCAATATTGAGTGGTACTGTTAATGCAATAAGCCATACTGTCATTGGCGTTGTTATAACGTGCGCAAGTTTATTTGTTTGCTGCACCGCCTCTTTCGCTAATTTCATATCTTTCTTTGTTAAAGCAGATGTTAATAACGGGATTAGTGGAAATACAATCGCACTAGAAAATACAACAATTAATTGTGTAAATGCAAAGCCGCGACTATAAATACCGTACTGCGTTTGAATCGTACTTGCAGTTCCATCAAGCGCATGTGGAATCGTTACAGAATCAATCAAATTTAACAGCGGCATTGATAATGCTCCAATAGCAATTGGAATTGATACACTGAGTATCTTTTTTCCATCTCTTTTTAAATCTTGAAGTGAATACGTTATTTTCTTATAATAATACGAGCTTTTTATATATTTCACTCTTAAATAAATGAGCGAACTAATAACTCCTAGAAAAGAACCCACCATCGCTCCACCAGTTATAACACTGCTACTTTTATTCCAAGTCACAAATAGATAGGCAATTGTCAGCATAAAGAATACGCGAACAAATTGTTCAATTACTTGTGAAACTCCAGTTGGAACCATGTCACCAAACCCTTGAAAATACCCACGATATACTGCCATATACGGAGCAATTAGAAGTGCAAATGATGTAATAACTAATGCTAATCTTGTCTCTTGTCCCCCCAGCATCTCTGCGATTGAACTTGAGCATAGTAAAATAATCACACAGCCTAACGCTCCAAATATAACACCTATAATAGAAGCAGACCTAAATAATTTAGCGATTCCTTCTCGATCATTTTGTTCATTACGTTCTGCGATTGACTTTGATATTGCAAGAGGCACTCCTGCTACTGATAAAGTTAGGGCTATCATATACACAGGAAAAACAAGCCTGAAAATACCAAGCACCTCATCTCCTGCGATATTTTGCAAAGGAATTTGAAAGAAGCTTCCTAACAGTTTCGATAGAAAGGTTGTAATCGTTAAAATGGCTGCCCCTTTTACAAATTTTTTATTCATATTTCTTCTCTTTTCTTTCTATACGTATATTCTAAATTCATGTAGAACCATATTGAAATCTGAAATATATTTTATTCCTTCTTCGTATATATTCACAAAAACTATCTATCCATCTTGATTTGCAGGCATATACATCACCGCCATAGAAACAAAAGCGGATTTCCATTCGTTTTATCTCTTTATTTTAATATGACATGGGGCTAACAAAGACCCTGACCATAGCTCTAGATCCTCTCTCCAACCTAAAAAAGAGGGTATGCCGGTTTCACTATATATCCATCTCGACTTTCCAACATATAAATCGCGGCTATAAAAACAAAAACAGATCTCCACTCGTTCTCTCCTTCTGGTTTCACACGGCATGGAACTAAAAAATGCTCTGACCGCTTCTATCCATGGCTGGATCCTCTCTCCAACCCAAAAAGAAATGTTTTATGCCATTTTTTCATTATCTCATTAAATTATCATAACAAATTTATTATATATTGAATACTCTCTTTCTTTTTTATACATCAAAAATAAAAAATCAATTTAAAAGTGCAATATTTACATTTAATGATGTTAATTACCATATTTTTCTTCTATTTACTACTTCTACTTATTCCTTAGAAACATGTGCTATAATGAAGCTATTGTCAGTAAGAGGGGTGTAATAGCATGCTGAATTCGTTCAAAAAAATATTAGGGGATTCACAAAAACGTAAGCTAAAAAAATATGAACTACTTGTTGATGAAATTAATGCACTTGAACCGCAAATAGAAGCACTATCTGACGAGGCATTACGCCAAAAAACTACTAGTTTCAAAGAGATGCTTCAAAATGGGAAAACAATTGATGATATAAAAGTAGAAGCATTTGCCATCGTTCGTGAAGCAGCGAAGCGTGTGCTCGGATTACGCCATTATGACGTACAACTTATTGGTGGACTTGTATTATTAGAGGGAAATATTGCAGAAATGCCTACGGGAGAAGGTAAAACACTTGTCTCTTCCTTGCCATCTTATGTACGTGCTCTAGAAGGAAAAGGTGTGCACGTTATTACAGTGAATGACTACTTAGCAAAACGTGATAAAGAACTAATCGGCCAAGTCCATGAATTTCTCGGCTTACAAGTCGGATTAAATATTCCAGATATTGAGCCTATCCAAAAGAAACGTGCCTATGAGGCTGATATTACATACGGCATCGGAACAGAATTTGGCTTTGATTATCTAAGAGATAATATGGAAGCTTCATCATCCTCACAAGTACAACGCCCTTATCATTTCGCGATTATTGATGAAATTGATAGTGTCTTAATTGATGAAGCAAAAACACCTCTAATTATCGCCGGCAAAAAATCCAGCAGTTCTGGATTACATTATTTATGTGCGAAAGTAATTAAGTCGTTTCAAGACACTGTTCACTATACGTACGATGCAGAGACGAAATCATCTAGCTTTACAGATGAAGGTATTACAAAAATTGAAGATTTATTTGATATTAATAACTTATATGACATTGAGCATCAAACTTTATATCACTATATGATTCAATCATTACGTACACATGTTACGTTCCAACGTGATGTTGACTATATCGTACATGATAACAAAATTATGCTCGTTGATATTTTTACAGGCCGCGTGATGGATGGGCGTTCATTAAGCGATGGTTTACACCAAGCAATTGAAGCGAAAGAAGGTTTGGAAATCACCGAAGAAAACCAAACATATGCATCCATTACAATCCAAAATTTCTTCCGTATGTACCCTGCCCTATCTGGAATGACAGGCACAGCGAAAACAGAGGAAAAAGAGTTTAATCGTGTATACGGAATGGACGTTATCCCGATTCCAACGAACCGCCCTGTCATCCGTGAAGATTTAAAAGACCTAGTCTATATGACTACTGATCATAAATATACGGCAGTACGTGAAGAGGTTATAAAGCGACATACAAAAGGACAACCAATATTAATTGGAACGATGTCCATCTTGCAGTCTGAACTGGCAGCTCGTTATTTAGATGAAGCAAACTTATCCTACCAGTTACTAAATGCAAAAAGCGCAGAACAAGAAGCCGATTTAATTGCAAAAGCTGGACAAAAAGGCCAAATTACAATCGCTACAAATATGGCTGGTCGTGGTACCGATATTTTATTAGAAGACGGTGTTCCAGAACTTGGAGGTCTACATGTTATCGGGACAGAACGTCATGAATCCCGGCGCGTTGATAACCAGTTAAAAGGTCGGGCTGGTAGACAAGGTGACCCTGGTAGTTCACAATTTTTCCTTTCATTAGAAGATGATATGCTTCAGCGCTTTGCTCAAGAAGATGTGGAAAAATTAAAGAAATCATTAAAAACAGATGATAAAGGACTTATCCTTACTCCGAAAGTACATGATTTTATAAACCGTACGCAACTGCTTTGTGAGGGAAGTCATTTTTCAATTCGTGAATACAATTTAAAACTAGATGATGTGATTAATGATCAGCGGAATGTAATCTATAAACTTCGCAATCATTTCTTACATGAAGAAACAAATATGATAGAAATTACAACTCCAATGATAGAGCATACAATCGATTCGATCGGAAAAAAACATCTGCTAGAAGGTATGGTTCCAGAAGAATGGAATTTCATTGCATTAACAGAAGAATTACAATCTATTATGCCAACAGAAGAACTACCACTATTATCAGAAAACACCGTTAATTCGATCGAAGAATTAAACAATCTATTAAAAGATTCGATTTCAAGTTATCTGACCAAAGTACGCGTACTAAATGATCATACAGAACTGCAGCAAGCATTGCGCCAAGTAGGATTACACTACATCGATCAAAACTGGGTAAATCATTTAGATGCGATGCATAATTTAAAAGAAGGCATCGGATTACGACAATATCAACAAGAAGATCCAACACGTATTTATCAAAAGGAAGGTCTCGACATTTTCTTATACACATACAGCAATTTTGAAAAAGAAATGTGCCTTTATGTTGCACGGCATTTAACCGTTCCACAAAACGTATAATGAGGTGAACTTTCATGTTATCATTCTTCAAAAAAGCAAAGAAAAAAGGAAAAGATACAGTCATTTCTGAAGATCAATTATTTGGACAAGAAGAGACAACTTCTCAACATACAAATGTAAAACCTACATTATACTTCCATCCCTCTTGGGGAGAAGTTACAATCGAACACAAATATATCTATCAGTTTTTACATAAAGATTTACCTAGTTTAAAAGAAAACCAAATTTCTTTATCTGGAATTGACGTGGAAAAACGCGATGGTGCCTATCATGTAGCTGCTTTTCTGCGAAGCACCATTTCCAAACCGATTAACTTTGAAAAAGTTGCATTACTTCTATTTAATAATGAAGAACAATTATGTGCACGTAAAACATTTGATCTTTCTGTACTTGGTAATATACCCGCAAACACCAATATGCCATGGGTATTTCAATTTGAAGAAGAAACAATAACAGAGGCCCCCCTCTCCCAAGCAGATTGGCAATTAGCATTTGATTTAGGAGAACTACATCGATTCGAATTGGATCCAACATGGGAACAACAATTATCTAAAGAAAGCAAAGACGAACTACGAGATTTTGCAGAAGGGTTAACACCTCCTGCTGAAGACGAAATCAATTTCTTAGGATTACAAGCAACGCATCAAGAAAATGGTGACCTAAGTGTAACAATCCTAATCCGAAATGGATTTTCCCATAGCATAGAACTTGAGCAGCTTCCTCTTCAAATTCTAGATGCTTCTGAAGAAGTTATTGCAAATGGGGCTTTTACATTACCAAACCTTGAAGTAAAAGCAAATACAACAAAGCCATGGGCATTTATATTCCCAGCCTCTTCTGTTTTAAAGAAAGAGATAGATATAACTACTTGGTCTGTGGTTGTCCCACAAGGATAATATAGTAATCTATATAAAGTGAAACTTTAATCAGTGGGGGTTTTCTTCATCCCCCACTGATTATCAGCCCTCACCAATCGGGCTTTTACGGGATAAATCCAAATTAAAAAACTAACATTAAACCATTTTTTTTAGATGGGAGCGAGCATCCGGCCATGCATAGAAGCGGTCAGTGCCTTTTTTAGCCCCATGCCAAGTGAGAACAAAAGGAGAAAGCGAGTGGAGATCCTCTTTTGTTTTCATAGCCGCGACTTAGGTGCTTAAAAAGCAAAATGGATGTATGTTGGAAAATCAAGTTGAATATATATTAACAAAAGAGCCTGTTTGGTAAAGTGATAGCCCCTTACCAAACAGGCTCTTTTTCATATGTAAAATTTCATTTCGCTACTAAACGATCAATTTGATATTGTGCTTCTAATTTACAAAGTGATTCTTTAATTTGCATATGCTGTACCTGAAGCAATTGTAGTTGCTCATCTGTCGGTTCTTCTTGAAGTAACTGACTAATTTTTTCATTTATCCGATTTGCTAACTCTTGATGAAAACTTGGATCTTCTTTTACATCCTCATCAATTTGCTTAATCCACTTTGATTTTGTATACAAATACTGTTTCCACTGTTCAACAAATTGTTGCATATCAAATTTCTCTACATCCCACTCGATTGATTTCATGTATTCTGTAAAAGAAGTAGTAATTGAACGTGTAATACCCATCTTCACATTGTGTGGTAACTGTTTGTACATCAAACTCTCTCCTAACTTTTAAAAAATAGTCCCCACTTTTATGATAGCACATCGTGTTTCAAAATGTGGATATATTGCTAAAAAAATACATTCTTCTTACTATGCACTGCATACAAAAAAGCGCCTTCCTTTTCGGAATGACGCTTTACAATTCTATTGTTCTTTTACCATGTTTAACTTTTCTCTTTGCTGATCATTTGCCAAGCTGAGCAGTGTCTTTTCAATATGTGGTTGTACATGTTCAAGCGTTACACTCGCACCTATTTTCTCCGTATGATCCATAAAGTTTAATAGTGCCATCGCCCCCGAAGTATCCATATAGTGCACATGATTCAAGCGCAACGTCAAATGAGACTTCACTTCTTGTAAAGAAGAAAAAATACGATCAACAGATAAGAAGGACAGTGGTCCCTGAATCATATACGTGTCATCTTCTCCTTTTACAATAGAAGCTTTCCGTTCCTTGCACTGCACCATATATAAAAGGAAAGAAAGGATTATACCAAACGCAACCGCAACCATTAAATCAAATTTCACTGTAATCACCATTGTTAAAAGCATGACAACAACGTCACCTTTTGGCGCTACATGCATCTTTTTCATACTATCCCAATCAAACATTCCGATACCTGTTAAAATTAAAATACCTGATAGTACTGCAAGTGGAATATATTGTACAACTGCACCAAGCCCCATAATGAAAATAAATAAAATAACGCTATGCATACAAGCTGATAGTGCTGTTTTCCCGCCGCTTCTTATATTCACAATAGACCGAACCGTCGCACCTGCTCCTGCTAATCCTCCAAACAATCCACTCACAATATTCCCTAATCCTTGGCCAATCAATTCTTTATTACTTTTATGCCTTGTACCTGTTACATTATCCATCACAACGGATGTTAATAGCGAGTCAATTGACCCTAATAATGCAATACTAAGTGCTGGCAAAATAAGTTCTAGTATTGTTGATCCACTAAAGACAGGTAAATGAAGAGAAGGCATCGCTTCTGGTATTGTTCCAATCTTTTCAATCATCTTGTTTAATTGGATCGTTCCCACAAAAGGTAATTGAATCGTAAGCCCTTGTAAAAGTTGAGAAAATAACGGCAATGTTGCCGTAACACCAACTAACGCAATTAAACTTGCCGGAATCGCTTTAATCCACTTCCCTGCGACAAGCATAACAAGTATCGTTAACAAAACAAGTAAAAAGCTATTTTTCACATGCTTCATCTCGCCTAAAATAATAATAAGTGCAATTCCATTCATAAACCCTGAAACGACAGAATATGGAATGTAACGTATATACGAACCGAGCTTACATACCCCAAATAAAATTTGAAATAGCCCAGCCATCATAAATGCAATAAAACTTGCCTCAAGCCCATGACTTGCAATAATGCCTGTCGCAATCACGGTAATTGGCCCGGTAGGACCCGTTACTTGCCCTGCTGTACCACCAAACAATGCTGCAAATAACCCAGCAAAAATCGCACCATACAATCCAACTAACGCACCTTCCGACGTTCCTGTCGCTGCAATACCGAATGCAATCGCAAGTGGCAATGCAACAATCGCTACGGTAAAACCAGCTAAACACTCTTTTGCTATTCTTTGAATCATAAAAAAATCACCTCTATTAAAAGTCCACGTTTTATTGTAACGCGAGAAATATGTATTCGTCAGTGGTTTTTAGAAGAAACTCTTTACAGTCTCGTGAAGTAACCGTATTCATGTATTCTATCTTTGGAAAGATAAGCGACTATGCTATAATGAACAGATTAAATCTTTTACTATATATTTGGAGGCACTATGCTAACTTTTGAAGAAAAATTATCGATTATCGAATCTTTCCCACAATTAGAAAGAAAGAACGTATCATTAAAACGCGTGAACTTTCACTTTGAAGAAAGCCGCTTAGATAAAAAGAACGTTGTATATCATTTACACCCAAATGGTAACGGCTTTGTATATGCAGGCGGCATTAAAGGTTATAAAACAGACGATAAAGGCATGGTTAACATCCGTGAATTTTCAGCAGACGAACTACGCTCATTAATTCAAAAATCAATTGAACTTCTATCTCAAGAGCCAGAAGAAATCGTTGTACAAGCTGAACCTGCTAAAGAAGAAGAATGGCAGAGTGAAGAAGGACATATCCTTACTCTTATCCACGAAGATGATATGTGGAACGTGTACGCTGGCGTGAATTTAGATGGAACATTTAATTCTTATCCAGAAGCTGCAGAATACTTAGACGAAGAAGGTTTCTCGCGTAAATAATAAGAGATTTTGTTGATATACAATAGTGAGTGAAATTTTATCGGCGATTTTGCAAATATATCGACCGTTTCTCACAATATATCGGCGCAAATTCGAATTTATCGGCGATTCGACAAAAGATATCGACCAACCTACAAAGAACGACTCAAAAACAAGTTAGAAAAAGCATAGCCATCTATGAATGACTATGCTTTTCTTTATGATTTCTGAGCGCCTTTTAAACTTTCTCTCAACACAAACTTCTGTAACTTCCCACTCGCATTACGAGGAAGTTCATCTGCAAATATATAATGACGCGGACGTTTATAGTCAGCTAGTTCATCACTTTCTTTACAGTAACTTTCTAAATCAGCTGCTGTAATATGCTCATCTTTTTTAACCACTACCGCAACAACACGTTCCCCCCATAGCTCATCTGGTTCACCAAGTACAGCCACATCTAATATGCTAGGATGGCTATGCAAGAAGTCTTCAATTTCACGCGGATAGATATTTACTCCGCCACTAATCACCATATCGTCAACGCGATCTGCTACATATAAATAACCATCTTTGTCAAAATAACCGAGATCACCTGAATGGTACCATCCTTTATATATAGACTTTGCTGTCGCTTCTTCACGATTATGATATCCTGCCATCATCGTTGGTCCACGTGAAATAATTTCTCCTACTTCATAAGGCGGCAGTACGTCATCTGGTTCTGCCGGTCCCTCTTCGTTCGGTTTTACAATTCGAATTTCGTGACTAAAACAAGGTGTTCCAGCTGAACCAGCTTTCGTAATTTGATCTTCCTCTACTAAGAATGCAATAACCGGACCCATCTCTGTCATTCCGTAAATTTGAACAAGATCAATATGCAGACGTTCTTTACATTCTTTTACAAGTGCTGGTGCCATCGCAGCTCCGCCATATATTCCAATTTTCATCGAACGTAGTTCATATTGTGATAAATCCTCTTGTAACATCATATTCCACATCGTTGGCGCACCAAAGAATGTCGTGATTTTTTCTTTTTGAATCGTATGTAAAACTGTCTTTGTATCAAAGTGATGTAAAATAATATTTTTTCCACCCACTTGAATTCTTGGTATAATACCAGCATTTAATTCACCACAATGGTACAGCGGTGCTACTGCAAGACCGACGCTGTCACGGTTATATTTTAAGAAATACGTACAAATCATACTATGTTCAGCCATTTCACGATGACGGTGCAGCACCCCTTTTGGATGCCCTGTTGTACCACTTGTATAAAGCATGGAACAATAATCTGTTTCCTCAACGACAATATCTACAGCTTCAGATGAAGCGGCATTTACTTTTTCATGATAAGACGCAGCATATGCAGGCGCATCATCTTCTATGTACCAAAAAGAACTGTTTGGGAAATCTCTTTCAACCATCGCAACTGTTTGTTCAACCGCCTTTTCAAATACAACCACTTTTGAAGACGCATCGTGGAGAATGTAAGCTACTTCTTTTGCTTTTAAACGGAAATTAATCGGATTGAAGATTGCGCCGATTTTCGCGCAAGCGAGGTAAACGTTTACAAATTCACGGCAGTTATATAAATAGACAGATACGGTATCCCCTTTTCTCACACCTTCTGCAAGCAAAGCATGCACCGTTTTATTCACCTGTTCATCCCACTCTTTATATGTCCAGCGAATATTCTTTTCCGGTTCTACTAACGCTTCTTTATTCGGATACTTGCCAACTGTTAAATCAAAAATCCTCCCAATCGTCATATACATGTCAAACTATGCCCCCTTTTAACTTTCATAAATCTATCATTTCGTCTATAAGTAGACATTTCCTCTACATTTTTACCTTCTTTTTCTGATCATTCTCGACACTGTTTTACAAATATGGATTCATTTTGATTTTCTAACATGCAAATCACGGCTATGAAAACAAAAGCAGATTTCCACTCATTTTCCACCTTTCTTTTTACTTAGTATGTGGCTAAGCACTTCTATCCATGGCCGGATTCTCTCTTCCATCCAAAAAGATAAATTTTATACCGGGGTTTCACCATATATCCATCTTGATTTTCAACATACAACTCGCGGCTATAAAAACAAAAAGAGATATCTACTCGCTTTCTCCTTTTGTTTTAACATGGCATGGGGCTAAAAAAGGCACTGACCGCTTCTATGCATGGGTGGACGCTCTCTCCCACCCAAAAGAAATGGTTTTTTTATAAAAAAAAGACTGAAACCTAAAGCCTCGCAACATGCGAACCTTTAGGCCAGCCTCTTCTCTTAAGAAAATAGCTCTTTTAAAATCTCAAGCTTATCTTCTGTATATTTCATATAACCATCATTATATGACTTTGGATCTTTTGGATTTGCGAAGTGCGTAATTGCCCCCGTTTTTGGATGCACAAATTTACTTGATGCACCGCAGCCAAGACCGATAATCGATTGTACTTCTTCCATAATCACGATATTATAAATGCTTTCTTGCGAAGGCATTGCGTAGCCAACATTTTCTAAGTTACCTAAAATGTTCTTTTGGCGGTATAAATAATAAGGTACGTAATTATGATTCTTCGTCCACTCTTCTGCTTCGTGCATCATCGCTGTAATTTCTTCACGACCTGCCACTTTATATTTACGCTTATTTTGCGTCATTTCAGAAGCACGCTTAAATGATAATGTGTGAACTGTTAATGATTCTGGCATTAACTTTTCTGTCTCATCTAACGTATGTTTGAAAATTTCTAATCCTTCACCAGGAAGACCAATAATTAAATCCATATTAATATTGTTCATTCCCATTTGACGTGCTAAGTGATACTTCTCAATCGTTTCTTCCACCGTATGGTGACGTCCGATTGCTTTTAACGTTTCTTGATGGTACGACTGCGGATTAATACTAATGCGGTCAATGTTCCATTTATTTAATACTTCTAGCTTTTCTGGCGTAATCGTATCTGGACGACCTGCCTCAACTGTTACTTCACGTACTTCTTTCACATCTGGGAACGATTGATACATTTCTTCATACAACATGTCCATCTCTTCTGCTGTAATACTTGTTGGCGTACCGCCGCCGTAATAAATCGTTGTAACTTTAACACCTTTTTCTTTTAGGAACTTACCAATTTCACGAACTTCATAATGCAAGCCGCCTAAGAAAGAATCGACAGATCCTTGACGTCCATTAATTGCATAAGCCGGGAATGTACAATATGCACATTTCGTCGGACAGAACGGAATACCGATATAAATACTCACTTCTTCTTTTAAACGATATAAATCTGGAACAACTGCTAATTGGCAATCAACAATGCGCTGCAGAAGTTCAATTTTTTCTTCATGAATTAAATAGCTTTCACGAAGTTCTTTATGCGCTTCTTCTTTTGACATACCATTTTGAAGCATCTTATGAAGAAGTTTCGTTGGACGTACACCTGTTAAAATCCCCCAGCTCTGTTCAATTCCAGTTAGCTGCTGTAAGACCGAAAGATACACATAAGAAACGACATGCTTTACTTGTTTTATACGTTCTTTTTCTTCTGTAAAAGAAGATAAATCTTTTGAGAACGCTTCTTCATATACATTGCCAGTTGCAATGTCTGTTAAACGCGCTGAAGCTGTCACGTTTCCTTCTATCTGTATTTCAACAATAAGATTTGCATCTTCCTGCTCAAATCCTATCGTGCTTTCTTCAAAAAATAAGCCGCTAATATTTTGCAGCGGACGTAAAAAACGATCATCTTGTAACGTTTTTATTGAAATTAACAACACTTATCACCTTTTCATTTGTAAACTCTCTTTAGTTTACTTGAAGGGCGTGTACAGGTCAATATAGAAGCTTTTACCTCATTTTCCCGGAAAGTCCTCACAAAACTGCGGAATAAAGACACTAAAAAACGTAGCTTTTAAACTACGTTTTTTAGAAGCCCTATCACCGCTTATGAACTTGCGAATGGTTTTTCAAAAATGGAATTGGAAATTGCTTTCGGAAATGTTCCTTAATCATATATTCCACTCCGTTTTCACTATTGGAACGCGTAATCCAGTCTGCTGCTTGCTTCACTGGAATAGGTGCATCTCCCATTGCGACTCCCAATCCAACACTTGCAATGACATCTAAATCTTCCAAACTATCTCCAATTGCCACCATTTCACTCAGTTCTACCCCAAGGTGTTCTCCTAATAATTGTAACCCTCTTAATTTTGATACATGCAGCGGAAGAATTTCTATCCTTCCCCCACCAGATTCTATATACTCCACATTTTCAAATGCTTTTTTCAATGTTTTGAGCGCACGGTCTTTTTCTCCTCTACTTGAAAAAACAACGTCAATTTTCGGAGCTGCAACAGGCTGATCACGGAGTGTGTCACCTAATGAATCTACAAATTGAACAGGATAAAATAGTGGTTCTGTGCTTGATAATACAGTACGTGCAATTAAATTCGGTGTATTGCGCTCACGGTTACCGATAGAAAAACGTTCATGTGATATCCGGACATTACATTCAAAATGTTCCAGTACTTGCACAATATTAAACGTCTTTTCTTCTGATAATCGTTTTTGAACGAGCGGTTTATCTAATGAAGCAGAAATAAAAGCGCCGCTATGCGTAACTAATATGGAATCTAGTTTTAATGACTTCGCTATTTTATGAGCAGATTGAAAGTGCCTGCTTGTAAACAGCGTAACATATACACCTTTGCGCTTTACAAAATCAATAGCTTCTCGTGTTCCTTTTAGTATCTTCCCATTTTTCTGCACGAGTGTCCCATCTATATTAAGAGCCAACAAGCGATAAATCATGTCGTATCCCCTCCTCTTAGCTGCTTTTACCCTATCCATAATTTATGAAAGAAATTTATTAATTAGAACGAGTTAGAATCTCGCACACAAATTTGGTTTAATATATACGTAAATCATCAGTAAAGGAGATACCAATATGAAAGCACCTCCTTCTTTTTATGAGGGCGATACATTAGAAGTTGCTAAAAAGCTACTTGGTCATAAGCTTGTACATATA
Source organism: Bacillus sp. TL12 (assembly GCF_022625245.1). Classification (NCBI taxonomy): domain Bacteria; kingdom Bacillati; phylum Bacillota; class Bacilli; order Caryophanales; family Bacillaceae; genus Bacillus; species Bacillus sp. TL12. The sequence goes on along the minus strand of NZ_JAJJBY010000013.1, from coordinate 42,475 downwards.
GTCGATGGGATAAAACGAAGTGGATTCATTGTAGAAGTCGAAGCATATAAAGGACCAGATGATAAAGCGGCACATAGTTATGGGGGAAGACGAACGGAGCGGACGGAAGTTATGTTTGGCGCACCAGGACATGCTTATGTTTATCTTATTTATGGCATGTACCATTGTTTTAATGTCATCACTGCTCCAGTTGGCACCCCGCAAGGTGTTCTTATTCGTGCAATAGAGCCCGTTGATGGAATAGAAGAAATGAAAATGGCACGTTTCGGCAAAACAGAGCTTACAAAATCACAATCCAAAAATGTCACGAACGGACCTGGAAAGCTATGCCGCGCACTTGGCATTACGTTAGAAGAACGCGGATTATCCTTACAAGGTGATGAATTATATATTGAATTAGTTACTAAGGGAGAACACTTATCTTCTCAATATGAGATTATGGCTGGCCCCCGTATCAATATTGATTATGCGGAAGAAGCTGTTCATTATCCGTGGCGGTTTTATTTTGATAAACATCCGTTTGTATCTAAATGAAAAAAGAAGCCAAATTGGCTTCTTTTTCACTCCGCACCTTCCGCAGTTGCAATATCGTTTTCAAGGTTTTCTCTTGATAGATCAGCGGCCATAAAATCTGCTGTTTCTGGGAGTGCTACCATTTCCGCTGAACCATCGGAACGTAAATATCTCTATTCGTATCACATATTTTTCAAGCGCATTCCCTGCCTTATCTCCTATCTAACTTTACTTTTCTACCGTTAGTTAAGAAATGGTCCTTCTATCAAAGTATTGATGAATTCTATAGAAAAAAGACGCCTCCCTCTCAGGAAACGTCTTTTTTATATTAAGCTTGGTATGCAGTATATAATTCTTCAAGTGGCTTCATGATAATTTTGTTAATATCGCCAATTACAACGTTTAAGCGTTGCTCTGCTTCCATTAACTTAACGATTTTTGGATCTTGTTGAATAAGCGCTACAACTTCTTGTGCTTTTTGGTTATCTTCTTCTGTGATTTCTTGACCTTGCATCATTTTTTGTTGTAACTCTAATTGCATTGTACGGAACTGTTCAAATAATTGTTTTGAAGCTGCGTCTCCTTGTACTTCTGCATAGCTTGCTTTTAAAGCTTGGAAATCTGTATTTTCTGCGATTGCGTTTTGTAATTCATATGCAACATCATGAATATTTTTTGTCATTGTATTTTTCCTCCTTTAGCGAGCTCGGTCTAATATCCGCGCTCTTTGAGTACCTTTTGATACGCACCCTTTTACAATAACAAACTATGCACTATATGTGAAGAAATTTCACTTTATTTATCAAATTGATAAGACTTTCAAAAACCTCTCTTTTAGGTGGAAGAGAGAATCCGGCCATGCATAGATGCGGTCAGACCCTTTTTTGGCCCCCTACCGTATGAAACCAAAATGAGGTAGCGAGAGTAGGGCTTCTTTTACTTTCATAGCCTTAACTGAGATGGTGAGAAAGCAATATATAGAGGAAAATGATTGAAAATCTTTCTTTTAGGTGGGAAAGGGGATCCGCCCTTACATAGAAACGGTCAGGGCCTTTTTGGATCCCATGCCGTATGAAACCAGAATGAGGTAGCGAGAGTAGGGCTTCTTTTACTTTCATAGCCTTAATTGAGATGGTGAGAAAGCATACGTTCATGCATAAAAGGATCCGTCCCGTGCTATGTAACAAGAACAGGAGAACATAAGTGAATGTCTCTTGTTCTTTTCATGGCTGGATTCTATCTTCTCTCTAAAAAGAAAGATTATTCAATTCATTTCATTTCATTACATTAAGAGAAGCAACAACACACCTTGAACCAATCCAATGGTCCCTCCTAATAACGCTCCTAAATAAGTAATCATCTTCAGCTCACTCTTCGTAATCGATAATACAAGGTCTTCTAATCTCTCTGTTGAAAATGTAGCTACTTCTTGTTGTACGATTTCAGCAAGACGGAAATTTTTCAAAATCTGCTCGGTATTGTTTATCCCCCATGCTAAACCTTTTTTCACTACACTCGGAATCATTGTTTGTACAACTCGTTCCCGAGCTGGTTCACACACTTTTTGAATAGATTGATTGAAAAACCCTCTTACCGTTTCCTCTATTTTAATTGTTGATAAGATTGACTTTACAACCGTTTCTTTCTCAATAAAGGACTCCAGTTCCTTCACTTCTCTTCCTTTTAATTTCTCCCACTCTTTTTGCAGGACATCACTTAAAAGCTGTTTCGTTCCTTCTTGTCCTAAAAACTTAATCACTTCTGGCTGCAGATGATCCACTAAACTTACATTCCCTAAAAACATCCCTACTAAATTTAACAATGTGCCTCGGGAAGCAAAAAAGTCATCAATCATTTTAGCAAGCCTTTCTTTTCCTTCTTCACTTTCAAAAAAGCTTATCCCTCTTTCTAAAATAAATGATGCTACATTCGGAATCATGTGATCCACTTTTTCATGAACAGAACGAGGCAAAGCTTGTTCCCACGTATATGTATCATATTGTGATAAAAACGTATCAATTTTCTCGACAATCATACTTTCAATTTTTTTGATTGTCTCCCCTTCCACATGCTCCAAATCCCATTTTTCTAAAACCTCTCGTAGCGATTGCTCATTCACCAAAATTTTATCTATTTCTACTTGCGCCCACTGAATAAGCTCTTGCTGAAATTTCTCATCTGTTAATTTCTTTCCGATCCCTTCAGGCGTTAACAAATGATCCACAACCATTTTTCCTAATTGAACAGCAAGTTCATCACGACGTTTCGGAATTAATCCTGGTGTAAATGGTACACGAAACTTCCCAATATAAATCGGGCGATGCGGACGAAATAACATCTTGATCGCTAAATGATTCGTATACCCACCAATCACCGCTCCTAATCCTGTCGTTGTTAACATATTTAACCACATATTCATTACACTACCAACTTTCCATTTCTCCAAGTATATACACATCTTACTACAACCTATTACAAAAATAATACGTAAAAAGCTCCTATCAGTGGCGCTTTCGTTTTCGTACAATCCAATCACGGCTATAAAGGACAAAAGGAGTTCCCCACTCGTGTTCTCCTTTGGGTTTCATTTGGCATGGGGCGAACCGCTTCTATGCATCATCGGATTCTCTCTTTCCTCTAAAAAGAAAGGTTTTCCCTTTGTATTCTCTCGCCCTAAAACATCGATCATCCAAAAATAGAATATCGTTATACGGACAACAGTATAATGATATGGAAGCATATTTGCAATGTATTGAAGCCACTATCGCGCAACTTCACAATAGAAACAAAAAATAATGGAGTATTTCTCTCTTCTCTTTCTACATAATGGATCAAATAGAGCACTTGAGATTATACATGCTAATGAGAAAACAGCATGATTATTTACTGGCTGGAGAAGTTTTTCACGGCCCATTACGGTTTAACCCATTTACACCGTAACTGAAAAAAGGAGTGACGACGATATTGAAAGATTATATTTACACATTACAAATTTCTACCGATCATCCAAGGTCACTAACATTGCCTTATATATTTTCTAGTACTTCTTCCCTTACATTTCTTTCCTTTGGATCGCGACATACGGCATGTGAAAACATTGAAATTCATTATACTTATGCCCACGAAATTATAATAGGCGAACAGATTGCGAAAGAACTCTTACTTCCATCTTCAACCGCCATGCATGCTTTCATTCAAAATCAAACCCTTATACTTGGGCCACTGATCGGTATTTTCACAACAGGTTTTACAGAATCCGCTTCCCGTCCCGTCGACAATCGTTCTATCAGTTTCAAAGATTTATTAATCCCGCCCGATCCTTTACATCCATTCGTTTTCTTATTTGGTGCACAACATATAAACTGGGATGAAGAAACGATTGATGGCTACTTTTTTAAAGAGGAAAGCTGGGTGCAATGTAAAGTTCCTTTTCCAAACGTTATTTACGATCGGTTACCTAATCGGCAAGCAGAGAGTTATAAACCTATTATTCGGGCAAAAAAACGATTACAAACAAAGTACGCCATTCCATGGTTCAATCCAGGATTTTTCAACAAATGGAATATACACGAGCTTCTTATAAATGAAAAAACAGTTGCTTCTCTGTTACCTCAAACAGAAACATTTCAGCACTTCGAACAAGTAGAACGTTTCTTATCATCATACAAACACGTTTATATGAAATCTGTGCATGGTAGTTTTGGACGAAGCATTTATCAAATTCTTTATTCTACTACAGAAGGCTGTTATTATTGCCGTTACCATGAAGGGAAACAAAATAAATTTCGAAAGTATCACTCTTTAGAAACATTGATTAATCACGTTATGCAAGGACAAGATTTAAAAGAATTTATCGTCCAGCAAGGAATTGTTTTATTACGTATAGGTGGGCAACCGGTAGATTTTCGAATTCATACAAATAAAAATCGTTTTGGTAATTGGAGAGTTAGTGCCATCATTGCGAAAATCGCTGGAAAAGGCAGTATGACAACTCATATAAATAGCGGCGGAGAAGTAAAACTACTCCAAGATATTTTCCCTGACGCAACGGAGCGTATTCGAATTACGAATAAATTAACAGATGCAGCCATACAATTAAGTTCTACTTTAGATCGGTGCATGAAAGGAAATATTGGAGAAATTGGTTTTGATTTAGGGTTAGATAAAAATGGGAAGGTTTGGTTATTTGAAGCCAATTCCAAACCTGGAAGAACTGTCTTTCAATCCGAAGAATTACAAGAATATGATGAATTGACGAAACAGTTATTTTACGAGTATGCCATATATTTAACAGAAAGCAGTCTTTCTCGTTCGAAAAGACAATTACCAAAGGACGAAACTTCCACCCGATAATAGGTGGAAGTTTTTTTATTATATCAATTCCACTGTTAATTCAGTTTGTGTCCCGCATGTCCCACAATAAAAAATATGAACACAATATTGCTCCGAATTCTCCCTCGTTAAACCGTCTACTGCTGTTAACAAATCTTGATCCATATACGCACTATAATCATCTATATAATCGACAACTTTTCCATAATCTTGGAGTACATTCGTACAAACCCGGCAAGAATATGTTTGAGATTCCAATGCATTACAAAGTGGACATATTGCCATTACAACTCCTCCAATCATAGAGGTTTCATATTTATGATTAGTGTGACCTTCTTTTAGAAAAATACAAATTAAAAACGAAATAAACCCCTTATTTTTAGGTGGGAGAGAGTATCCGGCCATGCATAGAAGCGGTCAGTTCCTTTTTTCACTCCATGCCATGTGAAAACAAAAAGAGAAAGCGAGTGGAAATCTGCTTTTGTTTTCATAACCATGATTAATGTGTGGAAAGATCGAAATGGATGGATATAAATACAAATTGAAAAAACTTTCTTTTTAGAAGGGGAGAGAGCATCCGGTCATGCATGGAAACGATCAGATTCTTTTCCTGCCTCATGCCACGTGAAAACAGATAGAGAAAAAGAATACAGATCATCTTTTATTGTCCATAACGGCGGTTTATACATTTACAAAATTTACAAATTATTATTTCGCATATCTTTCTAGGTAACACCCATACTATGAGTACACTCACCACAAACGATGGATTGGCGCCAAACGGGGCGATCATCTGGTTCAACTCCAGCTAATCCAACCAAAAAACTTTTATACTCTAAGGAGGATATATTCCTATGGCAAACCAAAATTCTTCAAATCCATTAGTAGTACCAGGTGCATCAGCTGCAATCGATCAAATGAAATACGAAATCGCTCAAGAATTTGGTGTACAATTAGGAGCAGATTCTACAGCTCGTGCAAACGGATCTGTTGGTGGCGAAATCACAAAACGTTTAGTAGCAATGGCTGAACAAAGCCTTGGCGGATTCCAAAAATAAATATATATGGCAAAAAAGGTCTCAGGGCATTCGCCTTGAGACCTTTCTATTTACTGAAGCATTTGTAAAAATTTCTTTGTGCGTTCTTCTTTCGGAGTAGTAAATACCTCTTCTGGCGTTCCTTGTTCTACAACAACACCGCCATCCATAAAAATCACACGGTTCGCAATTTGATGAGCAAAACGCATCTCATGCGTTACAATTACCATTGTCATTCCTTCTTTTGCAAGTTCCTTCATGACTTTTAGGACCTCTTGCACAAGTTCTGGATCTAGCGCTGACGTTGGTTCATCAAATAATAGGACCTCTGGCTCTATAGCTAGCGCACGGGCAATCCCTACTCGTTGCTGTTGCCCACCAGACAGCTGGAATGGATATAAATCCATTTTGTCACCAAGTCCAACCTTTTCAAGGAAATATGTCGCTTTCTTCTTCGCTTCTTCTTTCCCCATCTTTTTCACTGTAACAAGCCCTTCCATTACATTTTGAATCGCTGTTAAGTGAGGAAATAAATTATGATGCTGGAATACCATACCCGTTTGCGTACGAAGATTTACAATATCGCTCTTCGTTATTTTCTTTGAGAAATCTAGTTCCTTATTACCAATACGAACAACACCCGCATTTGGTGTTTCTAACACATTTAGGCAACGTAAAAATGTTGTCTTACCAGAACCAGATGGCCCAATAATTACGACTACCTCGCCTTTTTCAACTGATAAGTCTATATGTTTTAGTACTGTATTATCTCCGAAACTTTTCTGTAAATGTTGAATTGAAATCATAAAAACAAAAACTCCTTTTATGAAAGGATTATTTTAAAGTATAACGTTCTGAACGTTTTTCTAATATTTGTTGCACGATAGATAGTAAGAAACAAATTACCCAATAAATAAGGCCTGCTTCAAAATAAACAATTAAAAACTCATAGTTCATCGATGCGATTTCTTGTGCCTTTCGGAACATCTCTGTTACTAAAATTAACGATGCTAATGAAGTATCCTTCACTAAGCTGATAAACGTATTGGAAAGCGGTGGAATCGATACACGTGTTGCTTGTGGTAAAATAATACGTTTTAGCGCTTGTGGATATGTCATCCCAATTGTATAAGCTGCTTCCCACTGCCCTTTTGGAATAGATAAAATAGATGCGCGAATAATTTCAGATGCATACGCACCAACATTTAATGAAAATCCAATAACAGCTGCTGGATATGGATCAATCTCAATTTTTAAAGTTGGAAGTCCATAAAAAATGATAAATAATTGTACAAGAAGTGGTGTTCCGCGAATAATAGATACATAGATACGAGCGATCCATTGCAGAATGCGACTATTTGAAATACGTGCTAAAGCCGTTAAAGTCGCTAATATAATACCGATCACAAATGTGATAAGCGTTAATGGAATCGTCGTGAAAAGAGCACCCTCCAGCATAGGCATGAAGGATGTTTGCATAATATCTATCCATGTAGATAATCGATCTGTAACGACTGCACTACTTAGATACATTTTCACCGAACCATTTTTTCGTTATTTTGTCATACGTACCATCTTTTTTCATCTCTTCTAACGCTTTATCTACTTCTTGTACTAATGTATCGCTACCTTTACGGAATAAGAACCCACTTTGTGATGCTTCTTTTTCTGTTGCTGCAATTTTAATGTTTGCATCTTTTTTCGTTTCTAAATAGTTTAATACTGATAATTTGTCATTGATTGTGAAATCAACACGGTTTGAACCAATTAGTTCTACAGCTTGACTAAAGCCCTCTACGCCTTGAATTTCCGCACCATTTTTCTTTGCAATATCCGCATAGTTACTTGTTAAAGACTGCGCTGCTTTCAAGCCTTTAATATCTGTAAATGAAGCTGGCTTATCTTTATCTTTTCGAACAACAAGTGCTGCTGAAGAAGAAATATATGGTTTAGAGAAGTCATATTTCTTTTGACGATCTTCACGAATTCCAACTTCATTCGCAACCATATCGAAACGTTTTGCATCTAGTCCAGCAAGTAAGCTGTCCCATTGCGTTTCTTTAAATACTGGCTTCACCCCTAGACGTTTTGCAACTTCTTCTGTTAACTCAACGTCAAATCCAGTTAACTTTCCACTTCCATCGTGGAATGTAAACGGTGGATATGTACCTTCCGTACCAACAACAATTTCACCGTTCTTTTTAATTTGTTGTAATGCATCTTGACTAGCTGTATCTTTTTTCTCTTCTTTGCCACAGCCCGCCACAATACCGACTGCTAGTGTAGCTACTGTAAGCACTGAAAATAATTTCTTCATAATGTTGATCCTCCAAGTATTCAGATAGGAATTTAAAAACTATATTGATTGTATGCAATCTTGAACAATTTTTCAATGAAAATGTTCGTGATTAGTGTATCCTTTTTTTTCATAATCAAACAAAACACCACTAATTACATACAAAAAATAAGTAACACGTTTTAATATAGCATTTATAAAAGAAAAGGTAAAACAATACCTACTTTATCTATATGAATATAAATTGAAAACCATTCTTTTTTAGATGGGAGAGAAGATCCAATCATGCACAGATGCGACCAGGGCCCTTTTTAGCCCCAGGCCAAGTGAAAACAAAGGGAGAAAGTAAGTAGGAGTCTTTTTTTCTCCTTCATAGTCATAACTGGGCTGTAGAAAAATCAATATGGATTTTTCTATACAAAAAAAGAGCTTGCTACATAAACAAGCTCTCTCAAGACTCTAATACACAATACCCAATCATCCCGCACAATAATAAAAAGAAAGCGATATTAAATGTTACCGATAATTCTTCCATCCCTACCTCCCCCTTTATTCCAAAATATCACATGGATAAAGGGAGAAGAGGTCCTATTTGTAAACATTGCTTTAAAGTTTTCTGAACATTTCGTGAAAGTTAAGCGCTTTGACTTCCTTCCATTTGTGTTTTGTACATGTCATAATAACGACCTTTTTTCTCCATTAATTCATCATGAGATCCCTTTTCAAGAATCGTCCCTCGGTCAAGCACAATAATTTGATCTGCGCTCTTAATAGTAGAAAGGCGATGTGCAATAATAAATGTTGTTCGCCCCTTCTTCACAACTTCTAACGCTTTTTGAATCATCGCTTCTGTCTCTGTATCAATACTTGAAGTCGCTTCATCTAACACTAAAATGGCAGGATCAAATGCTAACGCACGTGCAAAAGAGATAAGTTGACGCTCTCCTGTGGAAAGCGTGCTTCCTTTTTCCGTAATTTCTTCTTCTATATTATTAGCAAATCGCTCTGCTCCCACATCGTGCAGTGCTTTTACAATTTTAGCCTTTGAAATCCTCGGATGTTCTAAGCTTACATTTGAGGCAACTGTACCGCTAAATAAAAACGGATCTTGCAGTACAATTCCCATATGCTCTCGGAGCGCTTGCTTCGGTATATCTTTCACGTCATGTTCATCGATTGTCAGTTTTCCTTTTTGAAACTCATAAAATTGGAAAAGCACATTCATAATGGAACTTTTCCCCGATCCAGTGTGACCAACGAGGGCAACCGTCTCTCCTTTTTTCGCTTCGAAAGAAATATTTTTTAATACTTCATCTTTCCCATTATAAGAAAATGAAACATCATCAAATCGAACATTCCCATTTAGACGCGGGATACGTTCCTCTTCAACTACTTCTCCCTTTTCATCTAACAATTCAAATACCCGCTCTGATGCAACGCGCGCTTGCTCTAAATTCGCAAGCTGATTCACCATATTGGTAATGGGTGAGAAGAGCCTTGTTAAATAATCGACAAATGCATACAGCACCCCCAAAGAAATAATTCCCGTAGCACTCAAAGAGGCGCCGCCAAAGTACCAAATAACTCCCGTAAAGGCAATATTACGCAAGACACCTACTAAGTTATGGGATGTCGCTGCATTTAAATTTAAAATTTTATTTTGGTACTTGAAGTAATCTTCATTTAATTCTTCAAATTCTTTCTTCGTTGTACGTTCTTGACGAAATGCCTGAATAATCGGCATTCCTTGAATGGATTCATTCACTGTTCCATTAATATCTGATAGTCGTGAGCGCATTTTATGATTATACACAGACGCATATTTTCGATATACAATAGCCCAAACGATTAAAATTGGGATGATGATTAAACAAAGAAGTGCTAATTTCATATCCAGTAAAAATAACGCAATAAAAATTCCGATAATGTAAATAAAACTAGAAACAAATGTCGCTAAAACTGTTACATATAACTCCCGAATTGCCTCTGTATCATTCGTTACACGCGATACAATTTTCCCTGCTGGTAAATGATCGAAATAACGAATCGGCAGAGTTTGAATATGGGAAAAGACATCTTCACGCATAATTTGAATGATTTTATTAGATGCTTTCTGTAAGAAAAACTGTTTACCATATGCAAATAAAGATACAACTAATAATAATGCAAAATACCCTCCGCCAAGTAAGAGTAATCGTTTCATCTCCGGTTCATAAAACGAATATACTTCTTTTCCTGTTAACATTTTCGCTTTATACACTTGCGTTGCTTTCCCGCTTTGAATTGTAATCATATCTCCCTTTACAGAACGTGTTCCCTCTATTGCGACTTTATTAGGTACAAAATAATAAGTGAAACCGACTTGTATAATACGAACTTCTTTTCCTTTTTGTTCCCCTTGTTCAAAATGGTCGCTTCGTTTATACCAAGCTCCGTTATAAAGTACGGCATCCTCACCTTGCACCGTTTCATGCCACGGCTTCTCAATTCCGACAATATGATCATCAATCATTATCTTTGCTACAAATGGGCCTGCCAGCTCTGCAATAACGAAAATAAATAACATTGCTAGTGCCGTAAAAATGGTCCCCTTTACTTTCATAGCATACCTAAATAACCTCTTTCCTACATTCATATTTTCACCTCACCCTCGGCCTTTTCGCCCTGCTGTCTTTCAAACTGCTCCGCATACCAGCCGCCACTCAACACGAGCCTATCATGTGTTCCTTCTTCAATGATTTCACCATTATCCATAACGAGAATCCAATCCGCATGTTGCACAGCTGACAGACGGTGCGTTGTAATAATGGTTGTTTTTCCGCTTCTTTCTCTTCGTATATTTTCAATAATCGCTGCTTCCGTTCTGGCATCTACAGCTGATAATGAATCATCTAAAATTAAAATTTCTGGATTTTGAATAACCGCTCGCGCAATCGAAATCCGTTGTTTTTGTCCGCCAGATAAAGAAACACCTTTCTCTCCAACAAGCGTCTCTAACCCTTCTGGAAGGAACTCTAAATCTTTTTTGAATGCTGCAATTTCAATCGCCTTTTCAAGTTCCTCTTCGCTTGCTTCTCTGTTTCCAAATAAAATATTTTCGCGTGCTGTTTTTGAAAATAGAATATGCTCTTGCGGTACATACCCAATCCAGCCTCGTACGTTCTCAGTTGAAATTGAACCAAGCGTAACGTCTGACACTGTAATGTCTCCTTCTCCAAGTGGATACTGACGAAGAAGTTGACGAACAAGGGTCGTTTTACCACTCCCTGTTTTCCCAACAATGCCAAGTGTTTCTCCCTGTTTTAATAAAAAAGACACATTTTTCAAATTCATATCTGGTGAAGCTGGATATGAAAAGGAAACTTTATCAAAGTCGATATACTCTGGTTCGTGTACACGCTTCGGCTTTTTCACATTCTTCACGTCAGGCTCATACGCTAACGTTTCATGAACGCGGTCTAGCGAAGCATTTCCACGCTGCATCACATTGATTAATTCACCAATCGCAAACATCGGCCAAATCATCATTCCAAGGTAAACGTTAAAGGAAACAAGTTCACCAAGTGTCACCTTCGACTGGAATACTAAAAATGCTCCATATACAAGACCAATCAAATAACTAAGACCAACTAGCATCTTCACAGTCGGCTGGAACAGCGCATCAATTCTTGCTACTTTCATATTTTTTTCATATACATCTGTTCCTAACCTATGAAACCTTTCTTCATCCGCTTTTTCCTGTACATATGCACGAATCACACGCACGCCTGCAATCGATTCAAGCACTTTATCATTCATATCTCCAAACGCATCTTGCGCAATTGTAAAGCGTTCATGTAACTTCTTCCCATATATATTCATCGCATATGCCATAATCGGCAAAGGAAGCAGTGCCGCAATTGTAAGTTCCCAACTAATTGAAAATCCCATCATAAAAACAATCGTTAACATATATAAGCTAGAATCGACGAGTGTCAAAATCCCAAAACCAGCAGTCATAGAAATCGCCTTTAAATCATTTGTCGCCCTTGCCATTAAATCACCAGTACGATTTTTGTGATAAAAGGTCGGTGTCATCTTCAGCAATTGCCCCATAAATTTTGAACGCATCGTTTTTTCAAGGACAAATGAACCACCAAATAATTGGTGCTGCCATACATACGTGAGTATATATCCAATGATCGTCGTCACTATTAAAATCCAAATATATTTCATAATGACTTCGCTTGTTAAAGACCCTATTTTTATATGATCAATTGTTAAGCCGATTACTTTTGGAGGAATAATTTCTACTACATTTACAACGAGAAGCGCTCCAATTGCGATACTATACCTCTTCCAATGTTCTTTAAAAAACCATGTTAGCTTTTGTAATACTGAAAACAATGAAATCTCTCCCTTCTCAATCTTGTTTCAGTCCACTTCCGATTTATCCGCTATCAAAAGCTCCTACTTTTACACCGTACCAATTATGCTCATTCCTCATCACTTCTCACCTTCCATATATTGTTTTTATCGAAACCATACAAAGTATGGAAACAACCAAAAATAGAGACAAAAAAGCGCATACCGCCGCTTGACGATATGCGCAAAAACGCATAAAAGCGTACGTTACGAAATACGCAACGTACGCTTTTTTAAAGACAAAAAAGCACTATCTTTCCGTACGGGTTGCGTAATGATATGGACGTTTTCCACCATGTAGTCCAGCTAAGCCAGTCATATTTACAATTACAATCATTACGCACACCTCCTTCATTTATTTTCCATTTTTAATTTTATAACTTTATGAACTTTTCTGTCAATTGTTTTTTTTATTATTTTACAAAACAAACTTTTATCACAAAAAATGAAAGATATATAATCCCCTTTCAATACTCAAGAAAAATTATCTATCGATATTATTATGGATTATCCTATATTTCCCTTAAAAATAAGGTAAACCCCTTTAAGAAAGGGCATACAAAATTAAAATCACATAAGAAATCGTTTTCATAAACATTTTGTTTGAAAAACATTCTCCCCCCCCTACAATCACCGTATACTCACTCTTACAAGTTGCTATTTTAGGAGGAAGAATCATGACAACGATAACTAGCAATACATACAAATTTTATTTAAACGGTGAATGGAGAGAAAGCTCTTCAGGGCAAACAATTGATATTCCATCACCATACTTACATGAAGTAATTGGGCAAGTACAAGCGATTACTCGCGAAGAAGTTGACGAAGCAATTGCCTCAGCAAAAGAAGCTCAAAAAGAATGGGCTGAAGTTTCTCTTCAAGATCGTGCAAAATATTTATATAAATGGGCTGATGAGCTTGTAAATATGCAAGATGAAATTGCCGATATCATCATGAAAGAAGTCGGTAAAGGTTATAAAGATGCGAAAAAAGAAGTTGTTCGTACAGCGGACTTCATTCGTTACACTGTAGACGAAGCATTACATATGCATGGCGAAAGCATGATGGGAGATAGTTTCCCTGGCGGATCTAAATCTAAACTTGCGATCGTTCAACGTGCACCACTTGGTGTCATTTTAGCGATCGCACCATTTAACTACCCTGTAAACTTATCTGCTGCAAAACTTGCACCAGCTCTTATTACAGGTAACGCTGTTATCTTTAAGCCTGCAACACAAGGCGCAATTAGCGGTATTAAAATGGTAGAAGCACTTCATAAAGCAGGTCTTCCAAAAGGACTTGTAAATATATCAACTGGACGCGGTTCTGTTATCGGTGACTACTTAGTAGAACATCCTGGCGTAAATATGGTATCGTTCACAGGTGGTACAAATACGGGTAAACACTTAGCGAAAAAAGCTGCTATGATTCCACTTGTATTAGAACTTGGCGGAAAAGACCCTGGTATCATACGTGAAGATGCTGACCTAGAGGAAGCAGCAAATCAGATCGTAAGCGGTGCGTTCTCATACTCTGGTCAACGTTGTACTGCAATCAAGCGCGTACTTGTACATGAAAATGTAGCGGACAAGCTTGTTAGCTTATTAAAAGATCAAGTGGCTGAATTAACTGTTGGTTCTCCAGAACAAGACAGCACAATCGTGCCATTAATCGACGATAAATCTGCTGATTTCGTTCAAGGATTAGTTGACGATGCGGTAGAAAAAGGCGCAACAATCGTGATCGGTAACAAGCGCGAGCGCAACTTAATCTATCCAACAATCATTGACAATGTAACAGAAGATATGAAAGTTGCTTGGGAAGAGCCATTCGGCCCAATCCTTCCAATTATCCGCGTTTCTTCTGATGAGCAAGCAATTGAAATTGCGAACAAATCAGAGTTCGGTCTGCAAGCAAGTGTCTTCACAAAAGACATTAACAAAGCATTTGCAATTGCGAACAAAATCGACACTGGTTCTGTTCAAATTAACGGACGTACAGAACGTGGCCCTGACCACTTCCCATTCATCGGTGTAAAAGGTTCTGGTATGGGAGCACAAGGTATTCGGAAGAACCTTGAGTCTATGACACGTGAGAAAGTAACTGTATTAAACTTAATGTAAATTTTAGAAGCTAGTCTACGATTGTAGATTAGCTTCTTTTTATATAAATACAGATAGAAGCGATCAGTTCCTTTTTTGGCCCCATGCCAAGTGAAAACAAAAAGAGAAAGCGAGTGGAGATTTCCTTTTATTTTCATAGCCACGACTTAAGTGCTTGAAAATAAAAATGGATATGTGTTAGAAAATCAAGTTAGATATATATTCTTTTATTCACCTATTCACTTATCTCATATGTTTTAGGGCTACTATTCATTACCCAATCCATTACATTCTCTAATAAAGGTACATCATAATGATGTTGTTTTTCATTGTTCAAGTTAGACAAAATCTCAAAAATATTTTTTACATTTTCTTCAATACTAACTGCATCTACAAAATGGACTCCATGAGGAGAAACAGTATTCATATATTGAAAATACTGCTTTTGTGGTTCTATAAGACTTAAATGTTTTTCAAAGTTACTTCGTCTTCGAGTAGTATCCTTTTCTTTCCTTTTTCTTAATTCTGTTTCACTTGTAGAAAGATGAATGTAGACATTCGGAAATCCTATATGTTTTCGTTTTATTCGATTTACATAAAACTCTTTCAAAAACGGTAAAGTTTGCGGAAATTCCCCCTGATAAATCCAGTTATACCAAATGGGCTGAAAAATATCTCCATCAAATAGAACTACATCATACGATTTTAGTTTTTCTTGTGCGATTTGCCACCTTTCAACTTGCCTTTCAAGATACCAATTTTCCGGTTCAGGATTAGGGCGCTGAAATAAGAAATTCACCTCTGGAATCACATAAGCATTGTACAATTCTGCAATCCTTCTACACGTTGTCGTTTTGCCAATACCACTTGCACCCTCCAAACAAATTAACTTCATATCGCACCTCCATTTTTCTTTATAAAACACGATTTCAATATTCTGCTTTGTCAATGTAACACAACTATCAACAAGATTCTTCAAAAGAACCTATTTCGAAAAAGCTCTCTCTTCTTATATAAATCCATTTTGATTTTTCAGCATATAAGCCACTGCTATACTTGCACCCGCCTGCTTTCTCTGTTTTAACTTGGCATGGGGCAGGAAGAGGATCTGACCGCTTCTATACATGGCCGGATGCTCTCTCCCGTCTAAAAAGAAAGGGTTTATGTCAGTTTTTAATTTGGATCTATATATAATGACAAATTCTTCACTATAGTCTGATTATTAACATAGCCATTGACGTATAAAAATTCATTTGTTACCCTTGATTATGTGAATTTAATACATAAATCCTCATTCGTATCTCGGTGAGGTAGAGGTTGCAGTCATTAAGATTATCATTTCGGGAGATGTAGTGGCATCGATGAACGAATGGGAAAGGAATGATTGCCGAAGTAAGAAATGTCCACCATGCATTCTTGCTGGGTCTGCTACTTAATAAGTACAGAACTGTCACAAGCATTTTGTTTGTGGAGAGCTATCGAGAGGTATGTCGTGGGTTTCTTATAGGATAGAAAGTACGTAGCGACAATGACACGTGCTTTTTTTGTTTTGTATGAAGCTTACCTTACTTCCTTTTTGGAAGACATACATATCTCCTCGCTTGACTTGGTTATACTAACTTTGGAGGTATTTTTTATGCAACAGAAAAAATGGGGCTTTTGGGTACTGACAGCATTCGTTGTCGGCAATATGGTTGGCGCTGGTATTTTCATGGTGCCAAGTACATTAGCACAAACAGCAAGCCCTCTCGGTGTTACTTTAGCTTGGTTAACAACAGGGTTTGGTGTTTTAATGCTAGCTCTTGTTTTTGGTAATTTAGCAATTCGTCGTCCTGATTTAACAACAGGACCACAAAGTCATGCATATGCTTTATTTTCATCACCAAAAAAGAAAAAAATGGCTGGATTCAGCATAGTTTGGGGCTACTGGGTCGCAAACTGGGCAAGTAATGTTGCGATTATTACATCTTTTGCAGGTTATTTATCACTCTTCTTCCCGATTATGAAAGATACACGTCTCTTATTTTCAATTGGTACTTTCAATGTTGAAGTTGGAAAACTCATTACATTTTCTATCTGTTCGCTCTTATTATGGGGAACACATATGATTTTAACAAACGGTGTAAACGGAGCTGGGAAATTAAACTTCCTCGCAACAACAACGAAGGTGACTGGATTCCTTCTATTTATCGTTGTTACTTTGTTT
Organism: Bacillus sp. TL12; assembly: GCF_022625245.1. Lineage (NCBI taxonomy): Bacteria > Bacillati > Bacillota > Bacilli > Caryophanales > Bacillaceae > Bacillus > Bacillus sp. TL12. Next base: position 25,585 of record NZ_JAJJBY010000013.1, on the reverse strand, counting down.
GCATTTCAAGCTTCTAAATTTGGACAATGGTACACACCAATAGTTGATAAAGAAGGCGTATCACATGGTCTACTTTCACAAGTGAATTTAGCTGCACTTACAACACTTTGGGCATTTATCGGTATTGAATCAGCTGTTCTTTTATCAAACCGAGCGAAATCTCCAAAAACGGTAAAACATGCAACTGTAGCTGGATTATTAATAACTGTTGCCATTTATTTAGGAATTACCATTTTAACAATGGGTGTTCTTCATATGGATAAACTACAAGCGTCTGAACGTCCATTAGCTGATGCATTAAATGCTGCAATGGGTCATGGCGGCGGGAAATTAATGGCCTTGCTTGCCCTTACTTCCCTATTCGGCTCAATCCTAGGCTGGATTTTATTAAGTTCAGAGGTACCGTATCAAGCAGCAAAAGAAGGATTCTTCCCTTCCTTCTTTGCAAAAACAAACAAAAAAGGAAGCCCAATTTATTCATTAAGACTAACAAATATTATGTCGCAAGTCTTCCTTTTCTCAACACTATCAGGAACAATTGCTGAGGCCTATACATTCGTTATTACTGTCTCAACTTTAGCTTACTTAATCCCTTATCTCGTTTCACCAATCTTCCAATTAAAACTCGTTGCAACTGGTGAAACATATAAAAATGAAATGGGTTCACGAATTATGGATGGCATTATCGCATTCATCGCCCTTTGTTATGCACTATGGGTAATTAAAACAGGATCTTCAGATATAAAAACATTCCTTCTTGGAATTGGTCTGTTCGTGATCGGTTTTGCCTTCTATCCATTAATGAATCGTGATGAAAAAAGAAATGAAGAAAACAAAAACGAGCAAATTGCTTAACGCAATTTGCTCGTTTTTATTTTTGTATACGAAAGAAACCTTTATAATAAAAGATAGAGGTGAAAAACATGTCAATTGAAACGCTATGGCGTGATCGTTTCCAAAAACATATACAAAACAGTCTTACATATTTTTTTCGAATGATTAGTGGTTTATTATATAGCTTCATCTTTATCTCATGTATCGGTGCATATTATTACGCCAAGTTTTTAAAAACATCTCCTTCTAAAGGAATCTCATTATTACTCATCATAACTGTGCTTACAATCGTTATAACAAGATGTAACATTCGTACTTTTATCCAAAAGCCTGACGCTGTCTATTTACTGGCACTTGAAGAGAAATTAACATCTTATTTCAAACAATCTCTTCTTTATAATTATGTCATACAGCTATTTCCATTACTATTTACGTTTCTAATCATTACACCGCTGGCAATACAAACATTACAGACAACTGTTCCATTCTTATGTACAATCTTTTTCATTTTAATGTTACTAAAAGGTTGGAACTTATATATCAATTGGATATGGCGTGATCATGATAACAGCCACATCTGGCTTATTATTCGATTCGCTTGCACTGCACTAATTCTTTACATGCTTTTTCAATCCGTATCAGTCTTTCTATTAAGTGCTGTTCTCTTACTTCCAGCATTTATACTTATTTATACAGTAAAGCAACCGACAAAACGAATTAGCTGGGAACATATCATTGAACAAGAAGAAAAAATGGACATGCACTTTTACCAATTTGCAAACTTTTTCACCGATGTCCCGCAGCTGAAAAAACAAGTAAAACAAAGAAAGTGGCTAACGAGTTGGCTAGAACCTATATTACATAAAAAACAATCTACTTTTTTATATTTAAACACTTTATCATTTTTACGTGCAAATGATTATTTTGGTATATATATTCGATTAACTATCATTGGTTCTTTCATTTTATATTTCGTACCGAATGTATTTACAAAAGGCGCTATTACTTGTTGTCTCTTATATATGACCTCTATGCAATTGCGTGCCTTGTGGAAATATTTTTCAGGAAATAATATTGTAGCATTATATCCTATTTCACACGCCACACGAATAAATCAATTTCTTACTCTTGTATTTTCATTAGCAATCGTTCAGCTAGCGGTATTTTCCATGATTATACTCGCTTCAGCGCAGCAGTTTTTACCGATACTTTCAACTAGTATAGTCAGCATATTTTTCATCAAATTTATTATAGTACCAAAAACAAAAAAACGAATTTCTTTGCCGAGAATTTAAATTAGGGCCTTAACAGCTTGTTAGTCATTTAGAACCATGATTTATACTTCTTTTATTTTAAAAATTAAAAGAGAGCATTTGAATGTGCTCTCTTTCTTTGCATGAGTAACAATAGATAATTTTATCCGCTCATTGATTAATTGCTTTCCAATAAGAGTATACAGCTGCTTTCGCTTGCATCAATTTCATAAGCTATTCCTTTCACCTATTTCCCCTTGTGGTAAACTACTTCTCCTTGCAAAACAGTCATTAAAACTTTTGCATCTGGAATTTTATCCTTACTCATTTCAGTTATATCCTCATCAAGTACTATCATATCAGCAGATTTACCTACTTCAATAGAACCAGTTATATGATCAAGTCCTAATGATTTGGCAGGCTTAATTGTATAAGCATCAATAGCTGCGTATACATCAGGTAAACCTTTTTCACCAATGCTTAGTGAATTCGCAATAGTGACAAGTGGGTTCAGTTCATTTACATCCCAATCGCTACTAAGTGAGACATTTGCTCCTGTTTTCCAAATTCGCCCTAACGGCATAATTCGTTTCAGCTGTTGATCTGAGAAATACATACTTGCCCAGCTTTGCTTAGGATCTTCAGCAAAATCATGGCCTACCTGAAAATCAGCGCTAACACCTAAATCAGCAAAACGGTTAATATCACTATCTTCTACCATTTCCACATGAGTGAGGGTATATGGCTGAGTTGCTCCATCATTCTTTGCTGCTTCAATCGCATTTAAGCTCTCTCTTGCCCCACCGTCTCCAATCGTATGAATCAGTGCACCATAACCAATTTTATCGAGTTCGGTCAACCACCATTTCATTTTTTGTTCTGGAATATAGTTCAAACCATATGGAGTTCCTTTAAACCACTCAAATTTATATTTTTCCAGTGTTTTAGCTGTGCCGTTGATGCTAATTCCATCACTATACATTTTCACTTGATTAATAAACATTCGAGACGATGAATCATCACGCTTAATTTTTTTGAAATACTCAATTTGTTCTGCTTCATTTAAATTTGGATACACCCACGGACGAAGGACTACTCGTGATGTTAACTTTTTCTCATCATACACTTTATTCCAGACATCTAACCAACCTCTTTTCCAATATAGACGTCCATCACCAACTGTAGTAATACCATTCTTCGCAATCTCATCTAAGCCATCCAACAAACCTTCGTAATTTTTTTCAAACAGATTTGGTTGGGAACTCCATGCTTGCTCCATTACAATATCACCAGCTGAGTCATAAAGAATACCAAAAGGCTCTCCTGTTTCCGGATCCCGAATAATTCTTCCCCCTTGCGGATCTTTCGTCTCTTTATTCATTCCAGCCAACTCCATTGCTTTAGAGTTAACCCATACGGAATGAGCGGTTCTTTCCATAATTACTACAGGATTATTGGGAAACAGCTCATCAAGGAGTTGTAATGGCGTTTGCTCTTCTGATTCTTCGTCCATATCTTCTAACAAACTCTCCAAACTAAATCCTGATCCGCTTATCCATTCCCCTTCTTTTACATCTTTTTGGCAAACCTTTAAATAGGAACGTTGGTCTTGTAATGAAGCATCTGGTGACACACTACAATCCCCTGCCGCTGGTGATTTTGCTTCAAATATATGATTATGATTGTCCACAAAACCAGGAAGGACGGAACGCCATTGTAAATCTATGACTTTCGTATCTTTATCTATAAATTCTTCTACATCCTTGTTGGAACCAACGAATGTAATTTTACCACCTTTAATGGCTACAGCTTCTGCCATATCTTGTTTTTGATTAGAAGTATAGATTACACCATTTTTAAACACTACATTGTCTGGCAAATGGCTAGGAAGGACAGTACTGTTTTCCTTGGCTCCTCCTACTTCAGGAGTGCATGCTGAAATCAACATCATATTAAAAATCAGACAAATGGCCATTATTGCTTTCTTCGAAATTCTTTTCATACTTTTGCTCCTTGTATTAAAATAAACTGCTTTTAAAAATAGAATAGACGTTAACATCGTCTCAAGCTCAACTCGTATTGATGTTACATTTTAAAAAGATCCCAAATAGAAAATTCATTCTCCCGATTTTTCATTCTTTTGAATTTTTGAGGTAACAAATGAACGGGACAATACCATGTTAAACAATTCATTGCGCCTCCCATTGTCGATATATCTCCTACATGAACTGGAATCGCATGTTTATCAGTATGTTTTTGGATGTATCGTAAGACTTCCTGATCTTTAGATAATCCAAACCTAGGAACATAGAGAGCATCGCTTGTTTCTAACATATTTATATATAAACCTTTGGCTGATGCTATTTCTTGATCATATTGCCCTTTCTCTGTATAAGAAGAAGGAACAACTACAAATTCAGCTTCTGGCATCTGTTCTTGAATCATTTCTTGAATGCTATGCCTAAATTCGGAATCTCCTAGAAAGTCACTAATAAACATCGTATGTTCATCAATAAACTTAATCATACCGTCTGCATGCGCAAGTACATCTCCTGGTTCAGAAGGAATGATAATAACACGACTGACATCTAAATCCCATTTCAGCTGCTCTATGATTTCTTTTTCTGTCCAATCATAATTATCGTCAAGTATACGATCCGTTAGTATAATGGTATCTTTTTTATTCCAAATGAGATTACCGCCATCTAATATCAATGGGGAAATAATATATTCAAAGTCATTTTTCTTCAGCCATTTATTGAATTGTTGATTTAAATATCGACTTTGACTTTCAGGTAAGTAATCTGGTTGGTATTTAAATTTAACGAGGTGATTTGTTACAACTGGTGCAACGTCTCTCAACCAAATGTCGTCATACTCAAAGAAGTTTGTATCAAAATCTTGTTCTTCCACAGTTAAAGATATAAGTTGATCGGTACATGCTTTATTTTCATTTAGGTTCTCATTAAAATAAATAAGATCCTCATAAAATGGTCGATAATATTGATTCGATTTATGTGGTATTGCAGTAAAGATAATTCCATTGTGCATTTGATTCATATTGTTTACCTCACTATTTTAAAGGTTATTGAGTCATTGATTGGAATAAGTCATTATCAAGATAAAGTGAAGCTTTAATCAGTGGGGGTGCTTCATCCCTCACCAATCGGACTTTTCCGAGCAGCCCGGCCCCCACCTAATTTCTTTTAGACGGGTTCTTACTGCCCGCAAATAGCGGGATACATACAATTATTCCTCAATTCTCTTATGATTATATATTTTAGAAACGTGCACATTTCATAGGTGGATTATAGCACGGAGAAATATTATATATTTATATAAAAAATATAAAGCCGTGGTTAAGCGGAAAATTCGCTCTTGACAAGATTTTTATAATAATTTTTTTATTTATTAACTAAATAAAGTATGATAAATAATTTTGAACATAAACCATCTTAAAAATAACTTCCGCTTTCTCTTTAAACGACTCTTCTTTTATAAAATTACACCTTAAGAATAAAATAAAACCTTGATCTCCTACTTAATGTAAGGAAACCAAGGTTTTATTTTCCACAAAATGCATTACCCTATATACGCATTTTGACGTCAGAACCCTTAAAGGAAGCTTATAAGTATGAACTGAAAGTCTCTATTTTTAATCACTTTTTTTAGGCATTTCTCATATAGTGAAAATGACTAAAAATTTCCTGATCGTATGCATCATCTATAAGTTACACAATGTTTAATCATATATAAAAGATGGGAGCCCACCTATGAACAACCAGCACACTTCAACGCCCCCAAATCACTCCGAGGAAAATAAAAGAGAAATTAGCTTACAAACACTAAGGGTCATTGGACTCATTGTACTAATTAGTGGCTATATCCTTGTCGCTCTCTCTGAAGTTGGTGAACTGAAAAATCTTTTAATGAATCCTCGCGCTAACAATACATTAGCTGAAGACGATGTTTTTTAGAAAAGTAATGCTATATAAAAAGCGAATCATTATACGAACGATTCGCTTTTTGTATATTCCCTTATCCTATATGAGATATATTTTCTTCACGATATTTTGTCCTATTAATTGCTTTCATAAATAACAAAATACTACTTATACCAACTAAAAAATAAACAATGCTCATTCCCCATGACGCTATAAAAGATCCTAACATAATCCCTAATGCTCCATTCATTTTTGCTACCTGAAATACCATACCATTGATAGCCATATAAGAGCTTCGGGCGTCGTCTGGAACCATATCAGCCATAATCGATTGACGCACTGGCACATACATCATTTCTCCAACCGTTTGGAACAGCCCTGCTATTAATAAAATCCACAAGCTATTGCTTGATCCAAGTATTGTAAATCCAATTGTATAAATGAACAAGCCCACATATAATAGTTTCAAATCATTGAAGCGCTTCGTCATTTTAATTACAAGAGCTGAAAATAAAACAATCAAAATCGTATTCTCTGCAGAAATCCAACTTAGCATGCGGATACCTGTTAAATCAAAAGTGATATTATTTCCAAATGCAAATTGAATTGTTTCGAATTCCTTTTGCAAGCGTACACCTAAATAATTATTAAGCTGAAATTCTAACGATAACGTACATATACTTGCCAAACAGAATATCAAAAATGATCGGTCTGTCATCACGACCTTGTAGCTTTCTATCATTTCTTTTAACACATGTTTCTGTTTTGTTTTTTGCCGAGTGACATATACCTCTTCCATATATACTGTAATCAAATACAGCGTCACAAGTGCTACCACTGTTAATAATACAAATAATTGAAAACGGTAATGTTCAAATAATAATCCTCCAAAGATTGCTCCAATCGCAATAGACAAGTTGATTGCCCAATAATTGATACTATACATAACCTTTCGATTCTCAGGCGTACTCACATCAATTAACATTGCCTCTGTCGCTGGGTTCATAAGTCCTGAACCAAGGCTATTCGTTAACATAAAAACGAAAGTTAACCAAGGCGAATCTATATAATCTGAATTCGCAATTCCCATACAAGCGATAGAAGCGACTTGTATCACTTGCCCTATAATCATGACCTTTTTTCGTCCTAATCGATCTCCAATATAACCACCATAAAGCCCAATGACTAGTGCTGCCATTACATTTATTAGTAATAAAACACCTGCAAGGACACTGCCTAGCTTTACTGAAAAATAAATCGCCATAAACGGGAAAATCATTGTTGATACCGTACGTGTTAAAAATGATGTTATAATTCTAATCTTTATATTTCGATGCATACTCCAAAATCCCATATTCTCTCCCCCTTATGTGTATTCATTTTACTTTGAAAAAGTGGAAGAAAAAGGTTAGAATATTCTAAAGAAATTCCCCTTTTACTAAGAAGGAGTCGTTTAAACATGAAAGTGATGGAATACTATATTCAGCTGCGATTGCATGATCCAGAAAAACAGCACATGCAAAATAGCTTGCAAGAATTAGCCGATATTTTATATTGCAGTACAAAAAACGTGAAAATTTTACTTAGAAAAATGACTGAAGAAAAATTAATTGCGTGGACACCAGGGCGAGGACGAGGAAATAAAAGTGAACTTCTCTTTCTCCATACCATTTCCGAAGTGGTTATGCCCTATGCTGAGTCTCTTTTACAACAAGATAAATTAAAGGAAGTATTTCTTCTTTTAAAACAACCATTTCCTGCTGCTCTTCGAAAAAACCTAGAAGACAAACTACAACAACATTTTGGATACCAACCTTTAAACGATATGTATGACGTGCTAAAGATACCTTGTTCACGAAAAATATTACCGCTTGATCCAGCATTTGCAGCTGTCACAACAGAGAGTCATCTCATTCGCCAAATTTTCGATACATTAGTTCATTATAACTACGTCACAGAAGAAATTGAGCCGCACCTCGCTCATACATGGGAGGTGAGTAAGGATCAACTTACATGGACTTTTTATTTACGAAAAGGAATCCAGTTTCATCATGGAACAACTTTATCTTCCAAAGATGTGCAATTTTCATTTGAAAGATTACAACGTGTACAATCTCCTTATGCCTGGCTAACTAAAGAGATTGTGCAGATTGAAACACCATCACCGTTACAAATCAGCTTTCACTTACGAAAGCCAAATTTGTTTTTCCTGCGTTATGTAGGTTCGATGCAATTAGCCATTCTACCTCATGATGTAGAAGTACAAAATCACCACTATATCGGAACGGGAGCTTTTACATTACATTGTTATGATGAAGATCAAGTTATATTAGAAGCATTTACGGATTATTTTAAAGAACGTGCGTTACTTGATCGAATTGAATTTTGGCGTATTCCAGAACATGCGCAAATACATACACATTATGAACTACCAAATACTGAACATACAAAAGAACGCGAAGTACAAATAGAAGAAACCGGGTGTATATATGCTGCATTCAACTTTACAAAGCCTGGTCCACATCATGACATTTATTTTCGAAAAGCATGGAGAGAACTATATGATGTTGAATCTATCATTCGTGATTTAAAAGGTACGCGTACTATTTCCGCATCAAGCTTCTTTCCAGAGAGAAGTCGGATAGCGGAAAAACAATCCTACTCCTTACAGAAGGCAAAAAATTACTTACAGAAGAGTACCTATCAAGGTGAAACGATACACATTTATTTTTTCTCTTTTAAAGATAGTGCTCATGATGCTATTTGGCTAGAAGAACGTTGCCAGGACTTAGGCATACAAGTGGAACTACACCCTTTTCCAGTCTCAAGTTACTCGGATCGTTCTATTGATCAAAACGCCGATATTATTTTAATGGGAGAAGTTTTTGATTCTGATTTAGAAATCGCCTTTTTAAATGTATTCAAAAATAAAAGCTGTTTTATCAATCGTTTCATGCACTCTCACTATCAAAAACAGATTGATTGTTTACTAGATACATTCTTAGCAGAAGAAAATAAAGAAAATCGTTATAAACTTATATACGAAATTGAAAAATTTCTTCAATCGGAATATATTATCCTATTTAACTATCATGTTTTGAAAAAGAAAACATATCCATCTTCTTTAAAGAACGTAACCATTGATTCTTTTGGTTGGACAGACTTTTCGAAGTTATGGATTCACCCGGTAGAGTCAGCCAACGAACTATGAAAAAACAAAGGAGATTACAGCCTATTAGGCGGTCAATCTCCTTTGTTTTTATCGCAGTATAATAAAGTGAAACTTTAATCAGTGAGTTTTTTTCTTCATCCTCATTAACTTCTTTGCTTACACTGAATTTCAGGTTGGATCTTACTTCCTATTCATATAAGACATAGTAACTGACTTTCATTCATTTTCAAAAAAAAACGAACCCATCTCTTTACTATAAATGGATTCACCTAACTATTTATTCACGAATGTCCAATGCATGCGTTAAAAAGTCTAGTACTTCAGCTTTCTGAAGATCGACCTGATCATCCTGTTTATGATCATATAAATAAACTTGCTCTGCCGCAGATTCAACAAGAGCGATACATAACTTTGCCGTTCTTTCAACGTGAATGGAATTACGAATTGCTCCTAAATCTTTTGCTTCACTTAAGAATTGACTTAACCACATATAAAGAGGCTCATATACAGCTTCCCACTCTTTTATATGCTCAGTAGATGCAAGACCTGCATACATTAATGCTTGTATTTCACGATTTTCCTCTATAAAGTCAAAAACAGCATCTATCACTTGCATAACTTTCTTTGAAAAAGGTTCATTATTTTGTACCTTCTCTTTTACTGCTTGTATCATTTTTGCAACCATCACTTCTGCTATTGCAGGCATAACAGATAATTTAGAAGGAAAATACAAATAGAAAGTCCCTTGGGCAATACCAGCCAATTTTACAATGTCAGAGATCTTTGTTTTTTCAACTCCTTTTTCCTGAAACACTTCAATAGCTGCATAAACAATTTTCTCTTTTTTATTCATTATCTGAGTCCTTTCACACATGTATAGAATGACTGTCATTCATTCTATATGAAGTTTTATTGTACTGTCAACAATAGGGTGAAAGTTAAAAAAATTTTCTAATATATTTTTCGAGTAACTGAATCAAAATTTCAAAATTGGTTTTAAAAGTAAAAAAGAGATGTAATCTAGACTATCCCATCTTTATTTTCTCCATAGAAAAATCCCCCAATAGAACATAGAAGAATATTCATTCTTTTCTATTAGAAGATTTAATCATAATATATATATATATATATATATATATTATTCATTCCGTTATATACCTGTATAAATAAGAACTAAACGAATTAACTCCAATACAACTCCTCCTGTACTATGGTGTATACTTTTTAATAAATCTTTCTCCTTTTAAGAAAGAGCCTTTAAACCTGTCACTCCGCATACAATAAGAGCCACACTAATGATACGTGCCTTACTTTTTGATTCTCCAAATAGGAACATATTTAATAGAACGGCACCCGCTGTCCCTATACCAATCCAAACTGCATAAGCTACACTTACCTGTAAAAATAGGAAAGATGTATATAAGAATGCGAAAGAAATACCAAATCCACCTAGATAAATAGCACCATTTGTTACTGATTTATCCTTACTATACATTTTAAGACCGATTACACCAACAATTTCACTTATTGCAGCACACAAGACGAAAATCCATCCCATCCTTAAGCAGCTCCTTTCATAACTTCTTCTTCTTTTTCTTCTTTGTTATCAGCTAACTTCAAACCAATAACTCCAGCTACAACCATAACGATGAAAAATAATTTCCCTAGACTAAAACTTCCACCAAAAAGAAAAACGTCCATTAGGAAAGTTCCCACAGTTCCGGCTCCAGCAAAAACAGCGTATACTGTTCCTGTCGCAAGATGTTCACACGCTTTAGAAAGCAGGTAAAAATCAATACCTATAATGCCTATAATGATTACCCAATGCCACCAAGTGTGAGCGGTGTTAAAACCAAATACCCAAAACACTTCAAAAATACATGTTAATATTACATATAACCAAGCTTTATTTTTCATATATTCCACCTCTTATGACTGACTGTCATTCATTTCTCGACTAAAAATTTATCCATTATGTTATAACTAATGGATATTTACTATCTTATATTCAATGCATGTGTTAAAAAATCCAAAACTTCGGCTTTTTGTAAATTCGCTTCCTCCTCTTTTGTTTGATCATATAAATAAATTTGTTCTGCTGCCGATTCAACTAAAGCAATAAAAAGTTTTGAAGTTCTTTCAACATGAATAGAATTCCGTATAACATTCGCATCCTTCGCTTCTTCTAAAAAGCTTTTTATCCAAATGTAAAGAGGTTGATATACACTCTCCCACTTTTTTATATGTTCGGTTGATGCTAAACCGACATATATTAATGCTTGTATTTCGTGATGTTCCTTTGTAAAATCAAAAATTGCATCTACAATTTTCGAAAATGTATCTAAGAAAGAAGAGCTAGCTTTTGCTTTTTCTTCAACTGCACATATCATCTTCTCAACCATAACTTCTGCTATTGCAGGTACTACGGCCAATTTTGAAGAAAAGTATAAATAGAAGGTTCCTTGAGCAATACCAGCAGATTTCACTATATCTGAAATCTTTGTTTTTTCAATCCCTTTTTCCCGAAAACATTCGATAGCAGCATATACAATTTTTTCTTTTTTAGACATTATCTACACCCTTCCACGAAACAAAATGACTGAATGTCATTCATTTATATTGTACATGGATGATTTATAAAATGTCAATCAACAATTTTTATTTTTTATACTTGATAAAGAATTATATACTCACTAAATTCAAATATGTGTCTGATCATAAAACACACATACTCAATGGTGGTGATACGTTCGCACTGAGTATGTGGCGCATACGCTCTAAGATTCAAATCACATACCGAATCATCGCAACTTCATCGCAACAATCAAATTTCGGACAATGTCTACAATCAATCCATGCCTTTTCAGGCAACAATTCCTTATCCACAAAATCAAAACCACACTTCTGAAAAAATGTAGTTTGGTACGTTAAAGAAATAAGTCTCTTCACATTTAATTTCGATGCTTCATTCATGACATGATTGATTAGCATACGCCCTAATCCTTGACCAGAGTATGTATCTCGTACAACTAATGATCGTACTTCCGCAAGATCTTCCCCTAAAACATGTAGGCCAGCAACTCCTAAAATTTCCTCATCTTCTTTTACAACATACAAACATTGCAAGTGTTGATACAAAGATAACAGAGAACGTGGAAGAACAACCCCCTCTTTCGAATATATTTCTATTAAGTTATATATATCTTTCACATCACTTGTAATCGCGTTAGAAATTTGCATGACTGATCTCCTTATATTAAATATTTATAACTTTAAATGAATATTAATCCATAAATTTATATAATAATACACCCACTCTGCAATCTCGTCAATTATTATTCTGAATTTTTTATATAAAAAACAAGTACCGATTTCACTCAGTACTTGCTTCCAAATCCCGTATCGGTAATACCGTAGAAGATTTAATCTCCCTTAGTGCTAAACTCGTCTGTATTCGTGTAATCCCAAGCTTATTTAACTTTCTAATAAAACGCTCCAACTCTTTACGATCTCTGTTTGCAACTTTTAACAAGTAATCATACTCACCTGTTAAACAATGACACTCCAATACTTCAGGCATAGATTCTAGTTCTCGTTCCAGCACTTCAAGTTTTTCAGATTGATGAATATTTGTACTCATAAAAATAAAGCATAATAAATCAAATCCAAGCTTTTCTTGATTTAAAATCGCGACTTGTTTATCAATGAAACCTTCCCCTTCTAGCCTTTTTATTCGTGCATGCATCGCAGCCGGTGATAAATTAACACGACGTGCAAGTTCAGCATTACTCACTTGTGATTCCTTTTGTAAAATATCTAAAATTTGTACGTCCAAATCATCTAATACTTTAATAACAGACGACTCCATAAAAATCCCCCTTTTTTCTTACCGACGATTCTTCGAAAAAATGTATAACAACACTAGTTAAACCGAATGAATTTTTGTGATTATAACCTAAAACAAAATATTTTATTTAATTTTCATCATTATACAAAAGAATATATTAGATAACAAAGAAAAATGCTAAAATTATTTACAATTCACATAATATAAAGTGAAACTTTAATCAGTGGGGGTTTTCTTCATCCCCCACTGATTATTAGTTGAACCAATCGGGCTTTTACGGGCAGTAAGACTCCCACCTACCTTCCTCGTTTCTCTCTGAATCTTGAGGTGGGAGTCTTACTGCCCGTTAATGCGGGATAAATCCATTTTGGGTTTTCAACACATACATTACTGCTATAAAAACAAAACAGGACCTGCTCTCGTTTTTTCTTTTTGTTTTTACTCGGCATGGGGCCAAAAAGGCTCTGACCGCTTCTATGCATGGCCGGATCCTCTCTTCCACCCCAAAAAGAAAGGGTTTTATCGTTTTTTTATTTACACACTACTTAAAAGGAGTTCCAAACTATGCCTTATTTTTATGTCTTTTTACTACTGCTAACAAGCTTACTATGGGGAGGAAACTTTGTCGTTGGAAAATCACTCGTAGGTCATGCTTCGCCTATGACGCTTACAAGTTTAAGATGGATCATTGCCGTTCTTTGCTTATTCCCAATTGTTTGGTTTAAAGAGAAGAAGCTATTCCCGCCGCGCACCGCAATTCTGCCCTTACTACTGATGGGAATCACCGGCGTTGTTCTCTTTAACATTTTTCAGTTTTTAGCATTAGAACACACATCAGCAACAAACGTTGGACTCATTTCTACACTAAATGCAATTTCAATCGCATTATTTTCATCTTTATTCTTAAAAGAAAAAATAAATGGCCTTCAAATTCTTTCTATGATTCTTTCTTTTTTCGGTGTTCTTCTCGTTCTTTCAAAAGGAAATATCGCGCTTTTATTTTCATTACATTTTAATAGCGGAGATTTATGGATGATTGCGGCGGTTTGCATTTGGGGCATTTATTCTGTTTGTAGTAAATGGGCAACAAAAACGACCTCGCCAATGATGGCCACTTTATATTCTGGAATTTTCGGTGTCATCCTATTACTTCCATTTAACATACCAAGCTTTACTGTTTCCCATATTAATGCTTCATTTATTACTTCACTACTATACACAGGTTTAATTTCAACTGTAGTTTGTATGGTATTTTGGAATATTGGTGTTCAAAAATTAGGGGCAACCACGTCAGGTATCTTCCTAAATTTCAATCCGATTTTCACCGCTATTTTAGCGTTTTTATTCTTAGGCGAAGAGTTAACGTGGGTACAAATTTTAGGGACTGTCATTGTCGTTACTGGTTGTTATTTATTTTCTCATTTTAAAACAGCGACTGTACAACCGAGTACAAATTTAGCACGTAGTCAATAACAAAAAAATCGTCGATATCATATTATCGACGATTTTTTTGTTATTTTTCAGATATAAGTTGAAACTTTTGTCCCGCTCCTACATAAGACAATAATGACAGATCCTCTTTAATCACGCTCCCAATTACGTTCACCTTTTCGTTCTCAGGTAAATCATTCATTGTAATTTGCATCTCTCCGGCATATCGACCATATAACACGTTATCGATTGTAATCGATCCTACTCTTCTTTCTACTGTATTCATAGGCTGTAAAACTAAAGAGGGTTCTTCTCTTGATTCTACAGAACGAATGACATCACGTGCTGGATCGAGCCGGTTCGTGTGTAATCGCTCTATCTTTTCTAACACCTGCTTCTCTTCTACAACTGGCTTATACCGAATCGGAATAATTCCTTCTTTCACGCTAGAAATTTCACTTATACTTTCTACCGCTGCACTTATATCTCCAATCAACACTTTATCAACGAAGCAATCTTGCACAAGTTCCAAATATGCCTCAAGCGGGCGCATATACCGATGCTTTTCTAATGTAGGAAGTCCTTCATATAAAGGTCCTCTTTTGTCACTATCACCTGGAATAAATGCCATTGTCTTTATTCCGCACTCATGCAAAAATTGATTTTGTTTTTGTAAAAATGATTTAGCTAGTCCTGTTTCTGGACGTGGATAAAAGTTATGCCAAGCTTCTACATGTTCTACTTTCACATGTTCCTTAAGAAGCTCATTCCAAAATGATTCAGTAATTGTACTCGCATTTAAAGCAATCTTCATTTTATGTGATACATACGCAATTTGTTTCGGATCTATCCCATAGTCCATACGTAAGCCAGTAATTCCCCACTCTAATAGTCGTTCCACATTTTCATACGCAATTCCTAAATGTTGCAGGGACTTTGGTGAAACATCAACCATGAGTTCCATTTCATGTTTTTTTGCTTGCTTTCCAAGTACTTGTATGAGCTCTTTATAAGTTGTAGGGTCATCTTCCGGAATATGAAGGGAGGTGAAAATAGAAGAAAATCCGTACTTCCTCACCGTCTCTAACCATTTTTCCTGCGCCTTCATTTGATCTTTTGAAAGATATATAGACACTCCGATCATCGTAATCCCTCCTTCTAAAAAAAAGAGAAAGGAATCCCTTTCTCTTCATATATAAATCTAATTTATTTTTCCAACATATCAATTGTGGCTATGAAAATCAAAAAGAGACTTCCACTCATTTTCTCCTTCTGTTTTCACATGGCATGGGGCTAAAAAAGGCACTGACCGCTTCTATCCACCGGCGGATCCTTTCTACCACCTAAAAGAAATGATTTTATGTTGGTTTTTCAATCCATATTTATATATTCTCTGCCATTTCTTCTTTAAATCCGAAGAAATACGTAAAGATAAATCCAAATACATAAGCAATTACAAGCCCAAGAAAATATAGTAAATATTTATTATCAGCAATTAATGGAAGTAATGAAAGTCCCGATACACCAATCCCTAATGAAGCCGTTTTCATAACTGCTTGGAATGCACCGCCAACTGCTGCTCCTAAGCAAGCCGTAATAAACGGTTTACCAAGTGGCAATGTAACCCCGTATAATAACGGTTCTCCAATTCCTAAGAAACCAACTGGTAGTGCTCCTTTAATTACATTGCGAAGACGTTTGTTTTTTGTTTTTACAAAAATCGCAATAGCTGCGCCTACTTGTCCAGCTCCTGCCATTGCTAAAACAGTTAATAATGGAGTTACATGTGTTTGATTAATAAACTCCATATGAATTGGTGTTAAACCATGATGCAGCCCTACCATAACAAGTGGTAAAAATGTTCCTGCAAGCACTGCTCCTGCAAATGCTCCACCAACATTTAAAATAGCGTTAATACCATTTGTAATTCCGTCAGATAATAAACCAGCCACTGGCTGAATTGCTAACATCGTTACCAAACTTACAACTAATACGGTAATAAGCGGAGTCACAATAATATCAACTGCGTTTGGTACTGCTTTTCGCACTTGTCTTTCTACAACAACCATCAGCCATACTGCAAAAATAACGGCAAATAATCCACCGCGCCCCGGCACCATTGCTTCACCAAATATCTTCACGTTTGCCATAGCCGGGTTGAAGATTAAAATACCCGCAATCGCGCCGAGAACTGGGGTCCCATCAAATTCTTTCGCTGTATTCAAGCCCACCAGAATACCGAGGAATGTAAAAATACCACCGCCAATTAAAAGCAACATTTGCAGCCAAGTGGCATTGGGATCTGCCCCTGCATTTTTCGCAAAGTTGGCAACACCATTAATAATTCCTGATGCGACAAGACCTGGAATTAATGGAATGAAAATATTACCGATTTTTCGCAATAGATTTTTAACAGGCGTATTATTTTTCTTCTTAATTGCTGCTTTCATATCTTGACCACACTCTTCAAGAGGTTGTTCAGCAACCTCACCCATTCGTAATCCCGTTAAGACTTCCATTTCCGCAGCTACTTTATTCACAGTTCCTGGCCCAACGACAACTTGCAATGTTTCATCTTCAATTACGCCCATAACACCGTCTACTTTTTTCAAAAGCTCCATATTCACTTTACTTTCATCATGAAGTGTTAGACGTAGACGCGTCATACAATGGGCAATACCACGAATATTTTTTATTCCCCCGAGTTGCTCCGTAATTTCATTGGCCATCCTTTGTTCTTTCTTCATTACAAAATCCCCCTCCCTATATTTTATAGTGCCTTTTTCACAAATCCTTTCGCATCTTTTAATTTTTCAAGTGCTTCCCCATATTCGCACTGCAGTAATATCATAACAATCGCAGCTTTCACATTACGATTTGCTTTCTCGTAATATGCCTCTGCTTCCTTGTAATCTGCCCCTGTCGCTTCCATAATAATTCGCTTAGAGCGTTCGACTAACTTTTCATTTGTTGATTGCACATCAACCATTAAATTTTTATAAACCTTTCCTACGCCAATCATAGAGGCAGTTGAAATCATATTCAGCACTAATTTCTGCGCCGTTCCAGCCTTTAAACGAGTAGAACCTGTTAACACCTCTGCACCTGTTTCTACTTCTACGCTAATTTTGGCAAATTTACTTATCTCAGCACCCTTATTACATGAAATGCTAGCTGTACTTGCTCCCACGGAATTTGCGTATTTCAATCCACCAATTACATAAGGTGTTCTGCCACTTGCAGCAATTCCAATAACAGTATCCTTATCATTCAACCCAATACTCTTTAAATCTTCTACCGCAAGATCCTCTCGATCTTCAGCGCCTTCTACCGCTTTCGTAAACGCTTTCAATCCACCTGCGATAAATCCTTGCACCTGTTGCTCATCTGTTCCAAATGTTGGCGGACACTCAACAGCATCTAAAATTCCTAAACGTCCGCTCGTACCAGCGCCAATATATATTAACCGGTCACCATTTTGAAAGGATGAAACAACGCTTCGAACAATTTTTTCAATTTGTTCTATTTCACTTTCGACCGCTACAGCCACTTTATAATCTTCTCGATTCATCGTTTGTAAAATCTCTTTTATGCTCATCTCATCTAAGTTCATCGTATTTTCATTTCGGTGTTCTGTTGATAAATTTTCTAGCATATTCTCACCCTCTTTGAAATTTTATTTCACACTTTTATTATATCTATATGAAACTAAAAATCAACATTAATATCCTATTTTATGAAATGTAATTTCTTTTTATAACAACTTTGTGTCTATTCATGCAAAAATAAAAAAGAAAATCACAACCTACTATATAGGTAACGACCTTCTTTTCACTTTCTGTATATAAATTTTTTACGGGATTGGGTGCTCAAAATAACTAAGAATCGCAAAGATATATAACCCAATTAACACTAAAGCACAAACGCCAAATAGCATTATCACTGGAGTGCTTTTCTCTTGTCTAAACCCAATAACAGCAAGAGCAATAGAAATCCACATTGAGCCCTTAAACATAGTGAATATATTTGGGCTTGCATATTGACTTAACCAAGTTGCGAAGCTTATGTATCCAAAAAAGGCGAATAAAAGAAACAAAATAGCTAGATAATTCATTTGTTTTCCATATTTCAAATGCATTTTATCCCCTCCTTTTTCTACAAAACAAACTACAATAGGTAAAAAATATTATTTTGATTTCACTCTAATCAATTACTAAAATCTACTAAAAAAGACACATAAAATGTGCCTTCTTTCTACTTATTTTAATTTCCGCAACCGCATTGCTTCTTCTCTCGTCGTTGTAAATTTATCCAATACTTGATTCCCTATTCTGTTAAAGGTAATGACATACAAAGCATCGATGATATTCAGCTGCGTCATTCTTGAAGCAATACTCGCAATACGATGGTCTTGTTCTACATCTGGCATACAAAGACGGATGTGTGATTCTTTATATAATGGAGATGATTGATCGAGCGTTGTAATCGCAATAACAGTTGCCCCTTGTTTATTCGCATACTGCGCCATCTCTAGCACATCTTTCGTCCGGCCAGAAGTTGAAATGGCGACAAAAATATCCCCTTCTTCTAGATTGGTTACAAGAGGCAACATCATGTGGAAATCAGATAGCATCATCGCCGTCAAGCCTAAACGAGTAAACTTATACGCTCCGTCCATCGCTGGCGCTGCTGATCCACCCACTCCATAAAATAATAGTTTTTTTGCCCCTAAAATGGCATCTGCTGCTTTTTCTAACTCTTTTTTATCAATCGCAGTAATACTCGCTTCAATCGCAGCCTTATTTACATATGTAACTTTATTAAATAAATCAAACGGTCCATCCTCTGTATTCATCACCGAAAAATCGTTAATATTATAGTCGGCAATTGTTAATTCTCTAACGAGTGCCAACTTAAACGCTTTAAAACTTCCAATTCCAATCGTTTTACAAAAACGAACGACACTCGCTTCACTTGAGCCTGCATGATGAGAAACTTCTTTTGTCGTTAAATTAGGAACGATCTCTGCATGATTCATGATATACTCGGCAACCTTTTTTTCAGCTGGTGAAAATTGATTCATATGATTTTCTATTTTAGATAGTAGCGTTGATGCTTTCATATTTCACCCTCCATTCCTTACGGTTGCTTTTATTTTAGCGTAATAATCCGCTTTATTCCAAATGGTTTAGGTAAATACAATCAAACTGAAAAGGAATTGCATATCTAATTTGGTTCTTTTTAGGTGGGTTCGGTGGTCATCGCTACTATGCTCGTGATTTTGGTATGGCAATCGCAATGACCCTTACTCTAGGCGGATTAGGGATTTGGGCATGAATCAATGTCTTTTTTATTGGACGTCGTATTGGAAAGAAAAATGAAGAGTTAGAGCGAAATATTATTATGAATGTAAAAGCAATGTCTTCTAATACACATTTGTCTTCATAAGAAAAGAGGGACTTTTCAAGAAAGTCCCTCTTTTCTATATATCATAGATCCGCTTTTCACCTTTACACAAAATACTTCTTCAACAATGGCGGCGTAATAATCGTCGTAAGGATAACAACAATCACAATCGCAGTGAAATTTTCTTTCGCCAATAAATTCGCTGTTAATCCATTCGCCGCAATAATGAGCGCTACCTCTCCACGCGATACCATCCCAGCCCCAATACTAATCGAGGATTTCAAATTAACCCCTGTTAACCTTGCACCTAATCCAGATCCCACTAATTTCGTAAGGATCGCGATAATTGTCAGGATAACGATAAACCAAATTTGGTTCCCAATCCCTTGAAACGTAATCTCCATCCCAATACTTACAAAAAAGACCGGCACAAAAATCGCATACGCAATCGGCTCTATTTTATGTTCTACCTCATGTTTATATGTTGTTTGTGAAATGGCAATCCCCGCAGCAAATGCACCGATGATACCAGCAATCCCCATTTGTTCACTATAGTACGCAAATGAAAAACAAATAATAAGTGCTGCACTAATTAACGCCTCTGACACACGGAGTGGCACTAGCATCTTCATAATCCACGGTACAACTTTCCAGCCAATGAAAACGATACTTACAAAAAAGATAATTTTCTTCGCGATGACAAGTGTAATGCTCACATCTTGTGTACCTAAAAAGCTCATTACAAATGCTAACAAAATGACTACAATAACGTCATCGAACACAGCAGCCCCTAAGATTGTTGTGCTTTCTCTTGTATTCATTTTCCCTAAGTCCCGCAATGTTTGAACAGAAATACTCACCGATGTTGCACAGAGTAACAATCCTAGGAAAATGGCATGCGATTGTAACATTCCAAATACAAGTCCCGCCAAATATCCACCAAGAAAAGGAAAAATGATACCTCCCATTGCTACTGCGAATGAAGATTTTAAATTACGATTTAACTCTTCTAAATCCGTTTCTAACCCTGCCATAAACATAAGTAATAAAACACCGATCTCACTAAGTTCATCAATCAGTTCAGAGCTATTAATGATTCCAAAAACAGCTGGTCCAATAATAATCCCAACAATTAATTTACCTAATACCGATGGCTGGCCAAGCCGAACACTAATATCACCGGCCAACTTCGTACAAAGTAAAATCACAACAAGTTCAAAATAAAACAGCATAATATCTTCTCCTACTTTATAAAGTGCATCTATTTTTGATGGTAGTTTTTCCTTACACCTACGATTTTATTTGTCATATTTTTATTTGACAAAATATTCTGAATTATAATAAAATGACTACAGCAATTCTATATTTTTTATACTCTCACAACTGTGCCTCTATTTACTTACCTACTCTTTTACAATGGGCTCATACTATTTTTGCAGTTGTGAAAATTGAAGAATGAGAGGAGAGTCCAAGTGAAGTCTTTATTACGAAAGAAACCGCTTACGACTGAATCACCACGGCAATTACAAAGAACATTAACCGCATTAGATTTAACCTTTTTAGGCATCGGGGCTGTAATTGGGACAGGCATTTTCGTCTTAACAGGTATTGTTGCGGCCAAACATTCTGGTCCTGGTATTATGTTATCTTTTCTTATTGCCGCATTTACTTGTGCATGTGTTGCCTTCTGCTATGCAGAATTTGCTTCTTCAATCCCTATGTCAGGAAGTGTTTATACGTATGCCTATATGACAGTTGGAGAAGTCGTTGCCTTTATCGTTGGTTGGTGTTTAATGCTAGAGTACTTGTTAGCCGTTGCAGCAGTAGCTGTTGGATGGTCCGGATATTTACAATCCTTACTTTCGGGATTTAATATTCACCTGCCCGCCATCATCGCCTCAGCCCCTGGGATGGGAAAGGGCGGAATCATTGACTTACCAGCTGTATGTATTTTACTTTTAATTACAGCGCTTCTTAGCTTTGGTGTACGAGAAAGTGCTCGTATTAATAACGTTATGGTATTAATTAAATTAGCGGTTATTATCGCTTTTATCGTAGCAGGTGCAAAGTACGTTAAACCGGAAAACTGGACACCGTTTTTACCATTTGGATATGATGGGATTATTACAGGTGCAGCAACTGTATTCTTTGCTTTCTTAGGATTTGATGCGATCGCAACAGCCGCGGAGGAAACGAAGAAACCGCAGCGCGATTTACCAATTGGTATCATCGGCTCCCTTCTCATTTGTACGGCACTTTATATGATTGTATCCTTTGTATTAACAGGAATGGTACCTTATACACAACTAGATGTTTCTGACCCAGTTGCTTTTGCACTTCATTTCGTTGGTGAAGATACAATCGCTGGCTTATTAGCCGTCGGAGCCATGACAGGAATGACGACTGTTCTTTTAGTTGTTATGTACGGACAAGTTCGCGTTTCTTATGCGATGAGCCGTGACGGTCTACTTCCAAAAGCATTATCTCGCGTCAATCAAAGAGTTAAAATTCCATTATTGAATACATGGATTACAGGAATTGCAGCAGCTTTATTAGCAGGCCTACTCGATTTACACTTACTTGCAAACTTAGTGAACATCGGTACATTAACAGCCTTTGTATTTGTTTGCTGCGCTGTACTTATCTTACGCAAAACACATCCAAATTTACAAAGAGGCTTCCGTGCACCGTTCGTCCCTATATTACCAATCGTTGCAATTTGTTGTTGTCTCTATTTAATGATTAACCTTTCTGCAACAACGTGGAAAAGTTTTGCTGTTTGGCTAATCATTGGACTATGTGTATATTTCTTCTACTCTAGACGTAATAGCCACTTACTGAATGAAAAAAATAATGATGAACAAAAAGAAGCATAAAGAAAACAGCTCGCCATATTTGCGAGCTGTTTTACGTTCCAGTTCGTTTCTCCGTTAACATTTGTATATACCAAGGCAAGGTGGACTAGGTCCAGCCAACTTTATTATTTTGTTTCCTTCTTCTTCTTTTTCCATACAGCTAGACTATCAAAGAAAAAGTTAATAAATAGCGTGCCAAGTCCCGCTAATAAAAAAGTCATTAAAAATAGAATCCAGATACTTTTGTCTTCCAAAAAATAATATCCAACAAGGAGCACAACTGCAATCCATACGTATTCAAGAATTCTTTTTAGCTTTTTCTCTTCCAAATTATTCGCTCCCTTATCCTGTCTTTCTACTTTTAGTATAACAAAAAAGAAGCTTGCCATGACAAGCTTCTTTTTTGTTTTATTGATTTACACTCTTTTCTACAAGCTGAATCGCATATTCTAATGTACGATTCATTGTTTCTACGTACTGATCTTTTACCTTTGCGTCTTTTACTACAGATTCTGCTACTTTAATTTTTCCTTCTAGTGCTTTAACTGGCCCCTCTTTATATTGCCCTAGTTCTTGTCCTACTTGAACTTTCGCTAACAAAGCTTTTGCTACATCAATTGTTTTTTGTAATTTTTCTTTCGGTGTTTCTGGTTTTGGATCAACTACTTTTGATTGTAAAAATGCTTGATGCGCTGTTTTTAAATCATGATATGCTCCAATTGCTTGTTCTCCTGTAGTTGCCATATTTTCAAATGCTACTTTTGCTCCGTTATAGCTCTTTTGTAATTCTGTAAACGCCAATTGTGAATATTGACCTGGCTTTTCACCAAATTCATATGAAACCGCTAATGTTTCTTTCGCTTTACCAATTTCTTCATATAAAGCGTTTAGCTCTTCTAATTTTGTACGATTTGAAAATTCGTTATATGCCGCTAATACTTCAGATGAAGTAAGTGCTTTACTATATAATTTCGCAAGTGCGACTTGTCCATTCAGTGGAACTCCACCGTTACCGTTACTTGTTGGATCTGCCCCAATCGCAAATGGTACATTCGGATAATACACTTTACCTGTCACTGGCTGACTATTTACTTTTTTTCCATCTACATAAATCGCTAATTCATTCCCGTTATATGTTCCTGTTAGGTGATATGTTTTATTGGCTTCTAATTGTGTACCTATCCGTTTATAGCTACCACCAATGTGAGCCCATAATTCTACATATCCATTTCCTGTAGATTCAAATCCAATTCCGCCGCTCTCTGTATTTTCCATAATAGCTTGACCGCGAATTTCATTCATAGAAAATGCTGCTTCTAATGTAACTGTATCCACTACTTTTGCTTTTTGTGCTGCAGAGAATGGGATATAACCAAATGTATTTGCCCCGCCATTTAATTTCATTACATGTTTTTTCAATGCTTTATCATATTCAATTGATACATTCCCTTTTACATCACCTTTACTTCCAAATGGTGAGTTATCTTTAAATGTACCATCTAAGAAATTCACATCAAATACGTCCGCTTGTGGTACTTTCGCATTTGGATCAATGATTTCTTTTTTTGTTGTTACTTCCGCTTGTAATGGCTGCTCGCTTTCGTTTTCAAATGAGTCGATAGCGACTGCTTCTAGCGTATATGTTTTTCCACTATCTAGCCCAGCTAATGTAAACGTAAGTTCTTTCGGCACTGGATCACGATAAAATTCTGAGAATGCTAATAACTTATTTTTGATTTCTCCTGTTTCTTTATCTCGTGCTTGCAGGCGATAAGAATGAACAAGTAGGTTATCCACTGCTTGCGGGAAAGTCGCAGTTACTGAACTTTCAGTTACATTTGAAGCTTTTAACTTTACATGTTCCTCAAAAGATGGTTTTTCTTTATCCCGGTTTTCCACATGTTTAAACGATTCTTTTTTTGCTGGTAATTGAATCTTCCACGGTTCACCTGTCCAAGAGTTTGTATGGAAATCACGACGGTTAATTGTTACTTCTTTATCATCGACTTCTACTAATAAACCTTGGCTTAATTCGCTTGCACCTGGCGGAATATTTCCTTGCACTTTCCCGCCCTCTACTTCCATGTAACTTACTGAAGATGTTCCAACAGATGTAAAGTCTTTTTGATGAATTGACCTTGGATCATCTAATGGATAATGCGAATGACCAGAGAATGTAATTGCTTGCGGGTAATCTTTTAATACTTCATTAATTTTAGCACTGTCCTTCGTTCCCCACTCATGACTACCATACACAGTTTCTTTAATGTGCTGGTGTAAGAACACGAAAATTGGCTTTTCTGGATCATCAGCTTTTGCCTTTGCAATTTCTTCCTTCAACCAATTAATTTGTTTATCAGAATAATACCCATGTGTCGTCCCATCCTCTGGTGACATAACAAGGAAATGGTATCCCTTCACTACCTTATGATAATAAATAGATTCCATTCCTGTCTTTTCTAAAAAGCGTTTTTGCGCCCCCTCTACCGATAAACCATTCCAGTAATCATGGTTTCCAAGTGAATTCATTCTTACTGCATCTTTATTGGCATATTGATTATACACTTGCATAAAACGATCATATTGCTGATTCGAACCTGAATCGGTAAAATCACCAACGATAACAAATGCATCTTGCTTTGGCGCAAGTGTATTCAACTGTTCAATCGCTCTTTGCCAACGAAACGTATCATCTGTTCCGCTATTTTTAATATGTACGTCACTTACAACCGGAAAGACAAGTTTTTTCTCCTCCGGCTTTTTCTCTTGTGGCTTCTCTTCTGCTTGTACAGAAGTATTTCAAGGAAATGATACAAATGCTAAAATAAAAACTGCTAATAAAC